>JAHBTC010000039.1 GCA_019638835.1 Fimbriimonadaceae bacterium
ATGCGTACCGGTGAAGGTAAGACCCTTGTCGCCGTGGCGCCGATGTCCCTCAACGCGCTGGCCGGGGGCGGATCACATCTTGTCACGGTAAACGACTACCTTGCCCGTCGCGACGCAGTGTGGATGGGGCCGATTTATCACTTCCTTGGCCTCTCGGTGGGCATTATCCAAGGGCAAAGCCCGGATAGCGATGAACTCGGCGGTAGCTACACCTACGACCCCACCTACGAGCACGAAGACCCGCGCTACCTCCACTGCCGTCCGTGTACCCGGCGCGAAGCCTATCTCTGTGACATCACCTACGGCACCAACCACGAGTTCGGCTTCGACTATCTACGCGACAACATGGCGTTCGATATCAAGCAACTCAGCATGCGCGAACTGAACTTCGCGATCATTGACGAAGTTGACTCAATCTTGATTGACGAGGCCCGGACGCCGCACATCATTAGCGGCCCGAGCATGGAAGACACCAGCGTCTATAAGGAAGTGGACAAGGTCGTCAAGACGTTGATCCCCGAAGAGCATTACACCGCCGACAAGAAGAACCACCAAGCCACCCTCACAGAAGATGGCATGGATTACATCGAGCAGGTGATGGGGATTGATAACATCGCCAACGACCCAAAGTTGTTCCACCACTTCAGCGCGAGCGTCAAGGCATACGCCATCTTTGAGAAGAACGTGGACTACGTGGTGCGTGGCCAAGAGGTTGTCATCATTGACACAAACACGGGCCGCCCGATGTTTGGTCGGCGATATAGTGACGGCCTACACCAAGCCCTTGAAGCGAAAGAAGGCGTGACAGTCCAACGCGAGAGCCAAACCGTGGCGGTCATCACCTTCCAAAACCTCTTCCGCATGTACGACAAGTTGGCGGGTATGACAGGTACGGCCAAGACAGAAGAGGACGAGTTCCGCAAGATCTACGGTCTCGACGTTGTTTGTGTGCCGACACACCGCCCCACGATGCGCGAAGACCTGGAAGACGTGGTGCTCAAGAGCATTGACGTCAAGTTTCGCTGCATCGCCCGCGAGATCCTTCGCCTCTTTACCAAGCAGCAACCCGTCCTCGTCGGTACGCGATCCATCGAGATGTCCGAAAAGGTATCCGAGCGGATCACAAGTGAAGCCCTGCAGAAGTTGATTCTCACGGACTACCTGTTCGCGCAGATGATGAAGGACAAGGGACTCGCCAAACGGTTAGGGGACGACGCCGACCGCCTTTATGAGACCGCGATTGACGAACTGAAGATGGAGACCATCAAAGAGACGATGCGCACCGCCGGTCTCTCGGTGGACCCGCATTCCGAAGAAGTCGTCACGTGGTTCTTGGATGAGCA
Source organism: Fimbriimonadaceae bacterium (assembly GCA_019638835.1). GTDB lineage: Bacteria > Armatimonadota > Fimbriimonadia > Fimbriimonadales > Fimbriimonadaceae > JAHBTC01. Next base: position 1,344 of record JAHBTC010000039.1, read on the forward strand.
CAAGCTTGACCCCAGCCAACGAGAGTATCTGGACGAGGCGATCTCACACGGCATTCCGCACAACGTTTTGAACGCCAAGTACCACGAACGGGAAGCCGCAATCATCAGCGAAGCCGGGCGCAAGGGCGGCGTGACCATCGCCACCAACATGGCCGGTCGCGGTGTGGACATCCTGCTTGGTGGACGCGTCGCCGACGAATCTGTCAAGCGTGCGCGAGCCCAAGAAGAAGCCGACGGCGGAGTCAGCGACGAATACTCCGACACGTTTATGTCGTTCCGCCGAGGTGGTAAGGAGCGCGCCGCGCCGCCGCTCCCGTTGGACGACACTGAGCGACGCGCCGCCGCCGAGGAAGTACGCGAACTCGGTGGACTCTACATTCTGGGAACGGAACGGCACGAGAGCCGACGCATTGACAACCAGTTACGCGGACGATCCGGACGCCAAGGCGATCCCGGAATGAGCCGATTCTTTGTATCGCTGGAAGACCACTTGTGGAAGATCTTCAACCCGAAGATCCTGGAGAACCCGCTCTTGAAGGGTTGGCCTCCTATGGAAGAGGTGAAGAACAAGATGATCACGGGGATGATCCTCAAGACGCAGGAGCGAATTGAGAACCACTTCTTCGAAGGCCGTAAGCACGTTCTCGAGTACGACGACGTTTTGAACAGCCAACGTGAGCACGTGTACGGAATGCGACGTGAGATTCTTCTCGGTATGGACTGCAAGGAGCAACTGCTTAAGGCGATCCGGGTTCTCACTGACGAAGCGGTGGATTCTGGTTACGTCATTGATGAGGACGGCACACCAACCTACGATCACGACGTCTCGTATGCGCGTTTGAACGAGATGTTCCCGATGATTGACTATTGCACGCTCGACCAGTTCGTGGATGTGGATCCAGGTGAAGACCTAAAGCAGTTCGCTTACAATAAGGCCGTCGAAGCCTACGACCTGAAGGAAGAGAAAGTGGGCTCCGATGTCATGCGTCAGCTGGAAAATCAAGTCATGTTGCGCGCCGTGAACGACGCATGGATGGATCACCTCCAGATGAACGACTACATCCGTGAAGGTATCGGCCTTCGAGGTTACGGTCAACAGGATCCTCTTGTCGCCTACAAGCGCGAAACGTTTGACCTGTTTGAGCATACAAAGCGGAAGATCGTGGAAGACTCGGCGAAGATGGTGTTCCGGGCGGAAGTTCGGGTCCAGCAACCACAAGCCCCCGCAGCGCCCGCCGCACCGAGCCCACAAATGACACGAGTGGATGACCTGCCAGAGGATGTTGAATCCAAACCGGTAGCGACAATGGCCCCGTCGGTGGACGAGTCATCCGTAGATTGGAGTCGCATCGGAAGAAACGACCCCTGTCCCTGCGGGAGCGGGAAGAAGTTCAAGGCCTGCCACTATCCCGAGTTGCGGGCGAAAGGCGTGATCTGAGGTGCATACTCTCGCCTCCGTCACTTGATGGAGGCGAGGTCTTCCTTCATGCCATGATTCACGGGTGCCACGCATCCCGGCGTACCCTGGCTACCTCTGGTTAACCGGGTTGATGGGCTTTGCCCACTCGCTGGCGTGGACGCAGTACCTCCTCTTTCAGGACAACGTTGCCCACCTCCTCCCCTACCAACTCGTGCTCATGGGGACGGTCGCGGAGATCACCATCGCGCTGTGCGAAGTGCCGACCGGGATCGTCGCCGACACCATCAGCCGCAAGGTCTCGGTCATCATCGGGTTGTTCGTCATCGGCATTGCCTTCGGGCTCCAGGCCGCCCTGCCCACGCTCGTTTTCGTCGCGGTGGGTGCTGCCTTGTGGGGGCTCGGGGAAACGTTCATCAGCGGTGCCCGTGAAGCATGGATTGCCGACGAACTCGCCCACGAAGGCCGCCCTGAACTCGCCGGGGAAGCCTTTGCTCGGGGCAACACCACGCGCCTCCTCGGCATGGTGCTCGGTATCTGGGGTAGTGCGGGCCTCGGACTTTTTCACCTTACTTGGCCGATCTTTGGCTCGGCTCTCGCCAACATCGCCGCTGGGCTACTCGTGTGGCTCCTACTCTCGGAGAATGGCTTCCACCGGGCCAACGGCGAAGATCGGGCATCGTGGCACCATTTGGTGAAGACAGGCAATGAGGGGTTTCGCATTGCGCGCGCCCGCCCGATGCTCTGGGCGATCATGCTCGCCGTTTTCTTCACCGGATTCTCCAGCGAGGGGTTTGACCGCTTGTTCGCCAAACAGCTCGAAGATAATCTCCACTTCCCCGGCACCCTGCCTGATGTCGTGTGGATGGCGATCCTGGCGAGCATCCCTGCGCTCCTCGCCGCGATCGGGAGCGCATGGATCAGCCGGAGTCGGGCCGTTCGTGAGAATCGCGTGGCGGTCACCCTTCTCGCGACGATCCACGCCACATTGATGGTGGCGATGCTGGGGTTTGCATTGGCCGGTCAGTTCTGGCTGGGGGCGCTTTGCCTCGTGGTGGGTCGGGTGCTGCGGAGGATTGATACGCCTCTAATTCAGGCCTGGACGAACGCCCAAGCCGAGCCGCAAGTGCGGGCCACGATTCTGAGTTTCCAGAGCCAGGCGCACTCGGTGGGAGAGATGATTGGCGGGCCACTTTCGGCGGCGATCACCGCGCTTTATGGCGTGCGAGTGGCCCTGACGGCGGCTGGGGTGTTGGTGATACCGACGGTAGTGACGCTGCTCGGGGCGCGGAAGCGGATGGATCAGGAAACCCCAGCCACCGATAAAGCGTAAACTCCACCAAGCAACGGCGGCGTCATGCCCTTTGAACCCCTGAAAACCGACGAACCCTACGACGGCCCGAAGATCAAGAAGAACGACTTCGAGAACCACCTGATGGGGGGTTGCGCCTTCGTGACGGTGACTGCGTTTCTGGTGTACGGCTTGGTTTCGTGGCCCTATCTCGTATTCCCCGTCCATACCGTGCCCGGCATGCAAGACACGCTGATTTACGGAATGTTGCCGGCGATGATCCTTGGTATGATTGCCACCCGCAAGGCAGGCCCCGCCGGGGTTGCCGGGTTCCTCGGCGGCGCTCTCTGCAGTAGCGTCTTTACGTATCTCCGACTTCAGGAGATCATGCTGGGCAAGTCCGTCGCTGATCTCCCAGCCCCGGAGTGGCCAGACCGGCTTTCTTGGGCAATACCGCTTGGCGGTGCGCTCGCGGCGGTGATTTTGGCCCTCGCCATCTACCCGTATCGCAAGAAGTATCAAGAGTTGAGTTGAACTCGCCGAAGATTCACTTGCGGGCGCGTTCGGCGTTCGTTTTTGGGGAGCAGAGTACGAGGTGGGTTATTCCAGCACGCAACATGATCAGTACCGGCAGTCGGCCATCAACGGAGCAAGTCCATTGCAACTCATAGTCATGCTCTACGATGGGGCACTACGGTTCATGAACGCTGGCCTGACGGCGATGCGGCAGGAAAACCGGTTTGAGCAGAACGAGAAACTCACTCGCGCCCAGCGCATTGTTGCCGAACTCATGTCGTGTCTTGATATGGAGAAGGGTGGCGAAGTCGCGCAGAACCTGATGGCCCTCTACTCTTACACCTACGATCAACTCGTACAGGGCAACTTGCAGGACGACGAGCAGGCTGTCCTCCGGGCCCAGCGCGTGATGAGCGATCTTCGGGGCAGTTGGGTGGCCCTGGATAAGGAATCGAAAGCCGCAACGGCAACGACAGGAAATGGGATTACCGATGCCGCTGCGTAGCGCTTCGGCGTTGGCACTCGCCGAGCGCCTACTGGTCTTGACGGCGTTGCTTTCGGATGCCATCCGCACGGACCGATTTGACGCGTTGGAAGCGATTCTGGACGAGCGTGGCCATGTGGTCGAAGACCTTTCGCTCGCTCCGATCTCGGCCGAGGCCTCGGCAGTGTTGCAGCAAGTGGCTCAAGAGGAGCAGTTGGCGTTCGAACTCTTAGCGGCGGCCCGCGACGCGGCTCGGCAACAGATTCAGGTTCACCAAACGGTGCGGCGTGGATTGAAGGGCTATCGGTCGGCGGGCGAAACCGGTTTTCGGCGTAGCGCTTAGCAAATTCTGATTGGACCAAGCTCTGCCCCTTGCATAGGAGCAAAGGTTGTACGTGTCCCTGTGACTCGTACATTCGCCGGTACACTACGGCCTCCATGCTGAACCTAGAACAGCAAGAGGCTTTGTCCAAGGCGCCGAACCGCCTGGACGCGATCGGAGGCCATCTTTGACCTGGATAAGGTCCACCTCCTCATTCAAGAACTAGAAGAAAAGCAACAGGATCCCGATTTCTGGAACGATCCGACCAGCGCGCAAGCTGAACTCAAGCGACTCTCACGTCTGAAGTCGCGAATCAACCCGTATCTTGAGTTGAAAAAGCGTCTTGACGACTTATTAGAGATGCGTGAACTGATCGCAATGGAGCCCAACGATGAGTTGCAAGCCGACTCCGACCGGGAAGCCCTCAAACTGCTCAAGGACATTGACCAGTACGAACTCACCACACTCCTCAGCGGAGAAAACGACGACCGGAACGCACTCTTGGAGATCAACGCCGGGGCAGGCGGAAGCGAGGCCTGCGACTGGGCCAGCATGCTCTACCGCATGTATCTGCGCTGGGCGGAAGAACATGACTTCAAAGTGGAACTCCTCAGCGAAACTCCGGGCGACGTGACGGGCTATCGAGGGGTACAGATCAACATCCAGGGGCCCAACGCCTACGGCTACTTGAAGTCCGAGCATGGCGTCCACCGTTTGGTGAGAATTTCGCCTTTCGATGCCGCGTCGCGACGCCACACTTCCTTCTGCAAGGTCGAAGTTCTGCCAGAAGTGGAGGAAAGTGAAATCAACATCAACCCCGAAGACCTGAAGGTCGAGACATTGCGGGCGGGTGGCGCAGGTGGTCAGCACGTCAACAAGACGGAATCTGCGGTGCGCCTAACGCACATCCCCACCGGCATCGTGGTCCAGTGTCAGAACGAGCGGAGCCAGCACAAAAACCGGGCTTCGGCCATGAAGGTGCTCGCCGCCCGACTCCAAGAACTTCAGGAAGCCGAAGCCCAAGGGAAGGTAGACGCCATCCGGGGTCAAACCGGGCCCGCCGAATGGGGTCGCCAGATTCGATCCTATGTCCTGCAGCCGTATACGATGGTGAAGGATCACCGAACCGGCTTTGAGTCGAGCAACACGACGGGAGTGCTCGATGGTGGCATTGATGGCTTCATGGAAGCCTATCTGCGGCGACCGCAAGGCCTGGGTGAAGAGTACTTCGAGTAACTTCACCCCCTTCAACCCGTCGTACGAGTGAAGATCATGGTAGGCGTTTGGATTCTGGCGGCGATGGCCCTGCAACCCACCGTTGGCCTGCAATCAAGGAGCGAAGCTCGAGGAAGCGGTTAGCAATCTTATGCCGTATTGATTGTTTCGACTGACAGGTGCTACGATGAGACATGAGGACGCTTTGGACAACATTGCTCCTGTTTGCTTGCACGGCGAGTTTCGCGGTGGATCCGCTTTTCGACGATGATGAAGATCGCGAAGATAATGCTTCGTGCCTCGCGACTCTCTCCATACTAGAGGGCCATACAGCGACTGGTCTCATTAGCGGCACGCGAGTCGAAGTGCAGGCCGGTTTGCTTGGAGGCATTCTCGCAGAGCCCGAAGGGGACTTTGACGAGATTGTGCCTTTCCAGTTGAAGGCGGAAGTACATGGCTCTATCGAAGGAGGCTCGGCCGGTTGGGTCACCGTTGGCACGCTCAACGAGCAAGATTTCGACCAAGACGAACCTTCGCTTACCGAGGGCTCGATTAGTTTTCGAATCACCTCACTGCCGTTCGATCATAACGCCACGGTTCTGTTGAGGGTAACGGCGAAGTGCTGGGCGTACGATCACGACACAGACGACGAAGAACTTCTCGTGGCCGTAGCGAACCTGGAAGTCACAACGCACAATGCGTCCGTCGCGTGGAGAACGCTCTTTTGGCCGTCCTTGGACGGCGAAACATCCTGCGATGAGCTGTTCAATAATGGATTGACCTTATTGGCGACTGGTTACGGCTCTACGGTTTTGTCCCCTTCGGAGGAGCTGACTGGAGTTACAGGTACTGACCAATCCTGCGGTGAGTGAGGCGGCAACGAGCGTGTTGGTGGCCAGTCACGGCAGCGCGGCATCAATCAATGACACGGGGAGTTCCAGTTCTCCTGGCAATCCGCTGGGATTCCTAACCCAACTATCGTCGCTACCGAGCATTTTTGAGGTCGTTGACGACCCCCTTGACGACGAACCGAACGATGATATGCCCCCCATTCATTGGGCTGTCCTTTGGTCATGCGAAACTCTTAGCAATAATTCGAAAGTTGCTCCAAAATCCTTGAAGATACTTGACGAGTTCGGCGGGCAGATCGTCAATCGGTGCTATATGGGTTATGACGTGGTAGTGCCCAGCAAGGTAATTGATGTGGAGGCCTTGCGGACACTTTGGAGTGCCGCGGAGGTCTTATCGTGGAATAATGCACAATGGCTGGATGCCGTTCTTGATTGTCTAGTTGATGGGTCGGAGGCCTTTGTTGAACTCGGCGCAAATGTCTACGCGGGATTGAACGTCACAGATGCCCTGGAGAAGACGGGATTGATAGTACCGACCGCGAGCGGTCAACACAACGCCTTTATGGCTCTTCTTAACTCAGAAGCAAAGTTTACACCCTATACGTTGAATGGGACGACCGTATTGCCAGCTACTATGAGTCTTGCGGGAAGTGATCCCAATTCCACGCTCTACTGGGTGTATCTCACGCCCAGCGAGCGAGCGGAGGAAGGTCCAGAGTTCAGTGAGTGGTACTTCGTCTATGAAACGTGGGGTGGCGAGTGATTGCTACCTCATTGATCCTGGCGGCTTGTTGGACCCAAGAGAATCCAAACTACGGCAAGATCAAGCCCTTGGCAGACGCAATGATCTCAGGCTTTTGTCCTGCCCAAGCAAGCTGCGACTATCGAGCGGCTTGGAGTGAGGACCGCTATACCTTCAAGAGTCTCCGCCAGATCGAGCCAGGCACTTTCCCACCCGTTTACAATTGTTACACCTGGACCTTTGAGAACGGTGAATCGCTAGCCATTAGTGTGAGTGAGGATACGGGGGATTGGCAGTCGGTGACTCTGCCCAATGACCGCAAGGGACTACCCGAATTTGAGCCGATTCGACAGGACATGATTCCCGGTTTGGTAAACCAAGTGAGCTTGGTGACTTTGCACCAGCGACTAGAACTTAGTCTGACTGAGTTTGACAGGATCGAATTGACGTCGCCGACCTTTACCCTGCAGGCCAGCGTTATTCATAGAGGATTCCACTCTACCGAAAAATATAGGGTCTCAATTGATGCCCAAACACGCAGGCTTCTGTCCTTCAGCCGGTCGGAACGGGTAGATCGTCTCGATTGGAGTTCCGTGCAAGTTCCCGATACGGAGCCCTCGGATGCTCTGGGAACATTGACATCAATCGCATACCGGAACTGGCCCAGCGGTTTGCACTACACCGTAAAGGGCCCGATCTACGGCAGACCCAATGGAAGCATCGCACCAGTTGATCCTAACTTTCCAATCACTCCACCTATTCGTGGCGAAACTCGAATCACTGTCGAAGAACTCGACCGTCGGACAAGGGTAAGGGCGCCGTATCTGAATGATCCGAAGGCGCACCCCTACTACTTAATTATTGCGTACACGAGCGAAGAGGCGAACGACAAGACCTGGTTTGGAGAATTGTGGGTCCGGGCGGATACCCTGGCCCCTGTCGTATGGAGCGATAAGCCCGCGATTTCAGAGATGTTTGGTATGCCATAACTCTGTGAAAACACTTCAGATGAAGCGGCCAAACGGCCGGAAAGTTCGAGGATGGTTACCTAAGGTCTAGGTGCTGGTCCGAGTGAGTGCGCCGTGCCTAGTGCAGGTGATTCGGCTGGGAAAGGTTGAGCACCGTCGAATTCGCAGACGATCCCGCGACCGTAGGGCCTGGGTGAAGAGTACTTCGAGTAACTTCACCCCCTTCAACCCGTCGTACGAGTGAAGAACATGATTGGCGTTTGGATTCTGGCGGCGGTGGCCCTGCAACCCTCCGTAGGCCCCGTGCCCCCGGCCGGGGCAAGTGAAGCCCTGCAACAGACCACCCAAAGTGTCTATGAGGCGATGGCGGCGGGCGACTGGGCGAAAGCCGAACTTGTCGCGCGTCGCCTCCCGCGCAAAACCATCCGCATCCAATATGACGACGGTGAAGTGCCGGTCGAGTGGAAGCCCGCTTATCGCGAAGCGGTCCTTAAGGCGATTGAGCGCTGGAAGAGTTATCTTCCGGAACTTGATATCCGCATGGAGGGCGGCGATGACCTTCGGATTTCCTTCACCGACCTCATTCCCCCGGCGGAAGGAGGAGTCATCCCTCAGGGCGCGGTCGTTTTCGCCAGTGACGACCCGAGCGAACCTCGCGTGGACTTAGTGATCGCCCGCTACCGCTTAGACCCGCCTCAACCTGCGAACCCACAAATGGTGACCAATGAGGTCGGTTTCGGGATCGGATCTTTCTTGGGATTGGCCCGCAATGTCCGCCCCGGCGGCGCTATGGGTCGTACCGACTTGAACCTGCGGAACGGATTGAGCCTCTTCCCACAAGAGCCGATTCTTGCCCGAGCTTTGATCAAACTTGGGGATGACCTAAGGACTGCTGTCGCCCTCAAGACACCTTTGGCCCAACCAAAGCCGCAACTTCACGCTGACCCACTACGCATCGAACTCCCCCCCATGTTACAGGGCGACCGCGTCCCGTTCTCGTTCCAGTTGTCGAATCCCGGTAACGCGCCAACGGAAGTCACGGTGACTCCAGATTGCGGATGTTTTGGCGTACGACAACCGGGTGCGATTCCGGCGGGAGGGTCCGTGTTGGTTGAAGGACTGATCGACACATCTCAGTTCCCTGGTCCCTTCCACAAATCCATCTACATCTACAGCAGTGACCCCGAGTATCCGGTTCGACGAATCGAGTTTCATGGACAGGTGCGACCGCGCTACCGCTATTATTTGGAAAGCGAAGGGGCGTACGTTGCACGTCGTGGAGGCGAAACGGTTACGGTTTATTTCTGGTCCGACTCCTCCGACCCAGTAACCCTCACCGGCGTCGTTCCGCAGGGACCGGGTGTCAAGGCACGAATCGAGCCATGGGAAGGCATGATGGCCGATCCAGCGCTCGGTGAACCTAACCCAATGCCGAGAAAGGGATATCGAATTTTCGTTACTCTTCCCGAAGAGTTACCAATCGGGCGGTCTTCGATTGGATTCAATGTCCAGAGTCCAGACGCATACATTGCGCGTCTTCCGTACACATTCCCGGTGCAGCAAGGCGTGGTGGCCTTACCAGAGCGTATTTACTTCGGATCCATCAAGGCGCAACCCACCGCGGCTTGGGTGATCCTCTCGCGGCCGGGAATGCCGTTCAAGGTTCGAAGCGTAAGTTGCGACGATCCCGCGTTCCAAGTTTCCGTCAGCGAGCCGGGGCGCAATGGAGACACCAGGCTGGATGTGAAGTTCAGCGGTCAAGGTATTCGGGGGTCCATCACGGCAACGATCACGGTTGCGCTCGATGACCCGAACCAACCGCTCCTCAAGATTCCGATCACAGGCACGGTCGAATGAAGGGCGGATGGTGGCTGGCGGCGGCCGCTGCCATCGCGGGCTGGATGTCGAAGCCGACTTCGAGCCCGGCCGACGACGCATGGATCGTCCTCGTGAGCGGGGACGTGCAAGGCTATCTATCGCCCTGCGGATGCACGAAACCAATGAGTGGCGGAGTTCGTCGCCGAACGTCTCTCATCAAGAGCCTCACCGTGGAAGGCCGGACACTTATCCTTGAATCGGGCTCTTTCGCCGGAGAACCGGGGCGCCAAGCGGAGTTGAAAGCTGACGCATTGGCCCAGATTTGGCGAGAAATAGGCGTGGATGCCGTTCAACTGACCACGGAAGATGCTCGACTCGGGATTGGTCAACTTGCGGCCGTGCAACGCCTGAGTGACCGTCCGTTTGTCTCTCTTTCTGCGACCCCCCAAGGCAACTTGTCGTGGGAGCAGAGTGTGACGAAGGGGCCGTGGCGCATCTCATCGGCGGTAAGCGAGCCGCTCTCATTGGCTTCAGCGATTGAGGGTCAGCCATCAACTCTTGACCAATCAGTCCGCCAACTCGTTGAGGATGCAAGTGCGGCCAATGAACTACCCATTCTCTTACTTGACGGAGATCAATCCTTTGCCGAGCAGGTCGCGACGAACCACCCCGCACTGAGGCTCATCGTCTTTCGCGATCCGAACCGCGCAACGAGTGAACCCATCCGCGTTGGGGGGACCTGGCTCGTTTCTCCCGGGCCGAAAGGAAAGACGGTTCTCCGGCTCTCGTATCGAAACGGCAAGTGGCAAGGAATGGACGCGATTGACCTAGGGCCAGAGATCGAAGACGATCCAACGGCTGAGCACCTTTATCACGAGTATCTAAACCGGGTTCGCGAAGAGCAACTCTTGGCGCGTATGCCCCGAAAGCCAGCCCAAGGCTATATCGGGAGCAAAGCCTGTATGTCGTGCCACCAAGAAGCGTACGTTACATGGCTAAAAAGCGAACATGGCCACGCACTGAAGACGCTTGAGGAAGACCGGCATGACGCTGATCCCGAGTGTGTTGGCTGTCACGTCGTGGGATTGGATGCGGAGGACGGGTTCCGGAGTAGAGACCGCACTCCCGATCTCGCGGATGTCGGTTGCGAGTCATGCCACGGTCCAGCAGCCGCGCATTCCGAAGCGCCGGAACTCAACAAACTACGACCGCTCGCGAGAGAAATCTGCCTTGACTGTCATAACCCTGAGCACAGCCCGACATTTGATTGGGACGCTTATTGGCCGAACATTGCCCACGGACTTGATTGAACATTCACTTCTCCAAGGGGTGTGGATAAGTTGGGGGAGTGGGGAAAACTTTTTGTGGGAATCGGCGCGGGACATTTCTTATTGTTTTCTTATTATTTCGGGCTAGTTCAGACCCAATTTGAGTCTAAGGGGGAGCCCCACGCGATGCTAGCGATGGCCGTCAAGAACCCGTTAGAATGGTGTTTGGGGAAGAGCCGAAACGGCTCAAAGGCATAGGGAATGGCGTTGTTGGATTGGCCGATCACAAGCGGACCAAATGGGTGGGAAGGACCGAGTGTTCCCCTGCGTCTTGATGTGGTCGCCGGATTCACCCCGTTACCCAGCAATCAATCAGCGATCACGCTGATTGAGGCGTTCATTGCCGGTCGCATTCACTCGCTGTGGCTTGGTGGCCCCACCGGAGGGGGCAAATCTGTCCTGCTTGACACCGTTACGCAGGTTTTTCGGAATAACGACGTCCCAGTGCGCCATGAGTCGGCCCTCTCCTTTGCCCGACTCCTTAGCTCCCCATACGACGACCATGCCAATCACAGTGTTCTCATCCTTGATGACTTCCAAGATGTGAGACTCCATCCGCGTCAGGCTGCGGCCATCACGAATCACTTAGAACACCGAGTGCGGCGAGGATTGCCCACCATCGTTGGGGATACCGTGCGGCGTCCGTTACCGAGTGCTTCACTTCCTCTCATGACCCGATGGGAGCGAATTTGGCTTCCCGTGCCGCAGGGTGAAGAACGAGAAAGACTCGTCCAGCATATGGCAGGGCTCATGCGCCTGCACCTCGACCCCGTACTCGTAAAGATCATCGCGTATCGGATGGGGGGAAATCATCGAGCGATTGCCGGCGCATTGCAACGCCTTGCCGTAGATAGCGGGGATTGGCGGGGACGCGGGCGGACCCTCACGGCATGCGCCCGGCTGATGCCTCTGATCTCGATTGGTACCGAGTGGGATCCCCGGGATGCCTTCGCAGAAGGAGTCGAACGCGCCCTCTCCCATCTCGGAGAACAGGAACGACAGAACTGGGTGGCTTGGAGCCTACTTCGGGGGGCACGCTTCGTCGAGTGCGATGTCGCCGCCTATCTTGATCGTGACCCAGGCGAGGTGTTCCTGATGGCCCAATCCGCCGTAGTCCATCTGAGCAAACGAAGCGCAGATAAGCGTTGGACCCTAGTGAAGCAACGAGTTTTTGACCTCATTTCCCGGGAGATAGGGTCATAGGCGCAGTTCCTGCATCCACACTCGTCAAGGAGATTTCTGCGAGGAGGATGAAGGCGTTATTGCGCGACATTGCCAATCACGTGCCGCCGCTTGATGCGGGGCTCACGATTGGCGAAGCGAGGCCGCTATTGCTTGCTGACGGCCGCGATGCCATTCCGCTGATCCGGGATAACCGGATCGTCGGATGCGTCGCGCGCTTGGTTGCGCTCACTGCCGATACCGATCTCCCGCTGATCGCCCTCGCCGAGCCCGTAACGCTTGCGCTCAGTGGCGGGCTCCCGATCCGCGAAGCCGCCGAGCAGTTCCGCGCCGCAAACATCTCACTGGCATGGGTGACCGATAATGGTCACTATGTGGGCTATGTCACGGCGCATGAGTTTTTGGGCGAACTCGGTCGCTCGTTTGATTCGCTCACTGGTTTGCCCCAAAGTGACACGCTTCGCGAATGGGGTGAGGATTTGCTTGAACGAGGACATGAGATCACGATTCTGTTTATCGACCTCAACGACTTCAAGATGTACAACAAGCGATTCGGTCATGTGATCGGCGACCGTGTGCTCCAGGCCCTTGCCGCTCGCTTGACCGAAGTCACCGATCGTGCCAGAGAACTCGTGGTTCGATACGGCGGCGACGAGTTCGCGATTGGCACCACTTTGGACCGCAAGTCGGCCGAGGCCCTGGCCGAGCTTTTGAAGATGGAGCCGATCCACGTGGAAGGTGTTCCGAATCCGGTCGGGTTCAGCATCGGAATCGCCGGCGGACGCCGGCACGGTCGCGTGCCCGAACACGGCGCCTCGATGGTTGATGACCTGATCAATAGTGCGAGCCGGGACAGCCTCAAGCGCAAAGCCGAGCGGAAGAGTCGCCGAGGCAACCTCGCGGAATCGTTGGTCCAAGCCTTAGAGTTAACCGAGACTCCCGAGGAACACGTGCGCGACGTCTCGATGGTCTTAGGGGAAGATGGAAACTCGTTCGTTGAGTTGATCTGGGTTTCGCCTGACCGAAGCCACGAGCCTCACATCGTGCGCCGTCCGCTCCTGACGGACCTCGTGACCACCCTCGTAGAGGCGTTGAAAGAAGCCCACCGAAACTCGATTCGCATCGCCGAGTAACCCAATTCTAGGGTGCGTCCCATCGCTGGCTACGTCAGCCGAGAGGGTAGCGTAGAACAAGCATGACCCCCGGGGAGGAGACTCCAATCCGCCAGTTGTTGCGGCGCATCCAAGAGGTTGCGCCCGATGGAGACCCGCGCCTAAAGAGCTATCTCGCAGAACTCGAACGCGAAGTCAATGACACCGAGAAATCACAGCAAGATCAGGAGCAACTCCTCGCCCAGTACGAAGCGGCCTATGAAAAGCTGAGTAGCCCCGCAAACCGGGTCGGCGTCTTCTTGAAGTGGCTTGACGACAACGGCACGGTCCTTGTTTGCCAAGGCGATACGGAGTTCGTCGCCATGGTTGACCCGAATCTAAACATCGAGGAACTGACCAGCGGTCGGCGCATCCGACTCAACGATGCCTATGCCGTGGTCGGCGTTCTGGACGATGCAACCAACGGGGGCATCGTAGGGGTGACGGACGTGCTGGAGGACGGTCGCTTGCGCGTCTCCTCGGATCCGCAGGGCCAGTCCGGTCGGTTGATTGAGCGGAGCGCGGGACTGGCCGAAACAACCATCAAAAACGGCGATGAGGTGCGGCTAGACCCCTCGGGTCGACTGGCCATTGAACACTTACCGAAGCGTGCGCAACGCGACTATTTCTTGGAGGAAGTTCCGGAGACCCCTTGGAGCCAGATCGGTGGCCAAGAAGAAGCGGTCGCCCTCATCCGCGAGAGCCTGGAGTATCCGATGCTCCACGCCGACCTGTTCGCGAAGTACGACAAGCACCCGGTGAAGGGCATCTTGCTCTATGGCCCTCCTGGTTGCGGCAAAACGCTGATTGGCAAGGCCGTTGCCTACAATCTCGCCCGCGAATACAGCGCGCGGGTAGGGCATGAAGTCAAAGAGGTCTTTCTCAACATCAGCGGGCCGAAGATTCTCAACATGTGGCTGGGCGAGACCGAGCGCATGGTGCGTGAAATTTTCGCCACCGCGAGGGAGCGGGCCAAGGAGGGAAACCTGGTTGTGATCTTTGTGGACGAGGCCGAATCGCTGCTCCGCACGCGCTCAAGTGGGAGATGGATGAATATCAGCAACACCGTCGTCCCGCAGTTCTGCGCCGAGATGGATGGACTCGTTGCTCTGGAGAACGTCGTTGTCATCCTGACGAGCAACCGTCCGGATTACATAGACCCGGCCGTGCTTCGGCCCGAACGAATTGATCGTCGGGTAAAGGTATCGCGCCCCGACCGCGAAGGTACCAAAGAGATTCTCTCCCTCTATCTGCATGAGAACCTCCCCATTGATCCTGAAACAGCCAAGCAACACGACGGCGAGCGATGCGCTCGCTTGGCCCTGATTGAGAAAATCGTAGCCGATATCTGGCGGAAGGACGAACGCACCGAGTTCTTGCGCGTTTTGAAGCGGGATGCGTCCAGCGAAACTCTCTATTGGAGTGATTTTGTGAGTGGTGCTCTCCTCAAATCGGTCGTTGATCGGGCGAAGGACAATGCCATCCGTCGAGCCCTTCTAGCACCGGACCAACCAAATGGTTTGACAGAAGATGACCTGAGCGACGCGCTCCGCCAAGAGTACGCTGAGGGCGAGATATTCCCGAAGAACGACGCACTGGACGACTGGTTACGGTTGCTGGATATTGATCCGAGCGACGTGGTTGGTGTGCAGACTATGCGCGAGAAAGACCCGATGGGCGGCTGGAAGAAGACGATTATTTAGTCACTTATTCGCATGGCTTCCTGCGCCTCATCCGTCGCGCAACGAATTTCTCTGAGTTCGCTGAGAGTCTCCCGCAACCCACTTTCAGACTGAGATGTCGCCTCCGGCGATACCGAGATTGCCGCCACCTCTTCAGCGAGAGACTGAATATCGCTCGCAATCTCTTTGGCCTGGACCGGTACACCGCCTCCTGCCTGGAGCGACAAGATGAGGCGTGCCATCGCCGCATCAAGGTTCCGCTTCACGTTCTCTTTGGCCGAACCATAAACCCCATCATTTCGTGCCCGCCAGGCTTCCGAGTCCATTGTCGCGAAGACCTTGAGAGCGTTTCCAGCGGACTGATCGAGAAGCCGGGCGCCTTCGTCGCCAAAAGTGGCCCTTAGACCGCCGCGCCAACGAGCGACGTGCAGCCCATTTCGAGTTGATTGCCAGTTTGGGCCGAATCGCTCGGCTTCCTGCTGCTTGAGACGCTTCGCGCGCCGACCAATCGAAATAGCATACGCCCCCATCCCGACAAAGTATGGAATCCAAATTGCCGGCCATAAGATAGGTCCGTTCTGCGGCATCGTCCCGACCAAAATCCCTGATAGCGCGCCGCAAAGTCCAGCGATTGTCCCTGCAACGCCACCGTAGATTCCCCACACGTTGTCGTAACCGCCTTGAATTTGTTGGTCAATCCACGCACACAGGGACGGATACTCTCGATCCTCGCGGGCGTGGGGGCCGCCCCACATACCGCCTTGATACATCTTTGCGCCTACTCTGGCAGTGTCAGTGTATCCTGTGCTTCCTCGGTGGCTTTGCGAATTTCTCTGAGTTCGCTCAGTGCCTCGCGGAGCCCACTTTCTGCGCTGCGGTCGCGACCGCTGGCCTGGGTAAGTTGCTCCGCTTCGCTCGCTAAGGCGTTCAAGTCATCCACGATTTTGTTCGCATCCTCGCTGGGGCCGCGCGTGGACATCATCAGGATCAGACGGGACATCGCCGCTTCCGCGCTGGCGATCGCATTGTCACGCGCCGATGAATAGACGCCCCCCTGACTACTGCGCCACTCTTCGGTGTCGAAAGCCGCTTTGATGCGAAGCAGTGCGGCCGCGGCCCGGTCCATCTTCTCGGCACCACCAATCCCGAGTAGATTCTTCAAGTCACCGTTCTTTCGGGCCTGAATCAGAGACTGCCGCGTATTGACGAACTGGTTTCCGTGCGCTCTTGAGTCTCGAATCCGCCGCCGCAATGTGATGAAGTGGAGGACGATGGCACTTACTCCAACGCTGGCCCCATACAAACCCCAAATCGGAAAGGAACCAAACCCTGGGATCCGATCGTCCAGCACAGCCGAGCCAATGGCCAGGATGATGGCGACGGTCGCGACCATCGAAGACCATGCCGACCACAACTGGTCGGGACTCCCGTCGTATTGCTCATCAATCCAAGCGCATAGCGACGGAAAGTCGCGTTGATCTCGCTGCGCCGATAAACTCGCAAACCCACTTCGACGCGAATATCCGCAACTCACACTGAATTCAACGGGATGCGCGCCGGGTGGTTGCAGGCGGGGAGTCTTCAGTAGCGGAAGTAATGCTTCTCGCCCTTGAATGACACCATTGCTAGTCGGCGATCGGTATCAATCTGAAGCGGAAGCAATACATTGCCTTGGACGTACCAACCGATCTCAGAGAATCGAAACTCCCGTGTTAAGGGGGCTTCGACGCTCACCGGGCGAAACTTCTCGCCAAGTACCTTGAGGATCCCTTGCTCGAAGTCAAGCGCGAAGCCTGAAAGGTCAAAGGGACGTTGATTGCCCCCACCCGCCTCACCAACCATGAGGCTGACTTGAGTCTCCCCAGAAAAAGCATTGACCGAGCCATACCATTTTTTGCCCCGAAGCTTGATCGCGGAGCCGTCTTCGGTTAGTTCTTCGTAAAGAAACTGATTGATCGGCCAATACTCGACCGATCCGGAAACTGGATTCTTGATGGTCACTAGGGCTTTGCCGACCGCGGTCTGGGCCAGCGGGCCATAGAACTTTCGTAGCATTTCCGCATCTGCTCTCTCTTTTATCTCGGCTTCCGAAAGCAATTCACCCGGGGCGAGTCCGTTAACATTGGGGAACTGACCTTCAAACATGATGCTCGAAATCAAGCCGGTTCGAAGGTCCAATGAGATATCCACTCCGGCGGGATCTGGGTAGCCGCGCCAGGTCGAGCTCACGCGAAAAGTCGCACTCCAATGATTCGTTGATGTCCTGTCCCGAATCTCCATCATTGTGCCGGGGACCGCAGTGAACATCTCCGATGCGAAACCCTCGATCGTAGGCAACACGTCAGTTGGTGTAGGATATCGCCACTCGGACCCTTCAATCCATTTCAGGCTTTCAGCATGCGCTGTACTCGAAGTTACGGAAACTAGTCTGTAACCGATTTCAGTCCTGCGAATTGACGTCGCGATCGAGACTGCATCCGGACGGGAGGGCACATCCCAGTCGTAATGGACGGCGAAGGAGTTCCAGTTGGACGACGGCCCGTCCGTCCGAATACTTGACTCACCAAGCGACATCGGGACAATGCCTCGGAAAACTTTTTGGCGTAAGGTACCAATTTCACCGAGTCCCATCTGGGTTGATTGGAATGCCGCCAACAACATGGCTTCTTGTCGACCTGTTTCAAACTCCTCGACACTTCCAATCAATGCTGCTGCAACCAAGATGCCCGTCATCATTCGCCTCTCAAGTGTGATAGATCCTCGACTAGGTACCAAATTTCTATGCCTCCGTCGATCACCGATTCGACTTCATCTTCGCTTAGGTACACATACTTTAGCCGCTGATACTCGTCGCCCAGTTGTTTCAATGAAATGACTTCATAGAATGTAGTTTGGGGTGTGGAGCCAGCAAGATATCTGACCGGTGTCGTACCCTCGCCCTCCTTCTCGGATAAATCCGGTATATCAACAGCAAACTTCCCGGCGGCAATCGCCTCCATCGCCAAGACGTAAACTTCGCTCACGGGTAACTGCGGTGCGTTACCCAGCCAGTTGGTTCCGTCCGGATTGTTAACTGCTGTGATACCACGGCTATAGAGCAATCCTTCCGTGCCGAACCAGGCAAACTGCGCGCTTCCGTTGATGTCCCGCGCAGTCATTGAGTAATAAGCCATCAAAAGAGCCATGTTGGCGGGTGGATAGCCCGCCGTGAGGGCTGCGGCGCGGGCAGCCGTGATGTCAGCCCATGGGATATCGCCTCCGAAAGAGTTCTCGATCCCGTCCGGTAATCCATGAGTAGTGGGCATGAGGAATGTCGTTGTGGCAAGCTCGGACAAGATCCCGGCGGTGGATGCGTTTGTCGGGCTGGGCATCCGCGCTTGATGATTCATCCCGCTGACTACACCGATGAGAAGCGTTACCAGCCGAATCCAGTATCGAAACGGCATCTTTTTTCGATTCTAACGTTTAGCGCAAAAAAGGCAATCTTAGACAAAACAACGACGCCCCACCGTAATCGGTGAGGCGTCGCCACTGAGAAAACCAAACGCAATCAGCGCTTGACGAACTGGAAGCCGCGTCGCGCCTTCTTGCGACCGTACTTCTTCCGCTCTTTGATGCGAGCATCGCGCGTAAGGAAGCCGGCTTTCTTAAGTTCGGGACGGAGCCCGGAGTCGTAGTCCATCAAGGCCCGGCTGAGGCCGAGTTTGATCGCACCAGCTTGGCCGGTGATGCCGCCGCCCTTGACATACGCATGGACATCGAATGCGCCGACGCGATCCAAAAGAGTAAGGGGGCTGAGCGCGAGGATCTCAAGCACGGGTCGTCCCAGATACTCTTTCATTTCTCGCTCATTGATGAGGAACTTGCCTTCGCCCGGAGCGATCCAAACACGCGCGATCGCGCACTTGCGCCGACCGGTGCCGTAGTTTCGGTTGTTTGCTTTGGTCGCCATGATTACTTCTTGCTGATATCGAGCAGGGTCGGGTTCTGTCCGCCGTGCGGGTGCTCGCTGCCCGCATAAACCTTGAGTTTCTTGATGATCTGGTGACCGAGTTTGCCCTTCGGGAGCATGCCCCAAACTGCCTTTTCGATCATCATGTCCGGCTTGGTCGCCTTCATGTCACCCCGGCTGATGTTGCGGATACCGCCCGGCCAGCCCGTGTGCCAATAGACTAGTTCGTCTTCCTTGCGGCCCGTCCAGACGGCTTTCTCCGCATTGATGACGACGACAAAGTCACCGCAATCCATATTGTAGGTGAAGGTCGGCTTATGTTTGCCTCTCAACACCTTTGCCACTTCGGCGGCCAAGCGCCCGACAGGAAGGCCTGTGGCGTCCACCACATACCATGCCTGTTCGATCGTGCTTGGCTTAGCCGTATACGTTCGATTCATTCTTCTGTTTCCTCAGTTTTTTTGTCGTACTCCGTGGCTCGCACTTGCTCGCGCGGCCAACGACCGTACTCCACTTTCATCAGCGTGAGCCCACCCGCCGGGAGGACGGGGGGCCACTGAATTCTTTCTCGCTTCGCCGGATCAAAGAGTTGGTTGATCTCATCGGAGTCGCGTTGACCTCGGCCTATCTGCCAAAGCATCCCAGCCATGCGTCGCATCATCCCACGCACGAAAGCCGTTCCGTATATATCCAGCATGAATTCGTCCTTACGGACAGTTACGTCCACGGAATACAACTTCCGAACCGTGTTTGTGTCTGGTTCAATCTGCTGGCTGAATGCACGAAAGTCGTGTTCACCTTGCAGCAACCTCGCTCCTGCTTGCATGAGCCCTAGATCGAGACTCGGCCCGATGAAGTGCGTGAACCTTGAGCGATGGGGGTCGCGGACTCCCGATTGGAATCGGTACCGATACCGTCGGCCGAGTGCCCAAAATCTCGCATGAAAGTCCGGGTCACGCTCTCGCACCGCTTGAACCGCTATGTCGTACGGTAATCGGTCGTTGAGGGCTCTTACCCAGTTTTCGACGGCCATCGGGTTCCCGGTGTCGAAGTGGCAGGACTGCCCTTTCGCGTGGGCCCTGCTGTCAGTTCGGCTGGCTCCGATGATCTCTGTCTCTTCGCCCGAGATCTGGCGAACCGCTTCTGTCAATGTGCCGTGGACAGTTCTTTGTCCGGTCTGGGCGGCCCAACCACAATAGTCGGTGCCGTCGTAAGCGACGATGAGTTGAAGTCTGCGTTTAGTCAACCAGTTCGACGACGGCGGTTTCCGCCGCATCACCGCGCCGGGTTCCGGTCCGCGTGACGCGAGTGTATCCGCCTGCCCGCTTGGTATAGCGCGGGGCCAGGTTGACGAAAAGGTGCTTCACCAAGTCTTCTCCGTTCAGAAGGCTTCGCTCCTGCATGACCTGCATCTTCTCTTGTGCGGTCTTGCCCGCGAGGCTCTTCGGCATTTGCGACTTCGTACTGTGTCCGACCAAAACGCGTCGCGCCTGTCGTCGGGCAGCCAACGTGTCTTGCTTGCCGAGCGTGATGAGGTTGTCGGCGAGTCGTCGCAACTCCTTGGCTCGACCAAGGGTGGTATGAACGTAACCGTGCCGAATCAACTGTCGACAGAGGTTGTTCAGAAGGTGTCGGCGCTGGTCGCTCGGCAATCCGAGTTTACGGCGGTCAATCTTGTGGCGCATGGTGAATTCTCTCCTTAGAAGTCGTCGTCGTCAAGAAGGTCGATCGCGGCGAAACCTCCGCGAGGAGCCTTCATTTCAACTCCGTGTTGCAGCAGGCGCTCGCGCACCTCGGTGAGCGACTTCTTACCGAAACCGCGAATACTGGTCAGTTCGCCTTCGTTGGTTGCGGCCAACTGGCGAAGCGTGATGATTCCTGCTCGTCGCAAGCAGTTGAAAGTGCGTTGCGAGAAGTCCAGATCCTCGATGCTGAGGTTCGGAATGTTCTCCAGTTCCGACTCATCCATGTCCGATCCGATCTCTTCTCGGCCCAGTCCGACTCGTCCGAGTTCGAAGAACATGCGGAAGTACTTGTCAAGAATGTGGGCGGCTTGCGTCACTGCGTCGTTTGGTGCGACCGAGCCGTTCGTCCACACTTCTACGACTAATCGCTCGTAGTCTGTGCGGTTACCAACACGGGTCTGCTCGACAATATAGTTGGACTTGGTTACGGGGGTGAACTGCGAACCTGTGGCGATCAGACCAATCACACCCTTGTACTTCTCTTGCTTTTCGGGGAGCGTATATCCGACTCCCGTTTCCACGTAGAGTTCGGCGACCAGCTTCTCCTTCGGTTCACTGAGGGTGAGAAGATAAACCTCGGGATTGACGATCTCAACGCCTTCAGGGCACTTTACGTCGGCACCAGTTACTCGACCCGGCCCCTTGACTTCGATTTTGAGGACGATGTCCTCTTCATCTTCTCGCTCCGGATCAACGGCAATCGCGAGGTCTTTGAGGTTGAGAAGGAACTCAGTGGTGTCTTCCTTTGCACCGGGAATCGGAGCAAACTCATGGAACACCTTGTCAATCTTGACGGCGCAAACCGCCGCGCCAGGAATGGAACTATACAGAACGCGACGAAGCGCGTTACCGATCGTCTGACCGTAACCGCGCTCCAGAGGTTCAAGTACGAACTTGGCGTAGGTGGAAGTGATATCGAGCGTTTGAATGTGCGGCATCGTGGATCTCGGGGTTAGACGCGGCGCTTCTTGGGCGGTCGGCAGCCGTTGTGGGGGAGTGGGGTAACGTCGCGGATGGACTTGACCTCAAGCCCATTGGCGTTGAGCGATCGAACGGCCGTCTCTCGTCCGCCACCAGGGCCCGAGAGGAAGACGTCAACCGATTGCAAGCCATGATCCTTCGACTTCTTGCAGCAGGATTCGGCAGAAAGTTGGGCCGCAAATGGCGTGCCCTTTCGACTTCCCTTGAAGCCCACGTTGCCCGCACTTGACCAGCAAAGCACGTTGCCTGCCGGGTCGGTGATGGTAACGATCGTGTTGTTGAAAGTGGAGTGGACGTAAGCGTGACCGTGAGCGACCTGTCGCTTTTCCTTCTGCTTGCCACGGGAGGTTGGTTTTCTTGCCATATTGCGCCCTTACTTCTTCGCCTTCTTCTTGCCGGCAACCGTCTTGGCCTTGCCCTTGCGGGTTCGGGCATTACGACGAGTGTTTTGACCGTGGACCGGGAGTCCGCGACGATGGCGCAAGCCGCGATAGCATCCGATTTCGATCAAGCGACGAATGTTCGAGTAGATGTCGCGACGCAGGTCGCCTTCCACCGAGTACTTGGAATCAATCAGAGTTCGAAGTTGAGCGATCTGTTCGTCGGTCAAATCTCGAACCTTGACTCGGGGGTCAATCCCCGTTTCGGCTAAGAGTTCAGTTGCAATCTTCGGACCGATACCGAAAATGCTCTGAATGCCGTAGAAAACCGCCTTATCTCGCGGAAGGTCTACACCTGCTATACGCGCCATACTGGATTACTCTTCCTCTTTCCTTTAGCCCTGACGTTGCTTATGCTTCGGGTTCTCGCAAATGACCCGCACAACGCCGTTGCGCTTGATCACTTTGCATTTGTCGCAAATCTTCTTTACACTGGCCCGAACTTTCATATCGCACCGCCTAGGAATCTTTTGGTTGATTCTGTCCGTCTAGGTAGACATGCTGTCTCATGAGACGGCAGAACTCGCCACGCAACCGGCAGGCTCACCGGAGGCGAAGGCAAATAATACCGTTTGAACCCGCCCGAACTCTAGGGCAACGGG
>JAHBTC010000004.1 GCA_019638835.1 Fimbriimonadaceae bacterium
TAGGTCACCCTGATTTACTAACCAGGCGGGCGGCGGTGTCGCTTTTGTCCAAGAATCCCGAAGCCCTTCTTTCGGCCGCCGACCGCATGGCCCAAGAGCCGGACTTAGTAAAGGCGCGCGGTGCACTGGAGGCGCTAGGGCTTGTCGGTTCACAGGAAGCGCTCACCGTGGTTGCGGCCTACCTGATGGATCCGCGACCAGAACTGCGAATTGAGGCACTGCGCCAACTTTCGGGCCGCGTTCCGGAGGCATCGCGATCTACTGTGATTTCCCTACAGCGAGACCCGGTGCAGTTGGTTCGGGAAGTCGCGCGTGGATGCGTACTTGGAGACTAATCTATGAGCATGACCTCAAATGCCCGTGAAGTCCGGGCGCCACGCGGTACCAACCTCTCGTGCGCGAACTGGCAGATCGAAGCCGCGTACCGGATGATTCAGAATAACCTTGACCCCGAGGTTGCCGAGCGTCCCGAAGACCTCGTGGTTTACGGCGGCATAGGCAAAGCAGCCCGGAATTGGGAGGCGTTTGAGAACATCCTCGTCGCACTGCGTACCCTGAAACCTGATGAGTCGCTGCTTGTTCAGTCAGGGAAACCTGTGGCCGTCTTCAAAACTCATCCAGATGCTCCGCGTGTGCTGATTGCAAATTCCAATCTCGTTCCCAAGTGGGCGAACTGGGAGCATTTCCACGAACTGGACCGCAAGGGGTTGATGATGTACGGGCAGATGACGGCGGGCTCTTGGATATACATCGGCTCGCAAGGCATCGTACAAGGCACTCACGAAACATTCGTAGAACTTGGACGACAGCATTACGGGGGCGATTGGCGCGGAAAGTGGATCTTGACAGCGGGGCTCGGCGGGATGGGTGGCGCCCAGCCACTCGCGGCAGTTCTTGCCGGTGCGCACTGCATCGTCATCGAATGCCAGGAATCGCGCATTGACTTTCGACTCCGCACCCGGTATGTGGATCACAAAGCGACCAGCATTGACGAGGCAATCCAGATTCTGGACAGCGCAACCGTGCCAACGAGCGTTGGCTTACTGGGGAACGCGGCTGAACTTCTGCCTGAGTTCGTACGCCGGGCAGAATCCGGGGGCCCGCGACCCCATGCTGTCACCGATCAGACTTCGGCGCACGATTTAATCAACGGATATCTGCCGGCAGGTTGGACCGTCGAGCAATGGGAACAAGCCCGCACCGGATCCCGGGCCGACCAACGCGCTCTTTCCGAGGCTGCGGCCAAATCCTGCGCGATCCACGTTCAGGCGATGCTGGACTTTCACCGTTTGGGCGTGCCGACGATTGATTACGGTAACAACATCCGCCAAGTCGCTCTCGATGAAGGAGTTGCCGATGCATTTGAATTCCCGGGGTTCGTTCCGGCCTGCGTCCGTCCTCTTTTCTGCGAAGGGAAGGGCCCGTTCCGTTGGGTGGCTCTGAGTGGCGACCCGGAAGACATCTTCAAAACAGACGCAAAGGTCAAGGAGTTGTTCCCCGACAACAAACCACTGCACCGTTGGTTGGATCAGGCGCGAGAGCGAATCGCCTTCCAAGGACTACCGGCGCGCATCTGTTGGCTAGGGCTCGGAGATCGACACCGGGCGGGCCTTGCCTTCAACGAAATGGTGCGATCTGGAGAATTGTCAGCCCCGATCGTCATCGGTCGCGATCACCTAGATTGCGGATCGGTCGCCAGCCCAAACCGCGAAACGGAGGCTATGCGAGACGGTAGCGATGCTGTTAGTGATTGGCCGCTCCTCAATGCGATGTCGGCGGTCGCAGGAGGTGCGACTTGGGTGAGTTTCCACCACGGTGGCGGCGTTGGAATGGGTTATTCACAACATAGTGGAGTAGTGATCGTCGCGGACGGCACAGATGATGCGGCCGCCCGTTTGGAACGAGTTCTTTGGAACGACCCGGCCATAGGTGTTATTCGCCACGCCGATGCGGGATACGAAATCGCCGAGCGCATTGCGCGGGAGAAGGGGCTCAACCGCCCCGGTGATTCGTGAGTCCGCTCCGCATTCAAGGATGCTATTCCGGGCGCATTGAAATCACAGGCGATGATTGGGCGAGGGTTGAGAGAGCGGCGGCCGTAGTTGCCAACATTGTTCATCGCGGCGAACCAGCCTACGGAATCAATACGGGTTTCGGTAAGTTGGCGAAGGTTCACATCCCGGACGACCAACACTCCCAGTTGCAAGCCAATCTCGTACGGTCGCATGCGGTCGGGGTTGGCCCTAATCTGGATTGGTACATCGTAGAGATCGTCTCACACCTCAAGTTGAAGTCTTTGGCGAAAGGATTCTCGGGAGTGCGTCGCGAAACTTTGGAAAGAGCGATCGCAATTCACAACGCTGGCCTCTTTCCGGTGATTCCGTCGCAAGGGTCGGTCGGAGCATCAGGCGACTTAGCTCCACTCGCACACTACACACATGCGCTGATGGGTGAGGGATGGTTCTTTGGCGAAGATGGGGAACCGGTTGCCGCCCAAAAGGCACTGGATGACCACGGCTTGAAACCCATCGAACTCGGACCGAAAGAAGGTCTCGCATTTCTGAACGGCACTCAAGTTTCGACAGCGCTCGCAATCGATGCATATGTTCGGACGGTGGACTCATTCCACAAAGCTTTGGTTGCCGGAGCGATGAGCACCGATGCCTCGAGAGGTTCGGACGCACCGTTTGACCCGCGCATCCACGAGGTTCGTGGACAAGTAGGGCAGGTCTACGTCGCGAAGGTTCTGAAGTCACTGCTTGAAGGCAGCGAGATTAGGGCATCGCATCTTGATAACGATGAGCGAGTGCAAGATCCGTACTCGCTTCGATGTCAGCCGCAAGTAATGGGGGCCTGTTACGATCTCTTGATGTCGGCCAAACGCACACTGGAGATTGAGATTAATTCGGTTACGGACAACCCGCTTGTCTTTCCTGATACTGGGGAAGTGATTAGCGGCGGGAACTTTCACGCTGAACCGATTGCGTTTGCCGCCGATCAGATTTCAATTGCTGCTTCCGAGATCGGCGCACTTAGCGAAAGGCGGATTGCGTTATTGATCGACAACAATTTGAGCGGACTCCCTGCCTTTCTCGTCGTGGAACCCGGTTTGAATTCCGGCTTCATGATCGCGCACGTAACGGCGGCGGCGTTAGCGAGCGAAAACAAAACGCTTGCCCATCCGGCGTCCGTGGATTCGATGCCGACGAGCGCCAACCAAGAAGATCACGTTAGCATGGCGACCTGGGGTTCTCGCAAAGCCGTACAAGTCGCGAAGAACACCCAGAAGATCGTAGAGATTGAAGCAATGGCGGCGGCCCAGGGCATTGAGTTCCATCGCCCGCTTAGGTCGTCGGCAACCCTCGAAGCCGTTCACCGTACCATCCGAAAGCGCGTGCCGTTCTACGAGACGGACCGCTACTTCGCCGCCGACTTGGAGGCGATGGAGCAAGCGATGAAGGAAGCGATGGTTGAGTTGCCCGAGGAGTTCAAGGTTTGAGAAAAGTGTCTGAACCTTGGACCGGGCGTGACGACGTTCAAGACGGGGAAGCCGGGCGACGATGGCATCAGGTGGTTCGTTGCTCACCGGACTTGGAAGCGGGTGCCCTTCATTTGATCGGCTTTGCTTCCGATGAGGGAGTTCGCCGAAATCAGGGCCGTGTCGGGGCTGTTGAAGGGCCGAAGGTTCTTCGCAGTGCAATGGCGAATCTGCCCGTCGGGAGCGTTTCGACGCTTGTAGATCTCGGTGACGTCACGTGTGAAGACGAGAATCTAGAGAACTCGCACGAGGTCTACGCTCAGGTTGCCGCCCATGCGATTGGCGCAGGACGTGTGATCGGCTTCGGTGGAGGGCACGAAGTTGCGTATGGCTCCTACCTCGCATTGCGTCGGGCCATGCCGGACTCAACGATTGGGATTCTCAACTTTGACGCTCATTTCGACTTGCGAGATGAACGGCGACCGACTTCCGGAACATCGTTTTTGGCCGCCCTAATTGAAGGCGGTGCGAAGACGAAGTACGCCGTGATGGGCATCAGCAGGGCGGCGAACACTCAAGCACTATTCTTCCGGGCAAGCGAGTTCGGCACACTGATCCGCCTTGACGAAGCGATGACGGGTGCCCATCTTGCCGGGGCAAGGGAAGAGCTAAACGAATGGTTAGCCGGAATTGACGTTCTGTACATGACCATCTGTTTGGATGTCCTGCCCGCATCAGTTGCACCTGGCGTGAGCGCTCCTGCAGCCCGTGGAGTTGCGCTTGAGGTGCTGGAACCGTTGATCCAGTTCGCCGCTGGATCCGGGAAGTTACGGATTGCGGATATCGCCGAACTCAATCCTACATATGATGTAGATTATCGAACGGCAAGGACAGCCGCGAGGATGGTCTGGATGATCGCGGAGTCGTGGCGGTGAGCATTCTCTTTCGCAATGTGAACCTAGCCACGATGGATGGACTTGGTCTCGCCGAGCGAAGTGACGCTTGCCTCGGTGTCAAAGATGGACTGATTGATTTCATCGGGCACGAACCTCCATCTGGCGCAATCTACGAACGCGAAGAGGATTGTGAAGGGCTCTGGATGACCCCTGGGTTGGTGGATTGCCATACGCACCTCGTGTGGGCAGGGAGTCGCGACGACGAGTTTGAGGCACGACTTCACGGAAAATCCTACGCGGAAATCGCTCAGGAGGGTGGCGGAATCTTGCGCACGGTCGCCGCGACCCGTGATGCGAGTTACGACGAACTCGTTGACAGCGCGGTCGAGCGTGCATTTCAGTTCGTTGCAGAAGGCGTTACAACTCTCGATGTCAAGTCAGGTTACGGACAAGACCTCGATACCGAGCTGCGCATGCTTCGGGCGGCGAGGGCCGTCGCCGACGAGTGGCCTGTCCGTGTCGTGACCGGATACCTCGGACTTCACGTGAAGCCGCCCGAGTTTGAGAATTCCGATGCGTATGTGGAGTATGTCATTCACCAAGTTCTGCCGGCAGTTGCGCGAGAAGGTCTGGCAGACTACGCAGATGCATTTTGTGAGGGAATCGCTTTTACACCGGAGCAGACACTGCGGTACTTCGATGCCGCCCGATCTCTTGGTCTTCCGGTTCGCCTTCACGCGGATCAGTTAACGGGTTGCGGTGGCGGAACGGTAGCGGCAGGATGCCGGGCGCTTTCCGCCGACCATGTGGAGTACACGAGTTCGACATGTGTGCGTGCGATGGCGGATGCAGAGACGACTGCCGTTTTATTGCCGGGAGCCTATTACTTTCTGCGGGAAGAAAAACGGCCTCCAGTAACCGAATTTCGAGAAGCGGGAGTTCCCATGGCGGTCGCAACCGATTGTAATCCTGGCTCGTCGCCGTTGTATTCGCTCTTGGCTGCCGGAAACATGGCGTGCGTTCTTTTCGGATTGACCCCCGCTGAGGCCCTACGTGGTATGACGGTCAACGCGGCCCGGGCGGTTGGTCTATCCGCATCGGTGGGGATGCTCCGGCCGGGGATGTGTGCCGATCTCGCACTGTGGCGGGTCAATCATCCGCGAGAACTCGTCGCACAACTCGGCGGGGCGACAATCGCCGGATCATGGTTCGGCGGAACGGCCGTCGAGTAGTTACCGCGACACAATCGTGATCTCAAGTTCGCCTTCAATTAAGATCACATCGCCCACCCGCAACTTCTTGGCTCGACGATTTTCCACTTCGCCGTTGACTTCGATCAAGTCTTCTTGAATAAGGTACTTCGCGTCACCACCAGACTGAACTACATCCGCCGCCTTCAGCAACTGCTGTAACTCGATGTACTCGTCGCGAATTGCAAACGTCTCACGGTGTGGCACAGCGGGATTTTAGCGAATCCCCGGTAAGAACTCGGGCGGAATTGGGTGACTCGAATCCTCGCTTCGCCATGCGATCACTTGTACCCACCACCTACCGTCGTGCTTTGTCAACTGGATGGCGTTGATGCCCCGTGTCGTCTCGGTTGTGTCGCCCATCCTGGTTTCGTAGGTTGAGAACACCGTCGCGATACTCTCGAACTCGTGGGAGACGTGTTTGATTTCCCGTTCGACAAAGCCACGTTGCTCCAGAACGGGACCGCTTCGGGTCACGTAGTAATCAGGGGTCCACACTAGGTGAATCTCTGTGCCGGCCGCATTCGTGCCTGTGACAATCATCTTCGCGTCCTTATCAAAAAGCGAACGGAATAAATCCCAATCTCGTTTTTCACCCGCCGGGCCCGATATCACATTGTAGAGTGCCGTCACGGTGCCCCGGACTGTAGTCAAGTCTGGTTCTGCCTTTACCGACTGTGACAAAAGGAGCGTCAACGCAAGCATTAGAAGACGTTACTTCATTCGGCTTGAAGGTATCGCACGATGCTGAAGGTGTTTCCCTCGCAATCCTTGACCCGGGCGATATCGCAGACGGTAGGGATGGTGACCTTGGCCAGCGTGACCTCGCCACCATTCTCCTCGATTAGGGCGACGACTCGATCGACGTCGTCAACTGCAATCGAACATTCGAAGTTGCCGATGTGGGTAGGGAACGGCTCATCTTGGCGCATTTGTAACGAGCCTGGAATCCCGTCACCCGTGTCGATCATGAAGAAGCCGGGCGGGCCCCAGGCGTTAAAGCTCCAACCGAATACTTCTCGGTAGAAGGTCATCGCCCGGTCGGTGTCCTCCACGTTGATGGCGAAATGGGCAACAGAGTTCAATGGCCGCATTCCTTCACTTTACGGCGTAACGTGTTGATAGAGTTAGTGCAGAATCAGCAAAACGTGTCGAGTACTCGTCAACCGGAAAATGACCAATCCGTCGTCCGATTTTGGACTCTAGATCATCCCGGAGCGGATGAAGTTGCGTGGCCACCTTTGGAGTGGCCGATGCTCGCCTACGCCGAGAGTGGAGTGATGAGTGTTGAGTCCGCCTCAATGCGATGGGTTGTGCCGCCTCATCGGGCGATGTGGATTCCAAGGGGTGAGCGTTGGACTATGAGAACGAAGGGTGCGCTGCGCATTCGAAGTCTCTACTTTGCGCCCGAGACGCTCCAGCGAGATTCAGGGGTGATCGAAGTTCGACCCTTTCTCCGAGAATTGATCCGTGAAGCTTGTCTGGTCGGTCCGTTGTCCGGCAAGTCCGAAATCGAACGCGCTCTAATCACTTTACTTGCGTCAGAAATTGCGACCGTCAGAGTACTTCCGTATTCACTTCCGATTCCTGCGGTCGAGATTGATGCGATTGCGGCGGATAAATTTCTTGATGATCCTTCTCAGTTTCCCGATGTCGCGGCGTTCGCCGAGTCAGAGTCAGTATCGATCGCAACCTTGGATAGGCGATTCCAGAAATCTCTGGGGATGAGCGTCGGGCGCTGGATGCAGGCGGGGCGACTTCATATCGGGCTCCGAGAAGTGCTTCGGGGTGTTCCCATCGCCGAAGCTGCTTTTGCAGCAGGATACGCGAGCGCAAGTTCTTTCGGGGCGGCCTTCCGAAAGCAATACGGAATGACACCGGCGCAGGCGCGAGCCCATCCTGATCAATGAACCCTCGAAGTGTTGACGAGTCAATGTTGTAGTGCACTCGTCTAACTACGAATAACAAAGCTCCCGCCCTACGCTTTTTAGAGCGTCCGGCGGGAGCTACCTCCCTAGACAATAAGGGTGTCCATTTTAATCGTCTCTCGTTTCGCGATTAGTCCATTCGCACCATCCGATCGACTGCAATGGCAGATGGCAAATTATAGGTGTTCTGTTGCGTCAGATCTGGCGCTCCAGTTGACAGAAATGGGGCAGTATGCACCGCGCCTGTCCCATCGATTGCCACGAAATACTTTTCGTCTGAAGTAACGAGACAAGTTGTAAGAGCGTTTGGCATGAATGGGACAGACGTCACTAGACTAGAGAAGCCACCAACCGAGTTCACTTGGAGACTCGCTACGTCACCGTTGGGAAGACCAACGAGTATTGTATGTTGAACACCTGCTGTTCTGGAAGTCATAACGCCTCTTGGCGATGCGGCAACAGGTGTTCCAGGCGTCAACGAAATTACATTGCCAGTTGGTGTGATCGAGCCACCGGTAGTTGTGTAGCTCCGAAGCTCTGCCTCGCCACTTGCGCTCTGTCCGAGGCTCACGAGTAGATTTCCATTGAACAACGAGACTAAGTTGTTCACGTTGTCACTCGTCGGCACTGTGGCTTTGGTTGAGGCATCAACTTGCCCGGTCGAAGAGTTGTAATCCCAGTAGGATAGCAAATTGCTTCCGGCGTCAGATGCAACAATCCTCGGTCCATTTACCTCTACCATAGCATGTGCGTTTGTGGAGAGCCCGTGTTGTGTACCGTTAGTGGTTGTGTCATCTAGTGCCATGGTGGTTATGTCCACGGTCGTTATGTCTCCCGGAATAACTCCATTTGTGCCGAAACCCATGACCGCGAAGTTTCCTCGGATGAGGATAGAGTTAATCGTTGAGAAAGCAGTTTGAACAAGGCATGAGCCTTCTTTCAAAAGATTTGTTCCGTTGAATGAGAATCGGTGCAAGCGAGCAACTTGATTGTCAATCAAGAAGACCTTGTTTCCCGATGCCGAGAAACCAATGTCTCGAATTCCACGTCCTAGTATCCCGTTCGCAGTCGCTGTTTCAGTAACAACTCCATTGGTAACGTCGAAGACAACAAGCTGTCCGCGGTTTGGAGAACCTCCTTCATAGGTTCTCGTTGCGGCGAACCGAGTGAAGTTCAGGGTTTGCGTAACGCCTCCACTTCCTCCGCAGGAAGTGATGAGGAAACTCGCACCAAGCACGAGCAATGAGCCGATAATCTGGGTCGCCAGTTTTGATTTGGTTCGTACGCGATTGTTTCGCATACGTCAATGTTGTCAATCCCTGTGTGACGAAACTGTGACGGACACCAGGCTTGAATCGGCACAAACTTGATAGGCGCACTGACTTCACTTGAACACGATCTTGGCCGTCAAGTCCTCCTTGTAGATGGACGTACGCCCTGGCTCCCAATCGCCATTCCGCAGATATTCCGCTGTAACGGTCATCGTTCCATCTGACTTCAATTCAGACTTGCCACGCACTTTCGTCACGCCGCCCGCTTCGCCGATCACATCCTCAAGGGAAACCATCACGGGCCCTTCAAAGGAAATGGTGCCAACTGTCTGGAATCCGGCCGTGGTTACATAGATGAAGGCAATCAGTTCCTTCTTGGCATCCCAATAGATCAGCGTTTCGCCTCCGTACTCGCCGTCGTTGACGCTGTGGAGGTTGCGGATGGCTTGACCGTTCATCGCTCGCTCATAGCGGCTGACGTCGGTCGCCTCGGATGCGCCATCACCCAAGGCACCCTTGAATGTGCGGTTGAGATAAGGTCTGAACGGTTCGAGATGGGTGTTCAGACTCGGCTCCAGTGCAGTGGATTGAGAACCTGCAATTAGAGCGATCGCTAAAGAAGTGATCATAAAGCGACATTACCCCACGATGTGCGACACCTTTACATTCTCGTAACGTCTCGGCTGATTCAAGCGGGGTAGGGTCTGACGCATGTATCGTCGCGAGTTTCTGCGTAACTCAGCCGTCGCCTTCGCCGGTCTCTCGGCTGCCAATCTCACGAAAGCGGTCCATCTTGATCTCGGTTCGCTCCTTGAGCAAGATGGCGTGCGTTACGCGGAGGGTTATGTCTTCCATGACCGGGCAGGACTCGGTGTGCGGCGGATCGGAGATGTCGGGATCGCGAATGTTTCGGTTTCAAACGGAACCGATGTAGTTCGTACGGATCGGAATGGAAAATATCGTCTCCCCGTAACCGACGACTGCGTTATTTTTGTGATCAAGCCGTCGGGATGGCAATTCCCGTTGGACCACTTCAAAAAGCCGAAGTCGTACTATGTTCACAAACCCGAAGGCTCACCAAGTTATGAATACGCGGGTGTTCGACCAACCGGCAACCTACCCCAGAGCATTGACTTCGGGATGTCGCCCGAGAGAGAACCAGACAAATTCCGGATGGTGATGTTTGGTGACCCGCAACCCCGGAACCAAACGGAGATTGATTACATTGCGCACGATGTCGTGGAACAATGCGCGCGTGATGCCGCCGCTATGGATTGCAAGTTCGGGATGAGTCTCGGGGACATCATGTTTGATGATCTTTCCCTCTACGAGAGTCTTCATGCGGTGATTGGAACAATCGACTTGCCCTGGTATAGCGTGGTCGGGAATCACGACTTGAACTTTGAATCACCGGACACGTACCAAGCCACTGAGACTTGGCATCGCGTGAGTGGCCCTACTCACTATGCGTTCAATTACGGACGCGTCCACTTCATTGTTCTCAACGACGTGATGTGGTCGGGAGGTGAAAACCGAGGATATCGAGGCGAACTCACGCCCGAACAGTTGGAGTTCGTCAAGAATGATCTGGCGTTTGTGCCGAAAGGAAACCTACTCGTGGTGTGTATGCACATCCCGTTAGTCAATGTCACGAACCGCGAAGCGCTCTACCGACTCATCGAAGATCGGCCCCACACTTTATCGTTCTCCGCGCATACCCATGTTGCGGCTCACACCTTCATCGGCGAAGCCGACGGCTGGAAAGGTGCGACCCCGCATCATCACGTCAACCATGTAACGGTCTGCGGTTCATGGTGGGAAGGTGCGCCGGATGAGCGTGGGATTCCGCACGCTACGATGAGCGATGGGGGCCCGAATGGTTACTCGATCGTGGAGTTTGATCGAACGAACTATAAGATTACTCTTCGTCCCGCAAGCCGCCCGGTTGACGAACAGATGAACATCTGGATTCCCGAGGAGATACCCGCTTCAGAGGTTGAAGGCACGGTGGTCACGGTCAACGTGTTTGCTGGGTCAGAGCGATCGGTGACAGAGTTGCGGGTGAATGGAGGTGAATGGCACCGCATGGAGAACTTTGCGGGTCAGTGCCCGTACTTCGTGGCTCTGAAGGCTGCCGAGCAAAGCGAAACTCCGCCTGCGGGGCTCAAACTTCCGAATCCTTCGACGACGCGGCACCTTTGGCGCGGAAACCTGCCCGCGATGCGGCAGGGAACCCACACGGTCGAAGTGCGAACCAAGGACATGTTCGGCCAGGAATACACCGACCGTCGCATTCTCCGAGTCGTCTAAGAGGATCTCCTAAGGAACCTTCTTCGTTTCGCCGGCCGCAGCATCCAGAAAGATCGGATGGCCGTCGGGGTCAAGAACGGTAGCGGATGCACCGCCACGAGCATGTGCGACCGGTTCTACGGTGAACGTTGCCCCCATTGCTTTGAGGTGGTCGGAAACAGAAAGCACGTCGCCTCCCCGGAAGTTCAGCGTGATTGGCACGTCGCCTACATGTTGTGACTCGTAAAGGCCGATGCGAGACTCACCGTGAACCACCACTGCCCAGCCTTCATTGTCGTCTCCTTCGACGCGAACAAAGCCAAGCGATTCATAAAACCGTCGAGAATGGCTTACATCAGCAACTCGTAGGCAAACATCCAACCAGCCCAAGTCCATGATGAGACTCTACTCGTTCATCGAAGTCGATAGCACTGATAACTATTCTTATGGCTTTTTTATCTAGAGCCGAATAAACTCTAATTCTATGCGTGGGCTGGACAAGATATTTACAAGCCGCCCCATCCTAAGTTACGCGGTCGCAGTTTTTGGCCCCGCGCTACTGACTTGGATTCGATTCTCTATTGAAGGTTGGGCCACGCATTCCAGTCCATTTGTCCTCTATTCACTTCCTGTGATCCTCGCCGCAACCTGGGGAGGGCTTCGCCCAGGAGTGCTCGCAAGTTTGCTGGGGCTCGTTTGCGGTCAGTTCTTCTTGGTCCAGCCTTACAATAGCTTCGAGATCGTCAACGGAGACCAAGCATTCGCTCTGACGGCGTTTCTGTTGACGTGGTTGTCCATCTCGCTGCTTTGTGACGGGCTAAGAGCGTACGCGGCCGCCGTCAAAAGCGTGGTCGCCGAACGTGATGAATCGAAAGCGCAGTTGGACGCCGTCCTCGATCGAATCACCGACTATTTCTACGTTGTGGATGGCGATTGGAAAATCGTTCACGCGAATCGTGCGCTTGCTGATCTGATGGGTCGGAGTAGAGAAGATATCGAGGGACTGACCGTCTGGGATCTGTTTGCCGACAGTTCTAATGAGAGTCTGAAACAAGAGATTCGCTTAGCGATGGATCGAGAAGTTCCCACCGTGGTGGAGTCATTGTCGAAAGACACGGGGCGCTGGTACGAGATCCGAATGTTTCCAAGTCCCGGTGAGCGGCACCTTGCGATTTTTGTCCAAGACGTAACGGATCAGAAGACGGTGGAATCCCAAACGGCGAGAGCCCTTGCTGCCGAACGAGCCGCACGAAGCGCCGCAGAACTCTCCAACAAAATGAAGGACGAGTTCGTTGCGGTGCTTTCGCATGAGCTCCGAACCCCTCTGACCTCGATCATTGGCTGGACGGAGATCCTGTCTGCCAAAAC
Source organism: Fimbriimonadaceae bacterium (assembly GCA_019638835.1). Lineage (GTDB taxonomy): Bacteria > Armatimonadota > Fimbriimonadia > Fimbriimonadales > Fimbriimonadaceae > JAHBTC01. The sequence continues at coordinate 12,481 of JAHBTC010000004.1, forward strand.
CTCTGTTCCGGAGGACGTTTCCGAAGGGATTGAGCGCATCAAGAAGGCGGCTCACATTCAGTCTCGACTGATTGAAGATCTCCTCGATGTGAGTCGCATAGTCACAGGCCAACTACGGATGAGTCGCCGAGTAGTGGATTTTGCGGCCGTAGTCCAGAGCACCGTCCACCAATTGCGGGGTGGGCATGAGAATAAGGATCGCCTGCATGAGACGATTCCGAATGAGCCTGTCTTCATCATGGGGGATGCGGATCGCTTGCACCAAGTTGTTGCTAATTTGATTACCAATGCATTGAAATTTTCGCCAAACGATACGACCGTCCGCATTGATTTGCGCCGAGAGTCGGATCAAGCGATCTTAACTATCAGTGACCAAGGAGATGGAATCCCTGCCAACGTGTTACCGAACATTTTCGACCCATTCCGCCAAGCGAACGCTTCGATCTCTCGCAAACACGGCGGGCTCGGCCTCGGCCTGGCGATCGTCAAGCAACTGGTGGAACTCCATAAGGGCAAGGTGACGGCCGAAAGTGATGGGGTGGGTCAGGGCTCAACCTTCACCGTATCCATTCCGCTCACGGTGGAAACGGAAACTGTCCCTGATCTGTCTAGCCTTCCCATTCCCGATTCAATAGAAGGTCGACGCATCCTCATCGTGGAGGATGATGACGGGACAAGAGCAATGCTGCTTGCGCTTCTCTCGGATACGGGAGCGGTTCTGGAAGAGGCGTCATCGGCGGGTGATGCATTGGAGATCGTGCCGGTCTTCATGCCAGAAGTGATTATCAGCGACATTGGCATGCCGGAAACTGATGGCTATCAGTTCATGCGAATGTTGCGAAAATTTGATGACGAGGCCGTCCGCGAAATTCCCAGCATCGCGCTCACGGCATTCGCGAAACACGAGGACCGCCAGAGCGCGATCGAAGCCGGATTCAATGCTCATCTCGCGAAGCCCGTGAGCCGTGATGACTTGCTTCGGAAAATCGGCAAGGTTCTTCACATCTAGGGCTGGGAGTCTTGCTTGGCCGATTAGTCCCGGTTAACTTGGAATGTATCGGTCAAGTCAATGACACGGTGGTTCGCCACCATCTAAGTTTGAAGCAGGAACCTGTAACGGATGCGCTGCCGTCACAATCTGTCCTGTCAGAATTACCTGTTTTCGAAATCGCCCCTATGATTACGGGTTCAAATTGAGCCCGCGTGGTTATACTATGGGTCGGACCTATTGCGGTCGTAGGGCGTATCGTTGGGATTCGTGATGCGACTGATGGATAGGGAGGAAACAAAATGCGAAAGCTAGTTATTTCAGCACTTTTCGTGGTCGGGACCGCTTCGGCGTTCGCGAACTTCGGATCGACCAGCGTGGTCAACTTCGCTGGTGGCATGACCAACGGTGGTGATCGAAGTGCCCTTGAAGGTGCCGAGTCGCTGTTCGGCGCTGGTGCCCAGATCGTTAACGGAAACTCCGTTGCCGAAGACTTCACGGTGACCGGCGACTTCCGAGTCACGTCCTTGTGCTTCTTCATGTATCAGACGGGCGCAACGACTCCAACGATGACCGGCGTCAACTGGGGAATCTCCACTGCCGGCGGTGGCCCGGTCTTGCCGACCAACTCGACGGATCCTTTCACCAATTCCTGGTGGGGTGGCCCGAACAACAATGCTACAGGCGTCTATCGCGTAACTTCGACCGATACGGCGGGTACAACGCGACGACTGCAACTTATCGAAGTTGATGTCGCAGACTTTACACTTTCTGCTGGCACCTACTGGCTGTCCTGGCAAGCAAGTGGAACGCTCGCAAGCGGTCCGTGGCAACCCGCCGTCCCGACTTCCCTTTGGGGCACGGGTGGCAACAACGCTCAGCAATCGCTCACCGGTGGCGCCTTCAACCCGCTTGTGGATGCAGGTACGACAGTTGGCGTTCAACTTCCGTTCCTCGTGAAGGGTCAAGCGGTTCCGGAGCCGGCCAGCATGGTCGCTCTTGGTCTCGGCGCCCTCGCCTTGGTTCGACGACGCAAAGCCAGCAAGTAAGAATCACCTGATTCTGAAGCGAGAGGAAGGCACGGAGTTCGCTCCGTGCCTTTCTTCGTTTTGGCCGACGGGATTACCGAGGTTTGCGCCGTCGGTTGTTCGCGATTGCGTTGCGCCTTGCTTGCCGTGCTGGGAATGCCTTTGGCTCGGCGGAGGCCGAGAACTTTGCGCTCCCTGCCTGATTCACCGGAATCTTGACCTGCATGAGCCGTTCGATGTCACTTACATCCTTCTGCTGCTCGGGAGTGGCTAACGTAATCGCTCGCCCCTTCGCTCCCGCCCGACCGGTACGTCCAATACGGTGAAGATAGTCCTCCGGATTCTCGGGGACGTCGTAGTTCAACACCAGGGAGATGTCCTTGACGTCAATGCCGCGCGCCGCGATGTCAGTCGCGACGAGCACTCGGTACTTCCCAATTTTGAATCCGTGGAGCGCCTCTTTGCGTTGCGCTTGCGTCCGGTCCGAGTGGATCTCACAGGCGGTGTGCTCCAGCGCACGAATGTTCTTGGCGATCTTGCGAGCCCCGTGCCGCGTACGAGCGAAAACGAGGATAGAGCCCTTGTTCTCTCGCAAAACGTTTTGGAGAACCGTGGCTTTGAACTCTTTATGCACCACGACCACTTCCTGCTCGATCAGTTCAACAGGGGTTCCGGGAGCGGCGACTTCAACCCGTTCAGGGTCGATCAGATAACTCTCAGCTAGTTCGACCACGTTTTTTGGCATAGTGGCAGAGAACATCATCGTCTGCCTTGCACTTGGGGTGGCTTCGAGTATGGTGCGGATAGCCGGGGCAAAACCCATATCAAGCATTCGATCGGCTTCGTCAAGAACGGCGATCGCGCACCGACTCAGACTCACTGTCTTGCTTCGCATGTGGTCCATCAACCGGCCCGGCGTGGCAATGATGACGGTTGGATGTGCGCGTAACTCGCGAACCTGCCGGTGCATCGGTACGCCACCGATAACCAAGGCCGTCTTGACCTGCAACTTCGCAAACGTCTCCTCGATCTGTACCGCGAGTTCACGCGTCGGGGCAAGGACAATTCCAAATGAACCTTTTTTTAGGTTCATGGCCATTGGGAGGGCAAAGGCGAGTGTCTTCCCGGTGCCCGTTTGCGCGATTCCGATCAAGTCATGGCCCGCGAGCGCAAGAGGGATCGCCGCATCCTGAATCGGGGTCGGCGTGTGGATGCCGAGGCGAGCGATATGCGCATTCAGAGGGGAAGACAGGGCGAAGCCCCGAAACCCGTTCGGGTTTTTCGTTTCAAGCATGGGAAGGGTTGCCCGCGACGGGCATCCAAGCAAGAATTATGCTCGGAGTTCACCGAGACCCTCCGCCAACTCAAGCAGAGTGCCTACGGGCAGAATCGTTGTTATACCAAAGGGTATAGTAAACGCCATGGTTGAACAAACGCTTGACAACGTCTTCGGCGCCCTGTCCAACCAGTACCGGCGAGACATTCTGCGCCGGGTTACGAAGGCACCAGAGACGGCATCCAGCCTCGCGAAGGTATATGGGATGACGATTGCAGCGGTGGCAAAGCATTTCCGCGTCCTTGAACGGGCCGGCCTAATTCAGACACGGAAGGAAGGAAAGGAGCGGCTTGCGACGCTTGCACCGGCCGGATTTCGGGATGCCCAAGCGTATCTCGATTACTACGAACGCTATTGGAATCGCCAACTCGATCAACTTGAATCGTTCCTCAAAGAGAATCCATGAAAAACCTGAGTCTTGAAGTCAAGAGGATTGTCAACGCCACACCCGAGCGCATCTACCGCGCGTGGACTGACGCAGAGCAGTTGCGACAATGGCACTGCCCGGAAGGGATGACGGTCAAGTCTGCGGAGACACCTGGAACCGCCGGGAGCACTTACGAAATCACGATGGTGAGCCCGGACGGTTCCGAACATCCAGTTCATGGTGAGTTCACCGAATTGGTTCCAAACGAGCGAATTGTTCTGACTTGGAACTACATATGGGGCGGCGAGACCCGGCCGACCACGCAGATCACTGTGTCGTTACTCCCCATCAACCCTTCTGAGACGCAAATCACCCTCCTCCACGAGTACTTCCAATACGAAGAAGATCGTGATGACCATCGCGATGGCTGGACAAGCGCACTGGCCAACCTGGACCATTACCTAGCAGATCAATGATAGAACAACGAATCACTCCGTCCCTTATGTTCAATGAGCGAGCGCAAGAGGCCGTGGACTACTATGTGAGCGCATTTCCAGAAGCAAGACTCGTAAACTCCCAACCGGGACCGGACGGAAACCTTCTCGTCGCTTTCGTGGAGGTTGCCGGAACCCAGATCATGATTATCAGTGGTGGCCCGCCGTGCGAGTTCTCGGAGGCATCAACTCTTATGATCAGTTGCCGAAACCAGTCCGAGGTGGACGCATATTACGGAGCGATTACCGACGGAGGGGAAGCGCTTCCGTGTGGATGGGCGAAAGACCGATTTGGCGTATTCTGGCAAGTAACTCCGAGACGAATGGGCGAACTCATGTCTTCTGGGACGCCAGCGCAATGCGAAGCGGTTATGAACGCGATGTTTGAGATGACCAAATTCGATATCGCGGCACTTGAAGAAGCATTTGAAAGCGCGAGGTAGCACTTACCCTTAACATTTTCTTGCCATAGTCGAGAGCGGACAAAGGAAAGCTCATTTTGCCCAACGCAAACTCAATGGAGAACAATGAACAACACTCAAGGAATCGACGCTAAGGCCTTCCTCTCGGGATGGCTCGGAAACTTGGTCGGGATGTACTCGGCCGACATCAATGCCGTACCGGACGACAAGTGGGCGACCACTTTCGGGGGGTGCACCCGCCCTTGCTCAGACTTGACGGCCGATGCGCTGTCACTCATGGTCTGGACTACAAACGTCATGAATGACTCTCCGCAGTCGGAGACGATGATGGAGGATCTCGGAGCGGCATGTGCGACCAAGGCAGGTGCAACGGAAAAGATGAAGGAGGTGAGTGACTCATTCCTCTCTTCGTTCGCTCGGTCGAGCGATGAAAAGTTGCTTACACCTGTACAAACTCCATTTGGGATGGAGATGCCGCTCTATGCGGTGGCGCAAATCGCCGTGAGCCACATTTGGTACCACGACGGTCAGTTGAACTACGTGCATTGCTTGCTTGGCGATGACAAAGTCCACTGGATGCCGTGATCATTTGCTGCCTAGTGCCCGCGTTTGATCGTTGGTACTAGGCAAATTCCGAGATCTTCGTTGGGGCTTGCGTAGCCTCTACGTTCCTGAGGGAGTCTAAATGAGTGATGATGACCGCTTTACTCTTCGGACTTCTTACTTTGTCTCAACCTATGAATCTGAACCATGTCACAGGCACAGTTGCTTATCGCGAGAGGATCGCCCTTGCTCCGACGGCAGTGGTTACGGTTAGTCTAGATCGATTCAGGGGAGATGACCACGTCAATGTGAGCGAGGTAACGATTCGACCTGAGGGCGGTCAGCTTCCGATTTCTTTTTCTTTGCCCTATAACGACGGTGTGATTCAGCCAGGGGATCGCTATGGTCTGCGCGCGCGTATCACTGTCGAAGGCAACACTCTATTCGAGTCGGATTCGCACACGATGGTGGTGACGAATGGCAAGAACGCGGCGGAACTCGTCTTGGTTCGTGCAGCCCCGGTGGATCAACCAACGATTCATGGCGTTACCTGGACCCTTATGTCGCTGAACGAAAGAGACTTGCGAGATTGGCCCAAGCCGCCCCACATCATTCTCAACGTGAACGGTCACGATTTTGGCGGGAACACCGGTGTCAACGTATTTGGCGGTGTCTACGAGTGGAATGCTCCTACGATCATGCTCGACCCGCAGGTGAGTACGATGATGGCAGGCAGCGACGAAGCGATGGCGTTGGAGCGAGAGTTCATGGAAACTTTGCCCAAGGTCACTCGGTTGGCCGTTGAAGAAGGTGAACTCGTGCTTTATCGTGGAGATCGCGAGATCATGAGATTTCGTTTGACCAAGGCCTGACTCAAGTCAGGCTTTTTCCGACATTGCGGGAGGACGCAACGAGGAATCCTCGGCGTTGCAAATCAGTTTTCGTAAATCGGAACCGTTTCGTGCCTGAATCAAGGTAAGAATGAACGTTGAAGCCCGGGAGAACATTTCTTGATCCGGTGTGGATGGTTCATTTCATGATGGGAACGCGTTTTTCGGCGACCGCAGTCGCCCTTCTTGCTTTACTGGTGGTCGCACCTGCACAGAGCAACCTTGCGACCGCGAACTGGGAGTTGGCCAATCGGTTCGTCTCCTCCTACGTACAGCAGTACGTTTACAGCACGAGTTTGTCTCCTGGCTGGATTAACGGGACGGACGAATTTTGGTATTCGTGGCGATCAAGCGATGGTGTCCGATTTTGGCGCGTAGACCCGGCTAAGCGGTCGAAACAGCCTCTATTCGACAGCGATGAAATGGCAGCCAAGTTGTCAGAACTGACAAGGAAGCCTTACGACCGTTCCAATCTCAACATCCAAAACCTTTCGTTTGTCGAGGACAGTACAACTGTGATCCGCTTCGTATTGGATCAAGTTCGGTTTGAATACGACTTGGAAAAGGGCACATTGAAGTCATTGGGTGCCGTACCGCAGAACCAAGGGCAAGGTGGTGGCCCCGGTGGCGGGCGGTTTGGAGGCGGCCAAGGCGGTCAAGGCCAGGGTGGTCAGCGCAATCAAGAAGATACACCGACTTCTCGACCGTTTGGAAACTACAACGAAGAGAAAACCGCGTACGTCTACGCAAAAGACCACAACCTCTACTATGTGGAGATTGTTGATGGAAAGGAGGCTGATCCCATTCAACTGTCCACGGATGGCGAACTCAGTTATAGTTTCGGGAGTCGGCGTGGACAAGGAGAGAACTACGAGTTGCGGCAACAAGAGAACGAAACGCAACAAGGTGGTGGTCAAGGAAACAATCGCCCCCCCGAAGACCGTGTCCGTGCGAACGTGACTTGGAGCAAAGACGGAAAGCGGTTCTATGTTGTTCGAGGAGATGCTCGCAAGGTCGCGGACCTCTGGCTCGTAAACAATCTGGCGACACCACGCCCGACCCTCGTTACTTATCGCTACGCTATGCCCGGCGAAGCCAATGTGACGCAGTCCGAACTCCATTGCTTCGATCCGGCATCCAAGAAGTTGGTGAAGCTACCGGTCGAAAAGTACAAGGACCAACAGTTCTTCGACCTGCATTGGCAAGACACGTCCTCGGAATCTTTCCGATTCATTCGCCGTGATCGACTTCAGAGGAACATGGAACTCTGTGAGATCAATCTTGCGGACAACAAAGTGAAGGTGTTGCTCACCGAGAGCGTCGAGAATGCCTTCCTTGAGCGCCGTCCCGTTCGCTATCTCAAGCCGGGCGGCGACTTCATTTGGTGGTCAGAACGCACTGGATGGGGGCACCTCTATCTCTATGCCAACGACGGCACGCTCAAAAAAGCGATCACGAGTGGGCCATTCCGGGTAGAGAGCCTGACCGATTACGACGAGAAGGCGGAACGGCTTTACTTCGAATGCGAAGGGCGAGAACCGGGTGAGAACCCGTATTACCAACACCTTTATCGTGTCGATCTGGATGGGAAGAATCTGAACATCCTTGACCCAGGCGACGCGGACAACAACACGTCCTTATCGCCTTCGAAGAAATTCGCGGTTGTCGTCTCTGGTCGAACGGATATGGCGCCGGTGGCTACGGTTCGCAACGACCGAGGCGAGATCATCATGGAACTGGAAACCGCAGACCTAACACGTTTGGCAGAAACCGGCTGGAAGATGCCAGAAACCTTCCGCGTGAAGGCCGCTGATGGCGTTACGGACATCTACGGAAACATGTGGAAGCCGTTCGACTTCGACCCGCGCAAGAAGTATCCGATCATTGCGAACGTCTATCCCGGCCCGCAGACTGAGAGCGTAAGCACCGGTTTCTCAGCGTATACGTCGAACATGAGATTAGCCCAACTCGGCTTTGTGGTCATCCAAATTGGAAACCGAGGCGGGAACCCCGCTCGGTCGAATGCTTATCACTCCTACGGCTATTACAATCTTCGAGACTACGGATTAGCGGACAAGAAGGCGGGGATCGAGCAACTCGCGGCGCGCAACCCATTCATTGACATCAATCGTGTGGGAATATACGGCCACTCGGGCGGTGGATTCATGACGGCAGCGGCGATGATGCTTCCTCCGTACAACGACTTCTTCAAGGTCGGCGTTTCGAGTGCAGGCAACCACGACAATAATGTCTACAACTCGAACTGGAGCGAGCAGCATCACGGACTGCGCGAAGTCGCCGCAAACGAGGGTCAAGGTCAGGGGCGTGGATCAAACACGGGCCGCACCGCTCCGGACGACTGGTCAGTTGAAGATGAACCACAAGACGCCGGAACGAGGTTTGAGATCAAGGTTCCAACGAATGCGGAACTCGCCGCAAACCTCAAGGGCCACATTCTGTTGGTTCACGGAGACATGGACAACAACGTCCACCCGGCGAACACGATACGGCTCGTGGATGCGCTCATCAAAGCGAACAAGCGGTTCGACATGTTGATGATGCCCGGGCAAGCCCACGGGTTCGGTCCGATGCAAGGTTATTTCCAGCAGCGGCTTATGGAATACTTCGCGCAGTATCTTTTGGACGCGCCCTCACCCACCTCCGTTGACATGTCAAATCCATAGAGAGTGGCAGGTGGTCGGGCGATTCAGGTTCAATCGCCTGACCACCATTACCAGGTTTTCGCAAAAAACCTGAAGCCGGTTGACTTTAGAGCTTCGAATGTTGCATTGTAGGCTGTCCACCATGTGGATTGGAGGAAATTTTGAGAGGCATTACATTTGCAGTCTTAGCATTGGCCAGCGTTTCTGCGTTTGGTCAAAACGTTCTGGTTTGGTCTACAGGTAACGCGGGCGGAGATACGCCTGGAGTTGCGGCTTGGCTCCAAGGTAGCGGACAGTTCACTTCTGTAACCGGCGTGAATGACGATTTCGGGATGACACAGGGATTCCTTGACTCGTTTGACCGCGTTCTGTTCTTCACGAATAGTGGCGGTGACCCGGTCAACAACGGCAACCTGCTTGGCAACTTCGCCATGAGCGGCAAGCGACTAGTCATTGCCTGTTTTGCTCTGGCCGATCAGGGAAGCAATACAATTGGAGGAAGCATCGTTGGAATGATGCCGCTCAACTTTGATGGTGGATCCAAGTACTCCAACGTCTCGATGGCATCCAATGACGGAGGTCCGTTCTTTGCGGGCGTCAACTCAGTCGATGGCTACTATCATGACGACGTCGCCCTCGTGCGTGGCACCTCTCACGGTCTTTGGAGCGACGGAGAAATCATGGTGGCTTCGAATGGTGAGATTCTCAATGTGAACCTATTCCCGGATGACTCGTTCGGTCAGGTTTCTGGCGATTACCGCCAGCTTTTCGTGAACTCGCTCAAGGCACCGGTGCCGGAGCCGACGACGATGGCGTTCCTTGGACTTGGGTTGGCCGCGCTCGCGCGCCGACGTTTCCGCAAGGCATAGGTTCGTCGGAGAAAATCTCAGCCCGTTGGCCGTCATGGTCGACGGGCTGATTTCGTTGTGCCGGATCACTTTTGCGGTGGGACCCTGAAACCTAACACCCTACGCTATACGTTACTTGAGTATAAGAGACTCATATGCGATTTGATAAACTCACGGTAAAGCTTCAGGACGCGTTTCAGCGCGCTCAACAGATTGCAACGGAGCTACAACATCAGGCCGTTGATACTGAACACCTGCTTCTGGCGTTCACACAAGACAGCGAGGGCACGGTCGCCAGTTTGATGGCACGAGTAGGAGTGCGAGCGGAATCGGTTGCCGAAGCGGTCCGCCAAGACTTGTCTACCCGGGCTCAGGTGAGCGGAGCGGCTCAGCATGGGGCTACATTGTCGGGCGATTTGAGTGAGACGTTCAACCGTGCTTTTGATATCGCTGCCAAGATGGGCGACGAGTACGTAAGCACTGAGCACGTCCTCTTGGCAATGGCTGACGACAAGGGAGCAGCCGGTCGCATTTTGAAGGCGGAAGGACTTCAAGCGGACGCTTTGCGGAAGGCGATTGAGAGCCTGCGAGCCGGACGCAAGGTGGACGACCCCAACGCCGAGAACACCTATGAGGCTCTGGAAAAGTACGGAATCGACCTGACTGAACGCGCTCGAACGGGAAAACTTGATCCGGTAATCGGGCGTGACGAAGAGATTCGACGAGTCATTCAGGTTCTCAGCCGACGTACGAAGAACAATCCCGTGCTTATCGGCGAACCAGGGGTCGGTAAGACGGCGGTTGTTGAGGGGCTAGCGCAGCGAATCGTCAAGGGTGATGTTCCCGAAAGCCTTCGTGAAAAGAGTGTTGTTGCCCTTGATCTTGGAGCCATGGTGGCCGGTGCCAAGTATCGTGGCGAATTCGAAGAGCGACTCAAAGCTCTGTTGGAAGAGATCAAGCGAAGCGAGGGCCAGATCATCCTCTTCATTGATGAACTGCACACGCTGGTCGGTGCCGGAAAGGCAGAAGGCAGTCTGGATGCGGCAAACATGCTCAAGCCGATGCTCGCGCGGGGCGAACTTCGCTGCGTAGGTGCGACTACACTCAATGAGTATCGCCAGTACATTGAAAAGGACAAGGCGCTTGAACGCCGGTTCCAGCCTACTTTGGTGGGCGAGCCTAGCGTTGAAGAGACAATTTCGATTCTTCGTGGACTGAAAGAGCGCTATGAGATTCACCACGGTGTCCGGATCACCGATTCTGCAATCGTTGCGGCGGCGACACTGAGTAACCGATACATCACCGATCGATTCTTGCCGGACAAGGCGATTGATCTTGTAGACGAAGCCGCGAGCCGCCTGAAGATGGAGATTGATAGCGTTCCGCAGGAGTTGGACACGGTGGAGCGACAGATTCGGCAGTTAGAGATTGACCGTGAAGCCCTTAAAAAGGAGGAGGACGCGGCGAGCAAAGAACGGCTGGCGCAACTAGAAAAGAGACTCGCGGAAACCAGTGAGCAGGCGCAAGGACTACGCGCGCGGTGGAGTAGCGAGAAGGAAGCAATCGAACGAGTCCGCACGATGAAGCAGGATTTGGAAGATATGCGCAACCAACTGGCCGTTGCCGAGAGGGAACTAGATTGGGGCAAAGCGGCGGAACTTCAGCACGGGCGCATCCCGACGCTTGAGCGTGCACTGGAAGATGAAACAAAGCGCCTCAACGAACTCCTAGAAGGTCAGAAACTGCTCAGGGAAGAAGTGGACAGCGACGACATCGCCTTGGTCGTCTCTAAGTGGACAGGTGTTCCGGTCACGCGCCTCATGCAGGGCGAAATGCAGAAACTCATCCAACTGGAAGATCATTTGGGCGAACGCGTCATCGGGCAACGGGAAGCGCTACAAGTAGTGGCAGACGCGATTCGGCGTTCTCGCTCCGGGTTATCTGATCCTAATCGGCCGATTGGCTCGTTCCTGTTCTTGGGTCCAACCGGCGTGGGCAAGACCGAAACGGCCAAGGCGCTTGCCGAGTTCATGTTCGATGACGAGCGAGCGATGGTGCGGATTGACATGAGTGAGTACAGTGAGAAGTTCGCGGTAACTCGTCTCATCGGGGCGCCCCCAGGATATGTCGGCTATGACGAAGGGGGCCAACTTACGGAAGCGGTGCGTCGTCGACCCTATTCCGTCATCTTGCTGGACGAGATGGAAAAGGCGCACCCCGAGGTGTTCAATGTCCTGTTGCAAATGCTCGACGATGGGCGGCTGACGGACGGGCAGGGTCGGACGGTTGACTTCCGAAACACGGTTGTCATCATGACCTCGAACCTGGGTTCGCACTTTTTCGGCGATGGATTGTTGGAGCAGGGTGAGTTTGATCGGATCAAGGATTCGGTGCTCGGCGAGGTACGAAACTATTTCCGACCGGAGTTCATCAACCGACTTGATGACATTGTGGTCTATCGACCGCTCGGCGCAAACGAGATCAAGTCGATCGTTCGACTCCAAGTAGCGATGTTGGCGGAGCGTTTAAAGGAACGACGCATCACCGTTGAGGTGGAGGAGTCGGCGCTCACTGAACTTGCGACGACAGGATTCGACCCGGCGTTTGGGGCACGACCATTGAAACGGGCGATCCAGCGCGACTTGATGAATCCGCTGGCGACGAAACTGCTCAACGGCGATGTTCGCGACGGGCAGACGGTTCAAGTTCGGTTCGAGAACGGGCAATACGAGTTCTTACCGCAAGAAACGGCGACGCCGGCCGGCTAAGCGAAAACAGCCCCGAGTCCATGCTGAGGTCTCGGGGCTGCTACGAAGGCCGCGTCTTAGCTCTTGACGAGTTCTTGCAAATCGTCGTCACGCACTTCTGTCTTCGTGTCGGCGACTGAGAGGAATTGGTTGTAGATATCCTCAAACCGATCAGCGGGGAAGTCGTAGCCAAGTTGCATCAGTCTGTGCTTCAGGCCATGACGGCCGCTCCGAGCAGTGAGGATAATCTCACTTCGCGCGGCCCCAACCAGATGGGGATCAATGATTTCGTACGTACTTCGCTCCTTCAAAACGCCATCTTGGTGGATTCCACTACTATGCGCGTAAGCGTTTGCGCCGACGACCGCTTTATTTCGCTGGACAATCATGCCCGTATGCTGGGCGACCAGTTGACTGAGATTCAAGAGATCTTCCGTCTTCACCGTTGTCGTCTGTCCGAAGAAATCCTCTCGAATCCGAAGGGCGACCACAACTTCTTCAAGAGATGTGTTTCCGGCCCGTTCGCCGATGCCGTTCACCGTTACTTCAACCTGGCGTGCGCCGCCCACGACACCCGCGAGAGTGTTTGCCGTGGCCATTCCGAGGTCGTTATGACAGTGACAACTAAAGACGGCTTTGTCACTATTCGGAACGTTGTCTATGATGCCTTTGATAAGGTCGTGGTACTCGGTGGGGAACGTGTATCCCGTAGTATCGGGCACGTTCACCACGGTGGTGCCCGCCGCGATGACGGCCTCAACAACTTGGTAGACGTACTCCTTATCGGCGCGCCCGGAGTCCTCCATGAAGTACTCAATGTCGTCGGTGTATTGTCGGGCAAGTTTCACCGCGTTGACTCCGCGTTCGAGTGCCTGCTCCCGGGTCAACTTGAGTTTATGTTGTAGGTGGTTTTCACTGACACCTAGTCCGGTGTGAATTCGCCTTCGTTCCGCCGGCTTCAATGCCTCCGCAGCCACTTCTATGTCCTTCTGCACCGCTCGGGTGAGGCCACAGATGGTGACGCCTTTGATTTCGCGCGCAAGAGTGTTGACTGATTCAAAGTCGCCGGGCGAACTGACAGGGAATCCGGCTTCGATGATGTTGACCCCAATCTTCTGGAGCGCATGGGCGATCTCCAGTTTCTGAGGCATATTGAGTCGCACCCCAGGGCTCTGCTCGCCATCGCGCAAGGTCGTATCGAACACATCAACGTGATTCCCGGCCATGCTTTCATTATACGGACGGAAAGGCCCCTCGAACGCGACCGGGTCGGACGGTAAGATAGTTTCGTGACCGAAGTGGACATCAACTTGACGGCAAGGGGCGAACAAGTTGCTCATCCGTGGATCTATCGTCTTTGCCGCGACTTCGATGTCGAAGTGTCCATTACTAAGGCGAATGTGGATACTGAATTCGGTTGGGTGCAAGTGCGACTCAAGGGTGCGGTGGAAGAGATTCAGCGGGCGACCGCTTGGCTGATGACCACAGGGCTCCACGTGGACGCCGAGCAACGCGCAGTCGGTGCATGAGCCACCCCGGATTCGAACCCCAAGTTCCCGAAGATTTCGACGCCTTCTGGCAAGAAACTGCAGCCGAAGCGCTGGCCGCGCCGCTTGACTTTCGACGTTATCCCCAAGGCGAACAATCCCGCGATGGTTTTGAGATCGAAGCCGTTTCTTTTAGGGGGATAGATGGCTCAACCAAACATGGCTGGATTGCCGCTCCGGAAGGCGCGCACCGACTACCATCCTTCCTCTGGATTCCGCCTTACTCACGCTGGTCCATGCTTCCGAATGAGTATGGTACGCGCCCTGGCTTTGTATCGATGAGCCTAAACTTTTTCGGTGAGGGGCCTTTCCACCAAGAGACGTATTCGGTCGAGCGAGGCTATTTTGCGGAAGGGGTGATGGAGCCAAGTACGTTCATCTTTCGGAGGATGGCGCAGGATGCTCTCATTGCCTTGCGCGTGATGGAAGCCCAATCGGAAGTGGATGAGAACCGAATGGGAGCAAGCGGTATGAGCCAAGGGGCGGGAATGGCGATGTGGCTCTCTACTCTGACCCCAAAGGTACGGGCCGTAGCGGCGGATATGCCCTTTTTTGGCGCGCTGCGCTGGGTGTTCGATCAGCCGGTTCGGCGATATCCGCTCAAGGAATTGGTGGATGCGATGGACGCCGAACCGCTTGGGCGGGAACGGGCGATGTACACATTCTCGTACTTTGACACTCTGCACTTCGCAACCCGTGTCTCAGTGCCAACGCTGGTGACCGCAGGACTCAAAGATCCGGCAGTACGCCCGGAACAAGTTCGCGCGATCTTTTCCGCCATGCCCGTCACGGAGAAAGAACTAGTAGAGATTGACTGGGGACACGACTGGCATCCATCCATGATTGAACGTAATGCGGCGTGGTTACGACGATATCTTGTCTAAGGCGACCAAATGATTCGGTACCGGCGGGTTCCCATCGCTGAACCGAAGTACCGCACCTTATCCCAATCGACTTCCAGATATCGTTGTTCACTATCGGTCTTCGCTTCAAACTCGCGGTCTCCGGCACGAACTTTAAGCACACTTGTCAATTCCCTGTCCGTCGGGATTGGTTCCTGCTTCAGCAGGAATGACTGGCCGTCGGCTGCTTTCAGAACCTGAGTGTCCACGTAGAACTGGCGTGGACCGCCGCCGATGCTCTTGGCCGTTCGTTCAATCAGCAATCCCGTGCGACCATCAATCCAAGTGGTGGTGTGAATGTTCGTAAGAGTATTCAGTTCATAGATAGGGAATGGTGTCAGTTCCCGCGCGGCTTCTCGAATGTTCGGCGGAAGATACTCCAGTTGCGCGAAGTCTGCGGGGAGTTTCGGATGCAATGTAAGTTGTTGTCCACCACTTGCTACAGGTAACCCTGAGGAACTTAGAATGCGATCAAAAGGCACTGTGAACCCCTGCGTTTCCGGTGACGCAGGTCGCATGACGGGTTGCGCTACGAAGAGAAGAATTAGTGTTCCAATCATAAGTTACTAACTGATTCGACGCCGCAAAACGATTGTCGTCTCAGAGTGGACTCACTCAGCCTGATGGCCGCGCAGCCGATGAATAGCGATCAACTCGGTCAGAAGGGACTCCGCACGATCCAACGGCCACTGCGTCGCCGCATCGCTCATCGCCCGATCAGGATCAGGGTGGATTTCTAAGAACAAAGCATCAATCCCGACCGCGACCGCCGCCCGGGCCATGGCCGGGATGCTCTCCCGCACACCACCGGTCGTCCTGCCCGCCCCGCCGGGCCGCTGCGCACTGTGGGTCGCATCGAAGCAGACGGGAACTCCGTTCTGCCGCATCACTTCTAGTCCTGGGAAGTCGACAATCAGAGTGTTGTAGCCAAAGGAGGTCCCGCGCTCAGTAAGCATGATGCCACTGGCTTCGAAGGCTCGCAACTTCTCAACGATGTTGCTCGTGTCGTGCGGGGCAAGAAACTGACCCTTCTTGACGTTCACCGGTTTGCGAGTTCCTGCGGCGGCTTCAAGCAAGTCACTCTGGCGGCAAAGAAAGGCCGGAATCTGCAAGATGTCAGCGACTTCCGCGACCGGCTGACATTGATTGGGAAGATGGACATCTGTTGTGACTGGAAGGTCGTACTTGGACTTGATTCGGGCGAGAATATCGAATCCCGCATCCATGCCCGCCCCTCGCTGCGAGTTTGCGCTGGTTCGATTGGCCTTATCGAACGACGCCTTGAAGATGTACGGAACTCCTAGCCGTGTCGTCACCTCCTTCATCATGCTTGCGACGTGGTCGCAAAGTTCGAAGGATTCGGCGAGGCATGGCCCGCCGATCAAGACGAGGTCGCCCTGACCAATCGTGACGTTTCCCGCAGAGAATGGCGTGACCATTACGCTTTCGCCTTTTCGATGGCGGCCCGCATCCAGTTTCCGAAAGCGTCGCCTTCGGCGTATCCGAAGAAGGTGTCCACAACCGTGCCGTCAGGTTTCATGATAACGTAGGTTGGGTTGGCGACTTGATTCGTAAGCTTTTGAAGGAACTCCGAGTTGAGTCTCTCCTGTGGGTCGCTCGGTTTGTCCGTATAGAGTTCGATCGGAACAACCTGATCAAAGAGTGGACGGACTTGAGCGGTAGGAAACACACCACCCTCCATGCGCCGGCAGTTGACGCATGTATGGCCAGTGAAGTTGATGAAAATCGGCATGCCAGTCTCCTGCGCCTTCGCCTGCCCTTCCTCATAATCTTCGATCCAAGGGATATCCGCTTCCTTTTGCGTCGCGATCATGGAGTAGTCGCGTCCCGGGGGAAATGCTTCTAGATATCCGAGATTTGCGCCGTTTAGGCCAGAGAACCAGAACCATGCAAACAGGATGTTGACGATGCCAAACGCTTGACGGGCGTATCCAATCTTCGGTGATTCGCTTCCGATGCGAAGCCAACCGAAGAGCCAGAAGGCGGCAATCGTAAAGATTGTCGCGGTAATCGCGAGATACACCTCTCGGGTCAGGATGCCTGGTGCCCAGATAAGCTCACCGTTCGAAATGAACTTGAGGGCTGCCGCCACTTCAATAAATCCGAGATACTTCTTCACGTCCACCATCCACTCACCTGAGCGGGGCAGAGAGTTGAGATAGTGAGGGAAGAGGGCGAGCAGGAAGAACGGGGCCGCGAACGCGATGCCGAAGACTAACATGCCGAGGATCGGCTTGATGTATTCACCGTTCGCCGCCGCGAAAAGGATGCCCCCCACGAACGGCACAGTACAGGTGAAGGATGTGAGGGTAAAGGCAAACCCCATTAGGACGGGGGCGATGAAGCCGCTTTGCTTACGGCTTGCCGTTTGTGCTTTGTTTACCCATGAGGAAGGGAGTCCAATCTCGTACACGCCAAACAAGTTGAGCGACAGCACGAGGAAAAGGATTCCGAGTCCGATGTTGACCCAGGGGTTTGCGGCGAACCATTGGGCGCCGGCCGCCCCAACGATGAGGGCCATACCCATCCCAAGGATGATGAACGTGCCGATGATTCCGAGGGCGTACGCAAGTGCGCCACTGATATTGGGTTTGCTATTTTCTCCGGCCTTGTGCTTGCTAAAGTATCCGACGGTGATCGGAATCATCGGAAAAACGCAGGGGGTAGCAAGCGCCGCAATACCCGCCACGAAAGCCAGTAACAAATACTGGAGCAATGGCTTGGATGTATCGTTTTCGGGAGTGTTCCCTTGGGCGGTAGGTGCCGGTTCGGGCGATGATCCGGTGTCACCTTCACCTGACTCGTAGTTCGGTGGCTGGGATGGAACTTGAGTGTTTGCGGCGAGAAATTCCGACCGTGGCGCGCCCGGAGTGACGGTCGCACTCAGATTCCATGTGACCGTCGTCGGCATATCACAAATGGACTGATTGCACGCCTGGTAAGTCAGAGCAACCGGAACCGAAACTGAACCGGAAGCATTCGCCGGTACTTGGAATGGTAGTGCAATCGAGACGCCGCCCCCGTAAGAGATCACTTCGGCATTAATGGTTTGATCGAGTTTCTTGACTCCATCAGGCACGACCAATTCGCCCGCTGAAATCCCCCCACCTGTCAACTCGACCGAGATCGGAAAGATGTCAGTCGTAGTGTTCTTGGGGGAGTAAATGTGCCAGCCTTCATCAATCTGGGCCGTAAAGACAATCCGGGCGAATTCACCTGGCCGCGGGTCGGGTGGCTCCAATCGCGCGGTCCACGAAACGGCACCGGTCTTTGCTTCCGTCTGGGCGACTTCTTCAGGACTGGATGTCGTGCCTGTAGCGGGAGGCATCTCTGGCGAACTTGGCGTGGGAATTGGGGTTGCTGGGTTGTTCGCCGCGGGTTCGGTTGGATTGACTTCGGTTGGCGTGGCGGGCTGGAACTCACCAGCGCTACTTGTCGTCTTTGTCACCATAAACTCGAATGGCAGTTCGAGTTGCATTGGCGGGTCGCAAGTCGTCTCGTCGCAAGTTTGATAATCAACGACCAGTGTCCCACGTACGGTGCCTTCTGCAGCAGTCACGCGGAATTTCTGCCGGAACGTGACAGTTCCTTCGTGCAGATTGATGGTCTCGTTGATGATCTCGTCACGCTTCGACTTGTAAGCCGGTTCTACGAGAGGACCAGTAAGCGCGAGTCCTGACGAGCCCTGCTTGAGCGATACTGCAGTCTTGGTTACAAACTCGCCATTCTTGACGGCGTAAATGTGCCACCCCGGAGACATGGTGGCGGTAATCAGCAACTCGCCAGTTCCGCCCACGGAGATGCTCGTTGGTTGAACTGCGAGTTTTAGCGTAGCGTGTCCGGTTGGCTGAGCCAATGTGACACTCACGACCAATAGAGTCAAGATTGTGAGCCAAACGCGGGCAAGAATTTCTTTCGATCGCTGATCCATTCCTACTTCTCTCTGCAACTAACGGTCGCAAGTGTGGGAATCATTCCCGGTCCTCTCTGATGAAAGGGTCGAACCTCCCGGTTACGCCGATCCACGATTCCCGAGACCGAGCCAACTCTTGAACTTATAAACTGTCGTCTCTCGGTTTATCTCCGCGATCGCAAGCGTGAGCGGAACCTCCTTCGGGCAAACCTTGACACAGTTCTGGGCATTGCCACAGTTTGTGATTCCTTCTTCGCTCGTCATCACATCGAGACGATCTTCCTTCAGTGCTTGGCCAACAGGGTGCATATTGAACAGAAGTGCTTGACCAACTGCTGCGGGACCGATAAATTTCGTGTGTTCATTCACTTGGGGGCACGCCTCCATGCAGCATCCGCAGGTCATGCATCGACTGAGTTCGTACCGCAGTTTGCGCACGCGATCGTCCTGCGTTTGTGCCATTCCCCGATCATAAGAACCGTCAATCGGAACCCACGCCTGAATCTTGATAAGATTTTCGAACATGCTAGAGCGATCGACGATCAGATCTCGAACAAGCGGGAATTTTCTCATTGGCTTGAGTTCCACCACCCATGTGTCGCCCTGGAGTTCCCCAACGTCCTCAATCAAGGCTGTACATGCTTGACGGATCATCCCGTTTACGATCATCGTGCAAGTTCCACAAACCTCTTCTAGGCAGGCGGCTTCCCACGCGACGGGCTCAACCAGTTTGCCGTCAGTGTTCACCGGGTTCTTGCGAATCTCCATCAATGTGGAGATGACATTCATGTTTTCTCGAAATGGAATCTCAAACGAATCCCAGAACGGTTTCTCGCTGGCGCTGGACTGACGCTGGATCTTCAGGCGAATCTTTGAGGCCATGAACGTTGCTATTCTACGCTCTTTGGGCTTGTAGACTCGCAAGCGGCGGGCCAGTGGGAGTAACGTTAGACTTATGGTTCAGCCGGGAGCGGAGACGCTACCCATTCGAAAGGTGCTCGGTATCCCGGTTGCCTTAGTCTCCATGGATCAAGCGGTTTCGGCAATCAGGCAACTCCTCAAGACAGAGAACCCGGATCTCATCTTCACGGCCGACAGCCAAGGTATCTACCTTGCACAGAAGGATCCCGATCTCAAAGTGGCATATGAGACCGCAGCATTCAATACGCCCGATAGCAATGGGGTCGTTTGGGCTCTTGGCAAGCAAGGCGTAAACCAGAAGCGTGTGACGGGCGTTGACCTCGCGGAGAAACTGTTGGCCGTTTGCGCGGAGGATGGCCATCCTGTCTTTTTTCTCGGGGCAGCCCCCGGAATCGCGCGCGAGGCAGCAGAAAGGATGGTGAAGCGATACCCAAACCTCAAAATGGCTGGTTGTCGTGACGGATTTTGGGCGTCTGAAGAAGAAAGCGAGGTCGTCGCGGAGATCGCCGCCGCCGGAGCCCACCTAGTGCTTGTCGCGCTAGGGATACCGCGCCAGGAAAAGTTCCTTATGGCGCACCGTGAGCAACTTGGATTTCGAGCCGCCATGGGGGTTGGTGGATCGTTCGATGTTTGGAGTGGTCGCGTGAAGCGCGCGCCGAAAATCATCCAAGCACTGCGCGCCGAGTGGCTCTGGCGAGTGCTCTTGAACCCGAAAAAGATTTCAAAGGTCGCAACGTTGCCCCGATTTGCGATTCGGGTGCTGAAAGCGAGTAGACACTAGCATGGCCACTCGCATCTACACACGTACAGGCGACGAGGGTGAGACCGGACTCATTGGCGGGGTGCGTGTTCGTAAAGACTCTCCAATCATTTCACTGGTAGGCGAACTGGATGAGTTGAATGCGGTTCTGGGCCTCGCTCGATCGGCTCCTTTGTCTCCTCTCATTGAGGATGCACTTTCGCGGGCACAGTCCTTGTTGCTTGACATGGGCGCCGAGATCGCGTCGCCAAGAGATTCCCCGTACTTTCTGGAAGCGAAGGTAGAAGTTGAACCTCAAAGGCTGGAGGCCGCTATTGATGAAATGGAATCACAGCTACCTCCCCTGAAGCAGTTCATATTGCCGGGAGGATGCGAGTCAAGTTCTCGCTTGCACTTGGCTCGATCTATATGCCGCCGAGCAGAGCGATCCATGGTGTCGGTTGGGGTTCGAGCAGAGTTGCTAGTGTACGTGAATCGGCTTAGCGACTTCCTGTTTGTGGCGGCCCGCATGGCGAACTCAGAAGCGAACGTGCCCGACGTTCCGTGGTCTCGAACGTCATAATCTTTACCATGGTTGCCCTGCTTCTTGGCGCCCTCCTTCAGTCTGGCTCAGCCCTTCAATCGCAAGAAGGGGTTTCTCAACTCGTTAGCCGAATGCTCAAGGTTTACGCGGACACGAAGCAATTGGATGGACAAATCGTGCTCTCGGCCTCTGACGGTCAAGGTACGACGAAGATGACTACGGATATCGCGTACAACGCGCCGAGCAAGATTTTGGTGCGGCAAGTCGCGCCGGGCACCGAGGGCCGCACGGTGATCGTCGTCAGTAACGGCCAAAAGTTTGTCTATACGGCACCGGACTATCTGCACGACACAACGCTACTGGAAGAGCCGGTAAACGCCAACGGATTTGTTCGGCAGTATCGAGACATCTTTGGCGTGGTCGGCCCTTCGTTGATCGATCGTTCAGTTCCGTTGATGATCCTCATAGCACAACCCGATGACCTGCGGGAAGTGGTTCGCCGCCTTGTCACAGTCGATGATCAAGGGACGTTGCAGGTAAACGGTAAGTCGTGCCGCCTGATTGGCGGGACGTACCGTGAAGTCGTTGGTGGAGCGACTTTCTCACGCTACCGAATGGCAGTAGATGAGAATGCTCAACTCGTCCAATTCGTACTTCAGCAAACCTATGGTGGGGCGAGTGAGCGCATGACATTGAACTTGGTTTGGGATGTTAATGTTCGGCTAGGCATCGCACCGGACGAATCAAGGTTCCGGTTGCCCTAAGTGACGGGATTGAAAGAATACTTTTTTGGGTAGATTCAAAGATCGGTGGACACCTCGGAGCAGATTGAACTAGGGGAACTCAAGCCAGGGGACAAAGCGAGGGTTTCATCGGTAGTTGGCACGATCCCAAGACTTCATGAGTTGGGATTGGTGCCCGGCACTTTGATCAAAGTCTTGCGGGTGGCTCCTCTAGGCGACCCAGTTGAGATCTTCGTTCGCGATTCCCGGCTTTGTCTCCGCCGCTCAGAGATGAAAGGCATCATGGTCGTGCGTGAGTCGTGAGTACGACTCTCGGAAAAAAGACAGCGCGAGTCGCGATTGTTGGACGCCCAAATGCCGGCAAGACGACTCTTTTCAACGCCCTGACCGGGGCGAAGCAAAGGATCGGAAACTACCCCGGCATCACCGTTGAGATCGCCGAAGGATCTTATTGTGTTTCTGGCCGAGTCATCCAATGCCTTGATGTGCCTGGGCTTTACAGTTTGCGGGCCATCAGTGAGGACGAAGACGAAGCACTCCGCGTGATGACGGCGGCCGATGATTCTGCGGCTGATCTCTACGTTATCGTTATGGATGGGAGCAGTCTTGAACGCTGCCTCTTCCTCTTCTCTCAAGTAGCCGAGTTGGGCCGTCCGATGCTCGTTGCGCTCACGATGACCGATGTTGAGGCCGTTGATGCCGAGGAACTCAGCCGACATATAGGTGTCGAAGTCATCCCGGTCGTGGCTCACCGAAATCAGGGGGTGGATGAACTTCGGGATGCCATCGAACGCAACCTAGCCGATCCGGTCGCCCCTGACCTTGAGTTGGGATATCCGGAAATGGTGCGAATTGCGGTGCAGCGTCTCGCCCAGAATGGGGTCGCCGGTTCGGTGAATGAGCTAAGAGAGTATGCGCTTGGCATTCGCTCGCACGATGGTCTTCCCGAATTACAGCGTCTTCAAGTTGAAGCTGAGATGAAGGATCTGCTCGGCAAGAACATAGAGGGGAGGCTTCTTGACAGCCAAACTCGCTATGCATGGGCATCGTCGGTACGGAAGGCCGTTCATACGACGGCACCGCGGACAAAAAATCGCACCGATAAGATCGATGCTGTTCTCACACATCGCGTGTTTGGCGTATTCATTTTCCTTGCAATCATGTATGGGGTCTTCCAGGGCATTTACACGCTCGCATCTCCCCTCATGGATTTGATTGAGATGGGAACCGGGTGGCTGAGTGATCTTGTTTCGGGGCCGCTGTCGGGTACCCCGATGCTTCATGATCTCGTGATCGACGGCGTGATTGCCGGCGTCGGAGGGGTGCTCGTATTCCTGCCCCAGATTGCCATCCTCTTTTTCTTTATTGCCGTGCTTGAGGGGAGTGGATATCTCGCTCGGGCTGCGTTCTTGATGGACCGATCTCTTGGGTGGTGCGGTTTGAACGGACGGGCGTTCATTCCTCTCTTATCAAGTTACGCGTGCGCCATTCCAGGGATCATGGCGGCAAGGGTCATGCCCGATCCGAAGTCGCGTCTCGCCACGATCCTGGTTGCTCCACTGATGAGTTGCAGCGCGCGGTTACCGGTCTACGTGTTACTCATTGGCATATTCATCGAGCCCCAATATGGGGCAGCAGCGGCTGGACTCGCCTTGTTTGGTATGCATATCGTGGGACTGCTTGTAGCGGTACCGACGGCACTCGTTCTCAATAGGGGATTCTTGAAGGGGCCACGGTTACCGTTCCTCTTGGAAATGCCTCGTTACCAGTGGCCAAAGCCTCGTGATGTAGCGATTACGGTTTGGTCTAAGGTTGCCTCCTTCTTGAAGACCGCTGGCACCGTCATTCTCGCGATGTCAATTGTAATCTGGGCATTACTCTACTTTCCGCGTACCGCACCAGTAGACCGATACCGAAACCCATGGACACCCGAGCAGATTGAAAGTCAGCAAGCCCAACGACAACTCGAGAACTCATACTTGGGTCAGTTTGGTCGGGCCGTGACTCCGGTTTTTGAGCCGGCCGGATTTGATTGGCGACTTACGACATCCATCATCGCAGCGTTTCCCGCCCGCGAGGTCGTGGTTCCGGCCATGAGCGTAATCTTTGGTATGGGCGAGGGCGAAGATTCGGATGACTTGCGCTCCGCCATTCGAGATGCGAAAAAACCTGATGGAACACCGCTCATGGGTCTGTCCAATGCGATCAGTCTGATGGTGTTTTTTGCGTTGTGTTGTCAGTGCCTTTCGACGGTTGCCACGATCAAAGCGGAAACGAAAAGTTGGAAGTGGGCATGGCTCGCCTTCTTTTACATGACCGCGATCGCATGGGTGCTGGCTGTGGTCGTCTATCAGGCAGGGATTGCTTTTGGGTGGGGCTAAGTGACCGGGATTAGCTTGGACGCAGTATTGGTTGGTGGAGTGATGATTGCTGCCGTGGCTTATGTCGTGGTCATGATTGTCAAGAATCACCGACCCAAACCGCCTGGATGCGGCCCCGATTGCGGTTGCGGCTAGTCCGATTCTGTCTTTTCAAGCTCTTCAGATTTTCCGGCCGCGATTGCCTCGTCCGGGTCAAATTCAATCTCCGGTGCGGCTACGGGCGATGGCGATTTGGGTGCAAATGCCCCCGTAGCCGCTTTCTCCGCAACCCGAAGCCTTTCGGCTCTTTCTTGGGCGCCAGGGGTGACGGGCCAAAGCGTGCGTGCTGCCCAGGGACTTTGGAGAAACTCTCGCCATACGCGCTCGTAAACGCGATGGGTTTGCTCGGCCAAGTTTTTCCAATGAAAATCCGTATTCAGCCGGCGGTCAGCGTTTTGTTTCAGGCGGTCCGCCCGCTTAGGATCACCAAGCACCTTGAGAATTCCCCAAGCCAAGCTTCCAGCGTCGCCTGCATACGTAGAAGTCCCATTCACGTCATGGATCACAACTTCCTTGAGCCCGCCGGCATCGCTTGCGACGACTGCGCACCCGGCTGCCATACCTTCTAGCGCGACGATGCCGAATGGCTCGTACAACGAGGGGAACACGGCGACATCGGCCACGCGATAGAGTTGATGAAGAGAGCGATTCGCCATGAATCCGGTGAACAGCACTTTCTCTTCGAGTCCATACCACCGCACAAACCTTTCCAATGACTCGCGATTACCGCCTCCAACAATCACAAATTTGGTTTCGGGTTGCTTTGCCAGAACGCTACTTGCCGCATTCAAAAGGACGTGGATCCCTTTCTCTCGAACGAATCGCCCGACATACATAACGATCTTCTCGTCTGGTCGCGCCAGCCGGCCACGCCACTCCGCGATTTCAGCGTCCGTAGCTTCGAATCGAAACTTCGACGCATCGACGCCATTGAAAACTACATCAATCTTGTCGAGTGGACACGAGAAAGAGTTATGAACTTCTTGCCGCATGAACTGTGAGCACACGATGACTCGCCATGCCTCGTATGTAAGCCAGTACTCCTGTTCGTGAATGTAGCGGCTCAGATCGCCGTGAATGCCTCCGTGACGACCCTTTTCCGTGGCGTGCACGGTGGCGACCATGGGAAGTTGGTACTCGTATTTGAGTTCTCGGGCTGCGTCAAGACTGAGCCAGTCATGGGCATGGAACACCGTAGGAAGGCCCTCCGCTCGCCACGACTCCAAGAGTTGGCGGCACTTCAGATCCGTTGCCTTATTCAGAAGTTGAATTTCGTCCACAAAGTTGTGGGGTTCGCGCTCCAGATGCACGCGGTGAACGTGAACTCCGGTTGCCTCTGTCTCTTCGTCCGGTGCTTTCGGAGTGGATTTTGTGACGACATGGACTTCGATTCCGCGCTTGACAAGTTCGGGGCAGAGTTCAAAGACGTGCGGGCTTATGCCGCCGACGATGCGCGGAGGGTATTCCCAAGAGAGCATGACCACGCGCATCGCCGACATTCTATCTTGTGCGGAAGCAACCACCCACTAACTTTCGACAATCCGCGAGAGCGGAAGTGGGCAACGTAGTCCTTCTTGAGCGGGCGACCAGAGCT
The DNA here is from genome assembly GCA_019638835.1 of Fimbriimonadaceae bacterium. Taxonomy (GTDB): domain Bacteria; phylum Armatimonadota; class Fimbriimonadia; order Fimbriimonadales; family Fimbriimonadaceae; genus JAHBTC01. The sequence goes on from JAHBTC010000004.1 coordinate 38,151, forward strand.
TGCACTGCGACATCGCTTCCGAACTCGTCGGAGAACCATCGCGCGGCCTCAGATTTTGAGACCATGCGATTTGTACTAAGGTAACAAGCGCCGCGAGCAAGAGTAAGAACCGCATAAGCACCCGAGGGATCATGTCCGGGTCGAAAGGCGTTTCTGTACGCCCACCTCATCTCCCGCTTTACTTCGTGGGATAGCCACTCTTGATCAGGTTCATTGATAAGTGATCGCGGGGGAGCGCCAGAAACGGAGAATCCCACCTGCCGACAAGCCTCTAAGTCAAGAATCCCCGCGTTGTAGCGACCGTTCGCGCGAATCCTCTCCGGAAAAACAGAGCCCGTGTCCATCGCCATCACATAGGGAAGCGGCCGCGGGAGTTGGCGCAATGTGGATTGTCGATAAGCAAGGAGTTCCAGTCCGATCGCCGGGCATGGGAGTGTGTGATGACTCAGGAGTTTCAACCAGAGATTCGGTTCGGGAAGTCGCTTTCCATCGGGGATCATCGCGATGATATCGATATCGCTTGATCTGGGTTCGAACGCACCAAATGCGAGTGACCCCGAGACCATGACGGATCTACATCCGAGTCCTTCAAGTCGGACACTGACGTCCAACAGGTAGCGACGCACCTCTGGAGTGCACCGATGCCACGGAGTGGAGCTCACTCCATTATTGTGGATTACTTCGTGTAATCAAGTTCTTGCAAAGTTCGGTCACTTTGCCGCCAATCCGATTTGACTTTGACGAAAAGATTGAGATACACGTGGCAACCAATCATCTCTTCAATCTCCTTTCGGGCATCTGTTCCAATCGCTTTGAGCATCACACCCCTGCGTCCGATGAGGATGGCTTTTTGACCCTCGGTTTCGCAAAGCAAGACAACGCTGATCGTAGTTGTCCCTTCGGCCTCTTCCCAGTTCTCGCAATACGTAGCAAGGGCATGAGGTACTTCTTGGCGGAGTCGCTTTAGGGCTTGCTCTCGCACCAACTCGGAGGCGAGGTCGCGCATGGGTTGGTCGGTATAGAGTTCGTCGTCGAACAACGGCGCCTGCTCGGGCAGATGCTTGACGATCATTGCCTCCAGTTCCGCCAAGTTGTCGCCCCGAGTCATCGAAGTCATGATCACTTCTTGGGGCTGGAATAGATCTGTGAATTCCTTGTATCTTGCTTCCACATCGGCTGGGGCAAGCATGTCCATCTTGTTCATCACGAGGATGAGCGGCGTGGAGCGCTTCGCATCTCCAAGTTTTGCACCTTCGAGCATCGCGGAGATACGGCGATCTTCCTCGCGGGGGTCTTGCGAAACGTTGACGACGACGAGAAGCGCATCCGCGTCATCCAATGTGCTACGGGCCGAATCGTTCAGCGCGCGACCTAGTTTGGTCGAGGGCGTGTGGATGCCAGGCGTATCCAGAAACGCAATCTGATATCCCGGCTTCGTCAGGATCCCCAATGCTCGGCGCCGTGTGGTCTGCGCCTTGTCGCTGACGATGCTGACCTTGTTCCCCACCAAGGTATTGACCATCGTGCTCTTGCCGACATTGGGTCGCCCCAAAACGGCAACGATGCCTGCGTGATATTCGCCCATCCTAATCGCGTTTACGGAATACAACATTGATACTGTCGTCATTCGCAGACACTCTCTCTACACCTTCCGTTCGGCGGTCGGTTCCTTCCTCCCCACCTCGGCGTCGAGTTTTGCGTCGTCGCTTTCTTCCTGGCCGTTGCTCTTCGGACTGGATCGTAGCTTCTTCTTGACGTCGTTCGATGTCTAGAAGTGAAGGTTTAAGGAGTAAATCTTCTGCTAAATCGTCGCTCCAACTAGACTCGACCCACTCGCCGAGTTGCATGATAGGCACATCCAGTTGTAGGGCATCCCAATGCATTTGGTCGTCGTGGGGACGTTCGATTTCCGGGACGTCCAAAGCCTTAATCGGGTCGGTTCCCAGTAACGCATCAATTGAGCCTCTTGTGCCAACAAGGAAAGAGTAGGTGGCACCGGCGAGAGCGTTGAACCGAAGTGACTTGTTGTCCATCGCCATCCACTCTCCGTTGATCAGGTCGTAAGCGCACCAGTTGTCGGGTAGGGCAAGTGTTCGTGGCCCAGCGGTCTTCGTGTGAATGGTGAGGAACGGGGGTCGCACAGTAAGGACATCGTCATCAAAGGACCAGATGTGGCAACCAGCGATCCGTCCTAATTCGCGGAACAGGGCCGGAGTTACGATGGGTTCACCGAGGAAGACGCTGGTCCAATGTTCTTGAGGATTCGGATCCTGATCGAAGGGGCAAACGACGAAGCTAGGCAATCCCGTCTGGCTGTACTCGCCGAGCACCGTACCGACTTCAGGGATCGCGAAGTAGCTGGGAGCGAGCATCCCACCTTGAGCAAGTTCTCGTTCCGGTAATGCGTTCGACAGAGGGTCTCTCGAGTTCAGCAGCGTTGTTCCCGACTTGCTCGCAAACGGTTGAGGCCGAAGAGCAATTCCCGTTACTTCACGGGCACGCTCAAGGCTTTCACGTCCCCCTTCAAACAGGGCCGCAACGTAGAGCCAAAACAGCACTTTGCCGTCCCTTTGCAATCTTGTCTTGACCGCGCTTCGAACTTCGGGGCGCATATCCCAAGCATTGACGAACACATACAATTTGCTTTCCGGGAATGACTCTCGGTGAGCGAGATCGCTCAACAGATAAGTTCCGACGCTTAGGCCCGACCGGACGAGTGACTGCCGAACGTCTTTGACAAGGGCATTGAATGCGTCCCGATCTACCAGGTAGGCAAGCGATCTCTCATCAATGAGGAGAGCAACGTCCGGTGCCGTTTGCGGTGCGGCAAGCCGCATTGTCATGCCACGACGAACTTCTTGTGCTCGCTCCCAAATCCCTCGGCTATTGAGCCAGCCGTTGCCCCACGTATCCATCCAGACGGTGCCTGTGCCGTGAGCCAATGCGCCACCCGCCCCGCGCCAATGGACGCTCTCCAGAGCCTGCGGAGTCTTCATTACCGGATTGTAGGTGTCCGGTTCATTTCGACCCGAAATAGGAGTTTTGTAGTCCTCTTCCGATATCGCGAGTTTGTTGTTGAGCGAGAAACTGTCAACCGGGCCGGGGAATGCGGCCGCCGCGCCGGGTTCGCGACTGGCATAACTCGGCGGGCCAGCGATGTAGTCAAGGTCAGGTGACCGAAGTAGCTTTCCGAGCGACAAGTGACCACTTGCGGGGTGAGACCACTCAAAAGTGTATCCGTAGCTAGCACCGACGAGGAAAGTGCCTTCACTGGCGACCTTCGTGGCATTAGCCAACTTGTTGATGCGCTCGGCAATTGCATCGCTCAAGAAGAGGTGGTAATCCACCCAACGTCGCGATTTGCGATCCGTGCGTACAAATGATTCGCCCTCGCGATTCGAGACTTGATCCTCGGGAATCGCGACGGTATCAAACTGCACTTGTCCGTCAAACCACGATGCGCGCAGACTCACGACGTCATTGCGGTAGCGAGCGCGGAGCCAGCCTCGGAACTTTTCGTGCGCTGCTACCGAGGAGTCATATCCAACCTCTTCACTATGGAACCATTCCCCTCGTTCCAGGTGGATGCCAACAATTCGGTCGGCTTGAGGCAATAAGCGCACTCGTCGGACAAATCGGACGAGGCACTCTTCCGCCACGCTCCAGTACGCATCATCGCAAAAGCTGGGCTCACTGACCACTCCGTCAAGGGGAACGAAGACGGCATTCGGATACTGCTTCTGCCAGTTTTCCGGCGCAACAAACGCTGTGCGGAAAATCATCCGCATCTGCGGGGCAACTTCCTCTACCTTTTGGGCCAGATAGGCGGCAAATCCGACCGCGTCGTCATTTACGTCGTGATTGACCTCCAACTCAACAAAGAGGGAAACGACTTCGACACCGTGTTCGGACGCCAATCGGATCTCTTCAAGCACTGTCTCCAAGCGGGACTCATCAAGTGCGGAAGCGAAGAAGAAAAGCGGCACGAGGGCCTTGTGACCGATTGATATGCGTGAGATTCCGTCTTGCACCACGATTTGGGGAGCATCAGGAGGAATCACGACGGCTTCGCGAGTCACAACGGGGGGCAATGGTTTGGGAAGTTCTTCACGCTTGGCTCGCCGGGTGACGCGTGGCAAGTCGTCGGCTGCAGACTCCATGTCGGGAGCCTCTTGTGTCCGCGATCGTCGACCGCGACGTTCTGACTTTTCCTGAACGGACTCGATTTCCGACTTTTCTGGCTCAACGAAAGCGTCGGCCGCGGTAACTCGACTCTCAAGGTTGTCACCTCGACGTCGGCGTCCTCGTCGCCGACGGGTTACGCTTTCGGAATCGGTGTCCTTGTCGTCATCGGCAACTTGGGGTCGGGGGGACGCAGAAACGGCTCGCCATGTGGGAATCGGCAAGGCAGCCTCACCATCCCGTAATTCGATACTCAGAACGAAGTCTTCGCGGACTTCACCCAACGGTGGAAGCTCGGCTTCTAAAGCTACTGTCGGTTCTTGTTCTCGGTCTCGTCTTTTTGCTCGGCGCGGCGATCGCTCAGGCTTGGGCAACTCTTTCGGTTCCAGGACTGGCTCAGTCTTTGGTTCAGACTTCGTTGCTTTGCTGGATCTTCGAGAACGAGGCGTCGCCTTCTCCTTTTCTGGTTCAGCAGCCGCGACAACTTCTTCAGCTTGAGCCGCACGTTTCGTTCGGGTGGACTTCGGCTTGGTAGCCGCTTCTTCAGGACCCGAGGTTGAAACGGTCTTCTTCGTTCGAGGCGACTTCGGTTTTGATTCAGTTGTCGTCTCCTTGATCTTTGCAGACGCAGACTTAGTCCGTGTCTTCTTCACGATCGGAGTTGCAGGTTCTTCAACAACAGGCTCAGCCTTTTTCACGGTCTTTGCCGTTTGTTTAGCCTTCGATGCTGGCTTAGCTTCGCTCAACTTTGGTTCCGCCTTTGCCGATACCTTTTTGGAGGTGGGAGTCTCGAGTGCGCTTGACTTCTTTGTGACGCGTCGGCGGGACGGAGTGGTGGAGGTCGTTACTTCTTCGGCGGGCGATACTTCGTCCTGTTTTTTTCGTGCCATGGCGGGTGACTTGCTCACAGAGGGGAGGAAGGTAAGCGCCAACCCAGACTCTATGTGCCAACAGAGATTATGGACGAGCCGATCGCATTGACCTAAGGAAAAGCAGGGCATATGCCGACGATCCTCGTGAGAGAAATCTCAAGACGCCATGAAAGTCTTTGCCCTTACGCTCCAAACGGGGCCAGGGACGGACGCTCCGGCTAATCGAGAACCGGTCTCGGAAGGCTTCAGCCAGACCTTGAGTCAAGCAGAAGAGAGTCTTTCAAAGCCGGTGAGCATTGAGGAAGAGTCGGCCACGCCTGATGTGCCAACCGAAGAGAATCTGGACCTCAAAGCGCTTGATGCCGTGAACGCGCTGTCATTGGTCGGGATGAATCCTGTCACAGGATTGGTCATCGCTTCGATCGCCTCGCTTGTCGCACCAAGCGACGGTAGCCCTGCGCCTTCCGGGCAGAGAGTTTCAGCGATCGGAACTCCCCTCGCGTCCGACCAAACATTCCCGGTCTCCGCACTAGAGCCTCAAGGTACTTCCACCAACCCAGAACTAACCTCACCCGAACAATTGATATTGAAGTCAGTTGAGGTGTCTCAACCTCAGGGCATGACTTCGCAAGCTGCCACAGAAACTGTCGGAAACAAACTCGTGACTCAAACGCGGCAAGGACACGGTGCCGTTCAACCGGAAGTTGCTGCTCCGGAGGTTATCAATTCTAGCGAAGCAAAAGTGGATCGTCATGCAATTCGCATTACCCCGCAAGGCGAAACGAGTAGCCCTGAGGCGGTGGGATTCGAGGCAACTCGTTCCAGCGATTTAGAGGGAGAAAACCCGTCTGATGGAGAACGAAACTTTGACGACGGAAGTCGCGAGTTGCCTGCTCAATCTGGGATACACCGCCCTCAACAAACTCAAGCTGAAGGCTTTTCTGCGAGTTTGGATAAGAGCACAGGAGTACGTGACGCTTTACGGTCAATTGCCGATCGGATCGTCAACACGGTTGAACTCAAGCCGCAAGGCGAAGTGAAGATTGTTCTTGACTCGATTGACCTTGGCGCGATTACCACAACGGTTCAGATTGATGGACCCCGAGTGGACGCACAAATTAAAGTCCAAGACGAGCGTCTCGGCATGGCAATGCATGCCCAACGACAAGAGTTGTTCCATCGCATTGAAGCACGCGGCCTTTCACTTGACAGTTTTCATGTGGGGCAAGAGAATTCCCTTTCTTCCTCTCATCAACAAGCATCCTCTGAGCAGTTCCGCGAGGGACAACAGCGAGGCCAATTGATCGCCGCGAACTCCAGTTTGGAGGTTGCCGACACGACTCATACGGGATCCGATTGGAGCCCAACGACCCGATGGATTAATACCATCGCTTAACGCCATGAACGTAACCGATGTCACGACAATGACTGGGTTCCAGACGCCCGGTGCGAAAGCCAAGAACGAGTTTGATATGCAGACATTCTTGCGCCTTCTCACCGTGCAGTTGGCCACTCAAAACCCGCTCGAACCAATGAGCGACCGCGACTTCTTTGCCCAGTTGGCTCAACTCGGCCAAGTGGACGGCATAACGAAACTTCAGGAGAGCCAATCCCTCACGACAGCAACGTCGATGATCGGCAAAGTTGCCACCGGCGATCGAACGAAGAACGGACTCTCCGAAACCATCTCTGGTGTCGTCGAAGGAGTAGTCGTTCGGACTGAAGGCACGATGGTCGCGGTCCGATTATCGAATGGGGAGCGCGTCGAACTGAACCTCAACTCCGTCAAGGAAGTCACGAGTTAGCCACGGATGAGCACAATCGCAAACGCCAAGATTCAGCAGTTAGTGCAACCGACCCCGGTTGCACCGACTCGTAATGCGCCCGTCACCTCGACGCCAGGCACGGCAAGTACGGACTTCCAAAACGTCCTTGCGGACCGGCTCAAAGTGAGTGGCCACGCCCAGACCCGCCTCGCGAGCCGGGACATTCAGTTGGATTCTGGCCAATGGGAGCGAGTGCTGGATGGTGTCGATCGGGCGGCCACGAAAGGGGCTCGCGAATCGCTTGTGCTAATCGATGACGTAGCCCTTCTTGTGAGTGTTAAGAACCGCACGGTGATCACCGCTGTGGATCAAGCCAATCTGAAAGAAAACGTGTTCACGAACATTGACAGCGCGGTCATTGTTTAGCGTACACCACGACCTGTCATTCGAAACTCACATTTGTCAATCCCGGGACTTCGGCACAAGCCGAGGACGGTGTCATCCATCCGAAGCATGGATCGGCGACGAAATGGGAGTTTCTCCGACCGCAATCAACTACTGGGAAGAGAACAAAAAACATGCTTCAAGCAATGCTCGCGGGAGTCGCGTCTATCAAGGCGCAACAATCCCGCATGAACGTCATAGGGAACAACCTCGCAAACGTCAACACGACGGCTTACAAAAAGAACCGCGTGAGTTTTAGCGAGATGATGTCGCAAACCGTTCGAGGTGCAACCCGACCGACTGACTCGACAGGTGGTATCAACCCTGTCCAATATGGTCTTGGCGTTCTCGTTTCGGGAACAGATACCGATAACCTACAAGGAAGTCTGAACGCAACGAACCGGCCCACAGACTTTGCCATTCAAGGAAACGGATTCTTTGTCACGTCTAACGGCGCGGCGACTTCCTACACAAGGGACGGAACCTTCAACCTTGACTCCTTAGGCTATCTTGTTCACCAGGCCACTGGTGACCGACTCTTGGGATATTCGGCCGATCCAATTGATGGCTCAATCGATACGAACTTGCCGCTTACGGCTGACTCCGCCCTTCAGATTCCGATAGGGTCGCGAACAGCGGTGCAACAGACTTCTTACATCTTGTGGGCTGGTAATCTCGATGCGCGGGCCTTTTCCACGACTGGAACGACCAATGTCAACTCGCTTGTTCGAGTCGTTGATCCGCTCGGCGGCGAGCACGATGTAACGATCTCGTTTACCGAATCTGCCACACCGAACCAATGGAACTGGTCTGTCAACGGCCAAGCTCCCACCGGTGCGTCCGGCAACGGGACACTGACATTTGACCCGACCACAGGATCCCTCTCCTCAGGTTCGCCGGCAACGATCACTGTCACCCCAGATTCGGCTACGGGAATCGCGCCTTTCGATGTTTCAATGAACTTCGATTCGTTTAGTCAGTTGGCCACGGACTCGCAGATTCAGGCCGCTAACCAAAACGGATACACGCCGGGCGCACTCCAAAGCTTCTCGGTGGGCGCCGATGGTTTGATCTCCGGGATTTACTCAAACGGATTGACCCGTCCCATTGGCATCATGGCGATGGCCGTGTTCTCCAACCCGAATGGATTAGAGAGGGCAGGGAACAACCAATGGAAGGAATCGGAGAACTCCGGCATTGCCTCTATTGGCGCACCTCGCACAGGTGGGCGGGGTGTCATCAATGCAGGCTTCCTTGAGCAATCGAATGTAGATATCGGTAATGAGTTCACCGACATGATCGTGACGCAACGCGGATTCCAAGCGAATACGCGAGTTGTCACGACAGTCGATGAGATGCTTCAAGATCTCATCAACATCAAGCGATAAGCCAGTAGGATTGGCACGATTCTTGCGGCGGGAAGGGCATGAGTGCTCTTTCCCGCCGCGTTGATTTTGGATCGGCCACCACTCAGCCAACTCGGCGGAGCGAGATACCTCGGAGCAAGTTTGAAGTCATCCCAAACCCTGGAGTACTGATTGAGGGTTCGTCAAATCGGTTTCTACCGATCCGACGAGCACACATTCATCTCAACGCGACTGGTGTACTGACGAACTCATTGACAGATCGACCCGTTCTTGGCTGGATGGCTGATGGGATCGGAGCGAACACGCCTAGATCAACCCAAGAGTTAGGTCAGATTTCTTTACCAACGCACCGCTTTGGTGCTGAAACAACCACTCACATTGAATGGCAAGGAACGTTACCATCGCGGGCTCACAGTCACGACAAGTTCTTTTACTTTGAGGCTCCAACCAAGGTTCACGACGGTACAGGAGGTGTCGTTCAACTGAGTCTGGCCATTGTGGAGAGCCCTATACCAGATCAGTGGTCATGGTTTGTAATGGCGATACAAGGGCAGGAAATGCCCAAGATCCTTGCCGGAAAAGGAACACTGGTCTTCGATTCTGCGACTGGTCGCTTGGTCGCAGGGCACAGTGGTCGAGTTGGGCTACTTTGGGCCGATCTCCATCGACCGGCCGTCGGGATCTCCTTCGACTTCACGTCCATCATCCAAAACCGAGAGAAACTGAGCGACCTTCGTTGCATGGTGATAGATGGTAAGCCGGGGGTTGCGGTATTGGACTACCGCATCGAGCGTGATGGCGGTGTGTTTATCCGCCTCACGAATGGTACGGAAAGGTTGATCGCCCAATTGGCGATCGCGTCAGAAGATGGGCGGCTTACTGGTGGCTCAGTTTCAGTTCGTGCAGTTCGGTAAAACGGATGCATGCGCGAAACTCACCGAACGGATGCGGCGCCAGCGGCAATCGGACCCTATTCTCAAGCCGTTAGGGCACGGGGCACCTTCGTCTTTTTGAGCGGTCAAATCCCACTGACCCCGAGCGGCGAGAAACGAGTAAGTTCGATTGAAGAGCAGACCGAGCAAGTCTGTATGAATATCAAAGGGCTGCTTGGCTCCATGGGTTTGGGAGTTGACAACATTGCCAAGACCACCATCTTCCTAAGCTCGATGGAGCATTTCCAAACCGTAAATGCCGTGTACGGTGCGCATATGGGCGATCAGCCTCCGGCCCGATCAACGGTTGCAGTTGCGGGTTTGCCGCTCGGAGTCGATGTCGAGATTGAGTGCATCGCCGTGATTCCGGACTGATAGAGATTGAAAAGGGTCGTTTCAGTTAGCCTTGGTTCTTCCAAGAGGGACAAAGTGGCGATAGTTACTTTGTTCGGCGAAGAGTATCAGATTGAACGAAGAGGTACTGATGGAGATCGAGATGCGTTCGTTCGGTTACTTGAAGATCTGGATGGCGAAGTAGATGCTATAGGGATAGGTGGGGCAGATCTCTATGTCGTCAGCGGCGAAAGGAAGTACGAGTTTCGGGAAATTCGGTCACTCATTTCCGTTGTAAAGGAGACCCCCATTGTTGACGGGTCCGGATTGAAACACACTTTGGAGAGGGAAGCGATCCGTTGGCTTGGTCGGGAGCGTGTCATTGATTGGCCGAACACCCATGTTCTATTAGTTTCAGCCGTTGACCGATACGGAATGGCGCAGGCCCTTGATGAGGCCGGTGCCCATGTGGTCTACGGCGACCTTCTGTTTGGTCTTGGACTCCCGCTTCCAGTTCGCTCATATGAAGGCGTCAAAAAGATCGCCCATGTGGCCCTCCCCTTGATTACGAAGCTTCCGCTTCAGTGGTTCTATCCCACGGGTGCGAAACAAGAAACCCGGGCCCCGAAGCACCCCAAGGCATTTGCTGAGGCATCGGTGATCGCCGGGGACTGGCACTACATTAGGCGCTACGCACCGGATGATCTATCGGGAAAGACAGTGATAACGCAGACCGTAAGAAGTGCCGATCTCGACTGGTTAAGAACAACGGGCGCAACTCAGGTCATCACGACGACGCCAGTGATAGATGGGGAAACCTTCGCCACAAATGTGATGGAAGCAGTGATCGTTGCGATGTTAGGAAAGCCCGCCGATCAAGTGTCAGAAAACGACTTCCTAGAGACCTTGGCGAAACTAGACTGGCACCCCACCATCATCCCTTTGAGTAGCCCGGTAGACTGACGGGCATCTTGAACCGATTCGCGTTCGTGCTCCATCCGATTTCCGTCAAGGACACGGCTCGGAAGTATCCGATTGCCAAGTACCTACCGGATTCTTGGGTGGAGTCCGCGATGGCAAAGATGTCACCGAGATTGGTGAGCGAGATCACGGGGATCACGGGCAAGAATGGATCGGAGGCCTCCGGAGTTTTCATCGGGTTACCTCTCACGCCTCGCCAAATGATCGAGACTTTGCCTCTTGAAAGGGTTTATGACCGGATTGTTCAGTGTGCGGAACTGGCCCACAGGGAAGGGGCCAAGATTATCGGTCTCGGAGCGTTCACTAGCGTTGTCGGAGACGGTGGGATCACGGTTGCGAATCGTAGCCCGATTGCGGTTACGACAGGAAACTCCTACACGGTTGCAACGGCGATCCAAGGCACTTTGAAGGCATGCGAGTTGCTCGGAATCAATCTGGAGGAAGCACATTTGGCTGTCGTGGGAGCGACCGGCTCAATCGGTAAGACCTGTGCAACGCTTCTTTCGCCTTCATTCGCGCGAACCTATCTCGTTGGCCGTGATCAAGCAAGAACGGAGGAGTTGGCCGTCTCCCTGACAAACGCTCGTGGGACAACCGATATTGAGGTGATTCGGGATGCCGACGTCATAGTTACGGTGACTAGTAGCGATTCGGAAGTCATTGAGCCAGCCCATTTAAAAGTGGGAGCCGTAGTCTGCGATGTCGCTCGACCGCGCGATGTATCGGTGAGAGTGGCAAAGGAGAGACCTGATGTGCTCGTCATTGAAGGTGGTGTCGTGGCGGTTCCGGGCGAGGTTGATTTTCGGTTCAACTTCGGCTTTCCGCCCAAGACGTCTTATGCGTGCATGGCCGAAACCATGATGCTTGCGCTTGAAGGAAGATATGAAAACTTCACTTTGGGTAAAGACGTATCGCCGGAGCA
>JAHBTC010000040.1 GCA_019638835.1 Fimbriimonadaceae bacterium
CTTCAAAAACAAACTCGGGAAGGCCGATTACCCTTACCGGCTTGTCGGTCGCATCCACTTGGATTCGCAGGGCCCCACCCCGGCTGCGAACCGTGATTTCGCCGCCTTGCCCGCGTCGACGAACAAAGTCAACGGCCGCCGCCGTAGCACCCGTACCGCATCCGAGAGTTTCGCCGATGCCTCGCTCCCATATGCGAAGTTCAAGTCCATCTGCTTCGGATTTGGCCCAGATGACACTCGTACGCTCTGGGAAGATGCTTGCATTTTCGACTTTCGGCGACAAAGAACAGAACAGTTCATCATCCGGAAGTTGATCAACGAACGAGACAAAGTGGGTAGATCCCGTGGTCAAGGCCGAGCCAAGAACGTCTTCAACCGTTTGGTCAATGATGGGTTCTAGAAGTCGGTGGGGTACTTCCTCGGGCGCATAGGAAGGGGCCGGCAACTCGGTATAGACCTCGCCATCACCTTTCACCCAAACAGAAACTTGCAGTCCCCGGTGCCAGAACAAGAACTCATCCGGCGCTCCCATACGGTGATGCACCCACCACGCGGCGCATCGTAGCCCGTTACCGCAAAAATCTTCGCTTCCGTCAGGGTTGAACATGCGGAGCCACCAGCCCTCCTCGTCGTTTCCCACAATCAATAGCCCGTCGCTTCCGATACCGAACCGGCGTTCGCAAAGCTGTTGGGCAAGGATAGAAAGATCGGTGTGGCAGTCAAGATCGGCGGCCTGCAGAAGCACAAAGTCGTTTCCTATGCTTTCGAGTTTGGCGAATGGAATCTTCACGTCAGCGGTTCAAGACGATACTTCGCCGTCGCGTGGGTGGCCTCAAACCAGGTCCCATCGGGGCAGACAAGCGGGAACCACCACGCGGCGGGTCGGTGGCTGGCATGGTCAAGGCCGTCGGTGGCAACGATCGCCTCGCGAATCAGGCGGACCCGTGCGAGTTCAGCCTCAAATGCGATCTCGTCCCTCACTCGCCGCGCTTCCATCAGGGTCGGCTGACTGACGATCTCGTCAAGTCTCGACTGCTCTCTACGCCACTTCGCCCAAAGTTTCCGCTCGTCGTCAAATGTCCTCTTGATCGCGGACGCAAACTGTTCACGGTGCGCCCAGTCTTCACTGGAGGCAAACTCCCCGTTCTGACCAAAGTCACCGTCATTGAAGATTCTCTCGCGCCAGTGTTTGCCCTTCTCTTTCTCAAGGCGCGACCGTTCTGCTCGAAGTTCTCGGACTTGCTCCACGATCCGTCGTTTTGTCATCCGTAACTCTTCAATTTCGCTCTTCACGCCAAGCATTGCAGACTGGGCTGCTTCAACGGTTGCAAGGGCGCACTCCCACGCGGGATCGACTTTGGCGGCAAGCCACGCCATCAAATCGCGTGGGCGTCTCAGCTTTCCCAACTCACGGAGGAGATTCTTTTGCCTTTCGGCAACAGCAGGTAGACGGGCCGCAAAGCCTGTTCCACTCAACTCATCGGTTCCGAAGGGACCGCGTAGTGGTTCCGGGAGTCTAAACCAAGCTTCAACGTGATTGAGAGCTGCCCAGGCGTCGTACTGCACCCGCAGGATTGGATGGACGTTGAGAGGCAATCCCAACTCGGAAAGGTTCAGGAGAAATCGGCGAGTCCGACTCACATAACTGCTTGCCCCTTCGTGGAAAACGAAGACGTACTCCTGTCCCAACATCGCGATGAGGCTGACCGCTTTCCCGACCAAGACTAATCCATCTCCGAGATGTTGCCGGAGAATCGTCGCCAACTCGATCGCGTCCTTGGGTGGATTTTTGAAGCCGATGCCAATCGGCGTCGGGGTATTGATCACTAGCCCCCGCGTGCCAAGGCGAAGAGTTCCTCGTCCGCGACCCGGAACAATGAGATCAAACGGTAGTGCGCCCGTGCCAAATCGGTCAAGCGTATACATCTCGGTTCCTCGCAAGGCCGTGTCGTACGCGGCCTCCGCGCGAGCGCGAGTCTCTGGGTTGATGAAGAGGTTCACTACGCGGAAGCGGGGTAGTGCGGCATTTTCCGGCGTGAATGCCAAGAGTTCGCTTGTCCGAGTGGTCTCAATCGAAACTGGTCGCGCGGCAATCCATCGGTAGAGCCCCGGCAACATTTTTTCGTAGAGCGTTGCAAGGCTAGTTGACCGGTCTTCAGCCGCGTCGCAAACCATCGTGAGAAGTTCATCGCCCTCTTCTCGCGCTGCCTTATGTCGCTTGCCTGTCATAGCGGCAACGGAGGAATCAACGGCCCACTCAAGAGTGTTATAAAGTGCAGGAAAGACCGGCCCAAGCGGAGTTTCAAACGTGACTCGGTCGTCGTCGCTACCGTTGACAAGCCCGCGCCACCCCCAAGCTTCCGTAATCTCTTCCATCAGTCCAGGGCGACCTGATTGCAAGCGAGAAAGTGACGCCCCCGCTTCGGCTAATCGGTCACGGGTAACCACGGTTTCTGAACCGAATAGGGTTGAAAACTCCGCTGCCGCACTCCAGAGGGCCTGGGTTGTCGTGTCGTTATGGGGAAGTGCTGCGTACCCAGAAACTTTTGCCGTTCCCGGCGCTTTGGCAAAGTAATCTGTATCGTGAACTCCGGCGATAAACCTTCTGCCGGGAGACTTTGCCGCCGCCGTTAGTGCGACTCCGGCCTTCATCGGTTCATCCCAGAAAATCGTCTGACCGAGCGCCAACAGGGGGACACCCGGCGCGACGCGGTCTAGTTGCGCTAACGCTTCGGCCTGAGACCGACAGCCGTCCTCCATCACCTCATGTTACGCCTTCCCGCCCTTGGTAGTGCCGACCGCCTGGGCGATGTGATGTAGGCTCGAACCTAAAAAATCTTGGGCACCCTGTTGAATTCACCAGGGTCAGCCGAATCTCTCTATGGGGACGAGCAAGCTCGGTCTACTGCAAGAGGAACATCGGAAGCGATGGAAGAGACGCCGCGCCAAGGAAAAGGGCAACTGGTTAGCATTAGCCATGCGAGTCAGATCACGGGAGTGGAAGTTCATACTCTCCGCTACTGGGAACGCGAATTCGCGGGTTACCTGAATCCTGTCCGGACTCGCGGTGGACAACGTCGCTACCGCCCCGAAGATATCCAGGGCGTCTTCGTTCTGAAACGACTGCTTCGCGACGAAATGTTCTCAATCGCCGGTGCCCGCCGACACTTAGCGCGACACTTGCGCGACGCGGCCTAACAAAGCAACCCACTTTAATGAGCCACCGTTAGCTCATTGTATGCGGCGACTGCAAACACGAGTTCCCTGGCTGCTTTCAAGGACGGCTCTCAAACGTGTCCCGAAAGTCTGGCAATTGAGAAAGTCTCGTTATTCCTTCCTTGATGGCACGGAGAGATTCCCGTCGGACTACGAGCAGGCCGCGCTTCTCGCTGTCTGCGATTGGCTGCACGGCAAATCCGGCGTTTACTATGCCCTTCGCCGCATCGGTCAGCGGGCCAAGTTTACGGGCGATGAGTATCGAATCTCATTGCAAGAATTGGAACGGCAACTTGACGATGATTTGCTCAAGGATGAGGAAAATCGGGAGTTCCTTGAACTTCGCTTTCGCCGCCGCATGTCGCGAAGGCATCGCCGCCGCTCGCATCTTGGTCGCTAGTCGGTCGGAGCGGCCATTTCGTCGGTCGGCTCGGCAGGGTTAACCGATTTCATTCGCGCTAACTTCTGCTCAAAAATTGCAAGTGCGCGCCCATCAAGCCCCGATTCACCACCGGACAACATTTGCGCTAACGCCGCACATTCCGCCCGGCTAAATCGTACGGCCCCTACGATGTGTTCTTCGAATGCCTCGTACGCCATGGGAGCAACTGCCTTGGCACACTGGGCCATCGCCTCCGCGAAGACCCGGATCTCATACTGCGCGTGGCTATCCATGCGTAAGTGAAGGAATCGCATGAGGTTGTGGAGGTCTATCTGCCAATACCACTCCGTGTAAAGGGAAAGCGGTAGGTTGGCGCGAGCAATCTCGCGTGCAAGTCCACCCGCAACCATATCTTGGTAATGCTTATAAAGTTGCCGCTGATCTTCCGCCATTTGGTCAATCATGCGGCCGCCGTCTGCGACCACGTCCTCGCTTCGCGCCTGTTTGTTGTCTTCGCTTTGCCCTCGCATCTGATCAACGGACGGCACATAGAACTCGTCCTTCATGATCGAATAGCGACCACTGATTTCATTGAGCCGAGCCGTTCGGTGTCGCACCCATTGCCGGGCTACGAAGATCGGCATTTTGCAGTGAAAGGTCAGGATCACCTGTTCGAAGGGGGACGTGTGATCGTTCCTCAGCAAATAGTGAATAAGGGCTCGGTCTTGGCGAAAGGATTTGGTTCCGGAACCGTAACTCACGCGCGCAGCTTGCACAATTCGTTCGTCATTCCCCAGATAATCCACCAGCCGGACGAAGCCTTTGTCAAGAACTTTGATCTCTTGGTCAAGGAGGGCATCTGCCTCGGGGCTAGTGGAACGGGCCATAGAATCTGAGTCATACCCGCATCGTTACGGGCGAGTCGGCTTTCGTTCCGAGTTGCCCCAAAACTTAGCCCTAGCGACAAAACTTAGCCAAGGCTAAAATCCGAACGATGCGTGGTTTGTGGATGCTCGTCATTTTGGGATCGCTGATGTGTGGCTGTCAGCCGCAGAAGGCGGCCGAGAGCGACAGCAGCAAACTCAAAGTACTTTGTACGGTCGGCATGATTGACGATGCGGCCAAGTCAATCGGCGGGGACCAAGTGGAGTCGGTAGCTCTTATGGGGCCGGGTGTTGATCCTCACTTATACAAAGCAAGTGCGCGTGACGCCGAAAGGCTCGCCGACGCCGATCTCGTACTCTCGGTCGGACTGCATTTGGAAGGCAAACTGAGCGAAATCCTTGAGTCAAGAGCGGAGCGAGGCCGTCCGGGCGTATCTGTCGGTGAAGCTATCCCCGAAGAAGAGAGGCGAATGGCCGCGACCGGGTCGGTTGACCCGCACGTTTGGCATGACCCACAGCGATGGGCTCATGCGGTAAAGGCAATTCGTGACGCGCTAATCGAGCAACGACCGGAACACAAACAGGAGTTTTCGGACCGCGCCGAGGCATATCTTCGAGAAATGGAGTTAGCCGATAAGGAGGCAGCGACGGCGCTTTCCGAGATCCCTGAGAGTCGGCGCGTCCTGATCACCGCCCACGATGCCTTTTACTACTTCGGTGAGCGATATGGTATTGAGGTACGCGCCATTCAAGGGACGAATACAGCCACAGAGGCCGGAGTCAGGCAGATCAGCGATCTTGCGAACTTCATGGTGGAGCGGAGAATTCCTGCGCTATTTGTTGAATCTAGCGTGTCTCCCGCAACGATTGAAGCCTTGAAGAAAGCGGTAGAAGCGAAGGGCGGACGAGTTGTAATTCCCGGAACCCTGTACAGCGACGCAATGGGCGATGCCGGAACAACGGAAGGAACGTACGTCGGAATGTTCCGCCACAACGTCAATCTTATTGCTGGCGCACTCAAATGAGCATCACTCCTGCCCTCAGTGTTCGCGATTTGACCGTTGTGTACGGTGATCAGCCTGCGCTGTGGGACGTGGACCTTGACCTCGCTCCCGGCACGTTGACCGCAATCGTCGGGCCGAACGGAGCGGGAAAAAGCACCCTGCTTAAAGCTTCACTTGGATTGATTCCTCGCGTAGCGGGAACCGTTTCCTTTTTTGGTCGCCCGCTGAATGCCGTTCGCAATGAAGTGGCCTACGTCCCTCAAAGGGCAAACGTGGATTGGGATTTCCCGGCAAGCGTTCACGATGTTGCTCTGATGGGCACGTTCGCGCGTCTCGGCTGGTTTCGACGTCCGGGTGCGGCCGAAAGACAACGCGCCATCGACGCACTTGAGCGAGTGGGAATGGCAGACCTTGCCAGACGCCAAATAGGCGAACTCTCTGGGGGGCAACAGCAGAGAGTGTTCCTTGCCCGAGCGCTTGCCCAGGACGCCCAACTCATCTTGCTGGATGAGCCCCTTGCGGGGGTGGACGCGCCGACGGAAACGACGGTTATGTCAGTCTTACGCGAGTTAGTCCAAGCCGGGCGCACCGTAGCCGCCGTTCATCATGACCTCGAAACTGCGCCTGAGTACTTTGAAGACACGGTTCTCCTCAATGTGCAGATTCGAAACGTCGGCAAGACGAGGGAAGTTCTCACGAGCGAAAACGTCAAGGCGGCCTATGCAGGGCGACCAGTCTCACTCGAACTGATTCGCTAACGGCCATGAACCTCGACTACACTCTGCTCAGCGTTGCTACTGGATGCGCGGTGCTTGGCGTAACTTCGGGGACGTTGGGAGCGTATGCCGTACTCCGAAGACAGGCGCTTCTCGCCGACGCCCTGTCCCACGCAACCCTTCCCGGTGTCGTTCTCGGATTCCTCCTCACCGGAGCCCGGACGGACATGTTGCTGTGGATTGGGGGCGGTGGGGCGGCCCTTCTAGGAGCATGGGCGGTGCGCGGCTTGCGAGCGACCACGAAATGGGATAGCGGTACGATCTTGGCGACGGTCCTCACCGTGTTCTTCGGGATCGGAGTGCTCTTTCTCACCATCGCAAATCGGAGCCCGAACGCGGCAAAGGCGGGTCTTGATCATCTGCTTTTTGGTCAGGCCGCCGGACTGACTCTCGATCAGGTGGGGGGCATGGCGGCTGTCGGGATTCTCGGGTTGTTGGTTGCGACCCTCTTTCACAAGCAGTTGACGGTCTTGACTTTTGACCCTACTTATGCCGAAACGGTGGGTTGGCGCGAACGAACCATCGGCTGGTTGATCACGGCCCTTCTCGTCGCTTCAATCATCGTTGGTTTGCGGGCCGTTGGAGTGGTCCTCACATCGGCACTCGCCGTCGCGCCTACCTTGGCCGCTCGTCCTTGGGTGCGATCTTTTCCTGGGCTCTTGATTCTCGCCGGTGCCATTGGCGGATTCGCCGGGGTGATCGGCGCGGCCGGGGCGTCGGCTGCACCGGGAATCCCGACCGGACCGGTCGTCGTCCTTGGGCTCGGTGTCGTCGTGGTCATTTCCGTTCTGTTCGGGAAGGAGAGAGGGGTTCTGGTGCGCAAGTTCCGACCGGAGGCCACGCCATGAATTTGATGTTCACGATCGCCTTGCTCGCGGCCCTCGTCGGAGCAGTCGCTGGATTTGCGGGCGTGTTCGTGGTTCTTCGTCGGGTCGCTATGCTTGGTGATGCGATCAGTCACGCATTGCTGCCTGGGCTTGTCGTCGGATTTGTTGTCGCCCAGGGCCCCGCACTGTGGGCGGGGGCGGCCGGTGCCGTTTTAGCAGGATTAGTCACCGTCGCGCTGGTGGAATGGCTTGAGAAGCGAGCCCGTATCCGGGTTGATGCCGCCCTCGGTCTGGTTTTTCCCGTGATGTTCGCGCTCGGAGTTGCGCTCATCTCTCGCGGATTTCAAAACGTTCATCTTGACGCTGATGCGGTCCTTTACGGTGACATCGTCTTCGCGCTGGATGACAGATTGATCGTGGGTGGCAAAGACTTGGGCCCCGTAGCGATCTGGACGCTCTCACTGGTTGCCATCCTCCAAGTCGCTTTCGTCTTGATCTTCCGCAAAGAATTGAGCCTAACCACCTTTGCTCCAGAATCGCCTGACCTTGATCCTCAGCGGGTTGCGTGGCTCCGATGGGGTTTTCTTGGCCTCACTTGTCTCACTTTGGTCATCACCTTTTCGGCGGTTGGCGCAGTCCTTGCCGTTGGCGTTCTGGTGATTCCGGCGGCGATTGCTTCGTTGTGGACGTCACGTCTGGGGGCGATGCTGGTTCTTTCTCCTCTCATCGGTGGCCTGGCCGGATTCGGCGGGCTAGCAATTGCTTGGGCCCCGGATTGGTCGCCAAGTGGGACAATCGTAGCGGTTCTCGGGGTTGCGGTCTTCGGTTCGGTTCTTTTCGGACCCCGGGCGGCAGGGTTGCGGGCGATTCGTCAGCGAAAGCGCCAACGGGAGTCGGTTCACGCCCTCACTCTCCTTGTGCACTTACAGACCCACCAAGGAACGGCGGGTGAAGACCAAGAAAGCATCTTTGGTCATCTCCTGACTGAACTTGGATGGGACTCCCGTCAAGCACAGGGGGCGGTCTGTTCGGCGGTTGATCGAGGCTGGATGGAACGTCGCGGCGACCACCTGCTTCTCACCGAGAATGGACGGCGCCTCGCGTCTCAGATGACGCCGTAGCCCCTCCTGTAGACTGACGCGGATGAAGCGGGCGGTAGTGCTGCTGAGTGGGGGAATGGACAGCGCAACCTGTCTCGCCTTAGCGAGCGCTGAAGCCTTTGAGGTCTTCGCATTGAGCGTTTCGTATGGACAGCGTCACGTTGTTGAGCTTGAATGTGCCCAGAAACTTGCCGAATCGTTTCGTGTGCAGGATTACCGTACGGCAGAGGTGAACTTGCGCCTGTTTGGTGGTTCCGCCTTGACGGACGAAATCGAGGTTCCAAAGGCTGGCCCCAGTTGTGATGTACCGGTCACTTACGTTCCTGCCCGGAATACCATCTTTCTCAGCCTTGCACTCGCATATGCCGAAGTGGTCGGTGCGCGGACGATCTTTGCGGGAATGAATGCCGTTGACTACTCCGGATATCCTGATTGCCGACCAGAGTATGTGGCCGCGTTCGAGCAAATGGCCAATCTCGCGACGAAAGCAACCGTTTCAGGAGGACAAAGAATGACCATCGCTACGCCACTGATGCAACTGACGAAGCCAGCCATCATCGAAGCAGGAGAGGCTAACGGAGTTGATTTCGCGATGACGACGAGTTGCTATGATCCACGTGCAAATGGGGCGCCATGCCGAGAATGTGATGCCTGCCGCCTGAGGCGGGATGCGTTTGCGGCCCTGGGTAAACGTGATCCTCGGGAAACCCTTTTCGAATGAATCTTCGCATCGCCGAATTGTTTGCGAGCGTGCAGGGCGAGGGAATTTGGATGGGAGTACCGTCCGTTTTCGTTCGGCTAAGTGGGTGCAACCTTCGTTGCATTTGGTGCGACACTCCATACGCGAGTTGGCAACCTGAGGGCCCGGTGCGGACGGTTGAGGACGTATTGCAAGAATGTCTCTCGCACGGCATCAACCATGTGGTGGTAACTGGTGGCGAGCCGATGATCTTCGACGGAGTTGTTCCGTTAGTCAACGGACTCATCGATGCGGGGAGAACAGTCACGATCGAGACGGCAGGAACCGTTGATCAGCCGATCACGCCGTCACTTTTTTCGATTAGTCCGAAGTTGGCGCACTCGACTCCCGATGGTCCGTGGGCTGAGCAACATGAATCTCGTAGATGGAATCCCGCCGTCGTCCGGGCGATGATGGATCGCGCAGGATATCAACTCAAGTTTGTCGTGAATCTGGACTCAGGTCTAAATGATCTGGCAGAGATTGAGACGATGCTCGGTGAGCTTGGGCCGCATCGGCCCGATCTCGTCATGCTGATGCCCGAGGGACGCGATCAAGCCACGCTCAACCGACGTATGAAAGCCCTCGTTGCCCCCGTGATGGAACGTGGTTGGCGACTTTGCCCCCGAATGCAGATCGAACTATTCGGGGACACACGTGGCACCTAACCGGATGGTTAGTTGTATTGCACCAATCCGACCAAATTGCCGTCTGGATCCTTCACTTGGATGCTCCAGCCGACACCGGGCACTTCGCTTCGCTCGCCGACAATCGAGCCACCGAGTTGAACAGATTTGGCGCAGGAGTCGTCCAAGGATTCGACTTTAAACCATAGGGATGGAGTGTCACTGGGAGTCACTGACTCCCTGAGCATCAGTCCTCCAATATGGGTATCGCCTACCCCGAAGACGCGCATCGTGCCCCCCATAAACTCACGGAAAGTCCAACCAAAGACACCTTCGTAGAACGCTTGGCTACGGTCCAAATTCGTGACGAAGTATTCGACATGACAAAGAGTGTTCATCAGAGTGATTCTTGCTGGTCTGTGGTGGCAATTTCTATTCCTGAATTGCGAATTGTCTTTGGGCTCCGCCCGCGACGGCGGCGAAAGTCGCGCGAAAACGATGCCGTACTGGTGAGCCCAACCGATGTGGCGACCCATCCCACGGCGTGGCCCTGCCTGAGCAACTCTTGCGCTTTCTCAAATCTCCTCTTGGAGCGATACTGCGCGGGAGATATCCCGAAGGTCGCATGGAACATCCGAATGAAATGAAAAGGCGAAAGGCATGCGGCTTCGGCTAACTCTCCCGTTGGGATCTGCTCGTCCAGACGGTCCTCAATGATCTGTCGGGCCGACTCCAGTCGGTCCAACAAATCCGTACGCACCGACCACTTCTTGGCTGGTACTCGGGCTTGGGCAAGGCCAAACCGACAAGGCATAGATCTATTCTAACCGTGCTATAGCGCGCATAGCGCGGCGTTTCAAACGCGAAGTACGCAACTCGGTCATCCTCAAGGAGCAAGTGAAGGATAGGCGGCACAAATCCGCTTGGATCATCGTCCCCCCGGAATGGAACGATCACATACTCCATCTTTCCAACTTTCTCAGGCGAAATTTCCATCGCAAACCTCCGATTCAACTCATCCAGAGTGGGCAGGGTCGCTAATTCGGCGGGATCAATACGAGTAGGACGCCAAGCCCGACCGTCGGGAAGCTTGGTTCGGGCGTACATCACATCGGTTCGAGCAACGAGTGTCTGTGGTGAGCCAACCGTCTTCTCATCCTTGGTGGTCAAATCGTATGCGGTCACGAAGTCTCGGTCGAGCAGGGCTTGAGCAAACTTTTCGCTTGTCGTCGTCTTCTCGTTTCCGTTGGGTGGCTTTGCCGTCTCCATTGGCGAGGGTTGGCAGCCCGCAAGCAATACGAGTCCTATCCACACCCACCGATTCACCATTCGGTGGGTTTACCTGATGCCTGTGGAAAACTTTCTTGTGGCGAAGGTCCAAGTGTGCGCCTTTGGGCCGAACTCCTCCGTCCGAACCTTAGCGTTGAACCTGTTTCAGCGTGTCTTGGACCAATGAACCCTGTGAACTTGTTTGAAACTCGCGCGGTGTTGCGCGTCTTCGGCATCGGTGGTGGGGGCGGAAATGCCGTCTCCCGACTCGCCGAGAATGGCCGAGAAGGTGTTGACCTTGTCGTGTTGAACACGGACCGCCAAGCCCTTGGTGCGACGAACGCAAACTCACGTTTGATCATCGGCGAGTACACCACCCGTGGTCTAGGTGTGGGGGGAGATCCGACGATTGGAGAGCGTTCTGCCATTGAGAGTGAACGTGCGATCAAATCGCTCTTGGATGGCGCAGACATGGTGTTCATCACCGCAGGTATGGGTGGCGGGACCGGCACCGGAGCGACACCGGTCGTGGCAAAACTCGCGCGGCAAATGGACATCCTAACCATTGCGATTGTTACGACTCCCTTTGAGTTCGAAGGTCCAAAACGAAAGCGGCTTGCACTCGAAGGTTTAGAGAAGCTTCGCCAACAAGTAGACACTTTGATCGTCATTCCGAATCAGCGACTCCTTGACGTCGCCGATAAAAAAGTCTCTCTGAAGGATGCTTTCTTGCTCGCAGACAGCGTGTTGCAACAGGGTGTTCAAGGGATCAGCGACATCATCCTCGAGACAGGCATGGTGAACGTTGACTTTGCCGACGTGCGCGCCGTGATGAAGGACGCGGGTGTCGCAATGCTTGGTCTCGGTCAAGCCAACGGTGAGGGACGCGCACGACGCGCCGCCGAGATGGCCGTCCACTCGCCCATGATGGACCACAACATGGCGGGCGCGAAACGAATCCTCGTGAACATTGCCGCCGGCCCCGATCTCAGCATGGGTGAAGTGCAAGACGTAATGGAGTACATCCAGCAGATTGCCGATGCGGAAGATGCCGCGATCTATATGGGTCAGACCGTAGACAACTCGCTCGGGGATTCAGTGAAGGTGACTCTCGTGGCCGCCGGGTTTGATCCAAATGCAGAGCGTCCCCGAGACTCTCGCGTTTATGCCGATGAAAAGCCTCACGCCGCTCCTGAACTCCGAACGATTCAACCCGTCCTGGCCGATGTCCCGGAAGTGGAGCCGGATATCCCTTCGCCGATCGCCGAGATTGACTTGGATATTCCATCGTTCATTCGGCGGCGCACCGCCAAGTTGCAGTAGACGCTTTCTTTACTGGTCCAACTCTCGCCCCGGCCCTCGTGCCGGGGCATTTTTTTGACCGCCGGTGCCACGCAATTGAGCGAGAACCTATTGGTCATGGTCGGGATACGCTATCCTAACGGCGATTTCGGGGGATTGCTTCGAAGTTTCGTACGTCATGCAGAAACTGGTCAAGGAAGCAGTTCTTGAAGCTCATCGTGTGATCGACGAACTTCTGAACGACGAAACGCTGATTGGGCAAATTGCCGAACTTGGACAGTGTTTTGCATCCTGTCTTTCTGCGGGGAATAAAATCCTGGTGGCCGGGAATGGAGGGAGTATGGCCGACGCCCTTCACTTCGCGGAAGAGTGGACGGGGCGATTTCGCGATGATCGCCGCGCCTACCCCGTGATGGCTCTCGGTGAAGCAACGCACTTCACCTGTGTTGGAAACGACTACGGATTCGATCACGTTTTCGCGCGGATGGTCGAAGCGTTTGCGAAGTCCGGAGACATCCTTCTGCTTCTTTCGACGACTGGGAAAAGTCAAAACTTGGTCTTGGCGGCACTGAAGGCAAAGGAGCGTGACGTGAATGTCGTGGGACTGCTCGGACGAGGAGGAGGTCCACTCCTCTCGCTGTGCGACTTCGCGATGGTCGCCCCCGGGAAGACGTCCGATCGGATCCAAGAAGTGCAGATGCTGATCCTTCACATCCTAATTGAGGTGGCCGAAGCGCGGCTCCAATCCTGATGGGTAAGCGCATCCTAGTATTCCAAATCGGATCGATTGGCGATACCGTTGTCTCAGTGCCGGCATTCAATGCACTCAAGCGTCACTTTGGGCCTGATTCGGAACTACACGTTCTTCAACAATCACTGCCTGGCACGAGGCCGATGCCGTTCGAGATGCTTCGCGCTGCCGGGACCGCAGACGGCTACATTACTTACGCTCGACCGTCAGGAGGATCAGTGCTCAGTACGTATTTCTCAATCCGACGATCCATCCACGAGGGAAATTTTCGGGCAGTTGCCTACGTTGCTCCGGCACAACGAACGATACAGCAGATTCGTCGCGACTCTTTGTTTTTTCACATGATTGGGCTGACCGAGCAATACGGGTTCCGACCAGTACCTGACAATGCTTTTCATCCCGAAGAGAATCGTGCCGAACATGAGGCTTGCCTCCGTTTGCGACGATTCGTTCCGGATGGGATTGCAATAGATGAGGCCGTAGATTGTCATCCGCCTCTGCTCGGTGTTTTGCCCGAGTCCGCTGATAAGGTGGCAGCCTATCTGAAGGATAAAGGTCTGGAGGGACATACCTTGTGGGCAGTCACACTCAACACAGCACAAGAAGCGAAACAGTGGCCGCAATCCAACTTTGTGCGGGTACTGGATCAGATGAAGAATGCATTTCCCAGAGTCATTCCCGTCTTTATCGGCGGTCCAAATGAACGAGGGGATGCCGACGCAATGGTAGATCACCTGGGCCATGGGGTCAATACTTGCGGTGAGCTTACGATTCCCGAGACAATCGCACTATTGGATCGCACAGAGGGGTTTTTCGGTCTCGATACGGGTCCGACCCACTTAGCAGCGGCGATTGGAAAGCGTTGCGTCGCGATCTATGCCGACAACTACTACACGGGGCAATGGGAGCCCCTTGGTGAAGGGCATTCCATTATTCGCCATCACGTTCCGTGCGGAGGCTGCGGGAAGTCGGTTTGCTCAGTCGAAGGGCATCCGTGTCTGGCTGGTATCACAAGCGAACGAGTGTGGTCAGAATTGAAGAAGACAATGACCGAGGTGCTCGGCAATGATGCCAACGCCTGACTTGCCAACCACTCTCCAGTGTGTCGAGAATTGGCGCGCCAATACCGACCGGATTGTCTTTACAAATGGAGTATTCGATCTTCTCCATGTGGGGCATGTGCGCTACCTTACGGAAGCTAAATCCCTCGGTGACCGCCTCATTGTAGGTGTGAACTCGGATGATTCAGTTCGGCGACTGAAGGGGCCAGACCGGCCGGTCTATCCGGCGGAGCAGCGAGCGGAGATTCTTCTCGCTTTGCAGTCAGTTGATGCCGTCTGCATCTTTTCGGAGGACACTCCTTCGCACCTGATTGAGACGCTCAAACCGGATATCCATGTGAAAGGCGGTGACTACCGCATTGAAGACCTTCCAGAGGCGAGAGTCGTTCGCTCTTATGGCGGTGAAGTGCGAGTTTTGCGATTCTTCGATGGGCACTCATCCAGCCATACGATGGAGCGAATCCAAGATTTGAAGCAGTCCCCGTAAGAATATTGGGCATACTTTGCATTCGATGCGGTCATGTGATCTTCTGCGGGCGTGCGAGCGATTCACAAACATCCGGATAACAGTTGTCGGTGACCTCATGCTCGACACCTACTATTGGGGTGATGCCACCCGCATTTCACCCGAAGCGCCAGTCATGGTCGTCGAGGTCGAAAAAGACACAGCCGTTCCTGGCGGCGCCGCCAACGTCGTGAACAACCTCATCTCGCTAGGCGCAAGCGTCCGAGTCGTTGGCGTATGCGGCGAGGATGACGCGGGAGATCGACTCGTTGCCAATCTCAAGGAAAGAGGCGCGGATACGAGCGGCATCATCCGAGTCAAAGATCGCCCCACAACGGTGAAAACGCGTGTCGTGACCCAAGGTCAGCAAGTGGTCCGCATTGATCGTGAAGTGCGTGACTCGATCAATGGGTTGGTCGAAGCGAGAATGGTGGAGGTTCTGCAGGAAGCCCGACGTAACGGCGATGCCACCCTCATCTCCGATTATGCAAAAGGGCTGATTACAAAAAAGATCGCCGACGCTGCGTTGTCAGATGGTGTCGGTGTACGAACCGTCAACGCGAAACCGAAGAATGGGGAACTCTTCGTCGGGGCCGATCTGGTGACGGTCAATCAGGGAGAGGCCGAGGCGATTTGCGGCGAAAAATTCCGGGACGAAGCGTCGCTACTTGATCACGGCACGAAACTCAGGGCGAGACTCAATGTCGGTGTGCTTGTCATCACTCGCGGCGCAAAGGGCATGGTCGCATTTGCGGCGGGGAGTGACCCCGTCGCGGTTCCCGCCAAGCAGTTTGAAGTTTATGATGTGGCAGGAGCCGGAGACACGGTGGTTTCAACTCTCACCATGGCCTTGGCCACGGGTTCAGATCTTGCTACCGCGAGTCATCTCGCCATGCGTGCCGCGGCGATCGTGGTCGGCAAATTGGGCGTCGCGACGGTCAGTAAGAACGAACTATACGAATCTCTTTTGCGCGAAGTGTAAGTCTTCGCGTAACATAGGTCGGGGAGAGAAGGTTCTTGATGCTGAAAGAGTTCAAAGAGTTCGCGATCAAAGGCAACATGGTTGACCTAGCTATCGGTGTCATCATCGGCGGCGTTTTCGGTGCAGTAGTCAGTTCGTTAGTGGCAGATATCATTTCGCCGCTGATCGGGTTGCTCTTCAACGGAGACTTTTCGAACCAGTTTGCCGTGCTCAAAGAAGGGGCGGCACCCGGTCCTTACCTGACCCTTGCGGCGGCCCAGGAGGCAGGGGCCGTCGTCTTGAGTTACGGGGTCTTCATCAATGCGCTGATCAAGTTTTTGATCACGGCATTCGCCTTGTTCCTCGTTGTCAAAGCGATGAACCGCATGAAGAAGAAGGAAGAAGAGGCACCCGCCGCACCGAGCGACGAAGTTGTACTTCTGACCGAAATCAGAGACGCCCTCAAATCGGGCAACAGCTAAAAGGAGTTCGCCTCCACTCGGAAGATTCCAGTGGAGGCGACTTTGCGTCTGCCTAAGCGAAAGTTAGGCGCTTGGCTTCGATACTTGAGATCAGTTTTTGGAACGGGTCTACAAACTTCTGCACCGCATCGGATTCCAGTTCGTTTGCCGCTTCCTCAGTGTCGATGCCAATCTGCTTTGCTTCGGCGAGGATCTGTCGTGCTCTGCTCACGCCCTCAGCCGCCCGGTCTTCCGGTTTACCCATTTCAAGATATGACTCGATGGTGTTGAGCGGCATAGTATTGACCGAGTCCGGCCCAATCAGGGCTTCGACATACTTGACCGGCGAAAAGGCCGGATTCTTTGCGCTTGTGCTCGCCCATAGGACACGCTGAACCGGAGTGCCGATCGCGAGAAGACCTTCAAATGCCGGACCGTCGAAAAACTCGCGGAAGTCACCGTAGGCGGCAAGTGCGTTGGCCACCGCTAATTCTCCCACAAGGTTACCACGGCCCTTTTCCTCCAACCGGGGGTCTAGCAATGAATCTACGCGGCTGACAAAGAATGATGCGACCGATGCAATGTCGGTATTGCGTCCATTGTCGGCTCGCTCTTGCATCGCGTCGGCATACGCTTGCATCACGGCTGCGTACCGTTCGCGCCCAAACAAGAGAGTTACGTTGATCGGAATGCCATCGGAAAGACACTGGCGTATTGCCGGAACTCCCCCCAATGTCGCCGGAATCTTGATCATCACGTTTGGCCGATTGACCGCACGGTGAAGACGATGAGCGTCGGCGATCGTCGCATTCGTATCGTGGGCAAGCAGGGGCGAAACCTCAAGGCTCACATAGCCGTCCCGCCCGTCACTCGCTTCCCACACAGGCAGGAAAACGTCTGCGGCCGAAGCGACGTCGCCGACCGAGAGTATGTCGTAGATCGTCATGGCGTCGTGGCCCTCGGCAGCCAGACGCTGAATCTCTTCGTCGTAAATGTCGCTTCCGGCGATCGCTTGTTCGAAAATCGCGGGATTACTGGTGACCCCTCGAATGCCTTCGTCGCGCAGTTGAGCCAGACGACCATCGCGGACGTAATCGCGGCGGATGAAATCAAGCCAAGGCGATTGCCCAAGGGTATGCAGTTTTTGTAAAGGGTTCATTTCGTACCTTTTCCGTAATCTTTTTCGATGTCTTCAATCTTGTTCAGACGATTCAAATGGCGAGATTCTCCAGAGAATTGGGCCTTCAAGAATCCGCGCACCAACTCCTTTGCAACCTCAATCCCCAGGGTTCGAGCGCCAAGCACGAGAATGTTCATGTCGTCATGCTCCACGCCCTGATGCGCGCTATAGATATCGCTGACGTTGCCGGCTCGAATTCCCGGCACCTTATTCGCTGCAACCGAGGCCCCGATGCCACTTCCGCAAAGCAAGACTCCCCTATCGCTCTCGCCACGGGCGATGGATTCCGCCACCGCGCGAGCGATGTCGGGATAGTCGCATGGCTCGTCGTTGTAGGTTCCTAAATCGGTCACCGTATGACCTTCCGAACGAACTAACTCCGCCAGGAGGTTCTTGTATACGAATCCGGCGTGGTCAGAGCCCAGAGCGACGCGCATCTAGATCAGGAGTTTAGCCAAACCTCTGTAAGGGTCACTGGTAACCTCAGGGCATGGCGGGCCACTTGACTTTTCCCATCCGTGGAACTAAGTTCTCGGTAAACGTGGAATCGTCCGCGCTCGTTGCTAAGGCCGAGAGCAGGTTTCAGCATATCGAGATCCATCAGACCCCTTGTTTTGGCCGGATCCTGCTCCTCGATGGCCACATCCAATTGACCGAACTTGACGAGCGTGTTTATCACGAGGGTTTGGTTCAGTTTCCACTTGCCAACCTTGCCACCCCCAAGTCCGCCCTTGTGGTCGGCGGTGGCGATGGAGCGACCGTACGGGAACTTGTTCGCGACACTCGTTTAGAGCAGATCGTTATGGTTGAGATCGACGAAAAGGTGATTCAGGTCACGGAAGAAGGATGGCCCGAACTTGCCGGAGGAGCACTGCAAGATCCTCGGGTGCAACTCACGATCGGAGATGCATTTCCTTTCGTGAAGACGCTAGACCAAAAGTTTGACCTAATCATCGTAGATGGAACGGATGTGTATGAGGGCGAAGACGGAGCGATTAGCGAGATGCTCTACACCGAAGAGTTCTACACCGATTTGCTGCGATGTCTGGCGGAAGGGGGAATCGTCGTTACGCAGGCCGACAACCCAGTTTTTTGCCCTTACAGTCGTGATGCCGCGCTAGATCTATTTGGCAAGGTGTTCAGGAATACGGGGTGGTACTGGACCGTAGTGCCATCTTTTGGAGGGTCAAGTGCGTACGTTTGGGGGAGTGCGGATGCCCAAATGTCACCGAGTTCACACCACTTGGCACATGCGGCACACACCTTCCCCAACGAACAATATGATCTCGCGTTTGGTCCCTGGCCATATGCCAATGTAGGTGAGTTTTGACCAAAACGGCGATTTACCCCGGCTCGTTCGATCCGCCAACGCGGGGCCACTTGGATCTGATTGAGCGAGCGAGCACCCTTTTTGATCACTTGATTGTTGGAGTGGGTGTCAATACAACGAAGACCCCGTTTATTTCAAATGAGGATCGGGTTGCGGCACTCACCGAACTAGTCGAGCCATTCCCGAATGTGACCGTGGAGACGTTTGAGGGGCTTTTGGTGACGTTTGCACGCTCGCGAGATTGCCGGATTTTAGTGCGCGGACTGCGCGCAGTGACGGACTTTGATTACGAGTTCCGCGTTGCACTTGCCAATCGTCAACTCGCACCCGAAATTGAGACAGCGTTTCTGCTTGCGCGCGAAGAGTATTCGTTCCTCGCAAGTTCCGTAGTACGCGAGGTGGCAATGCTGGGCGGAGACCTTTCGCACTTCGTTCCTCCTGTCGTAGAAAAGTTAATTCTGGCCCAGTTATCCCCATAGGCTGAATCTAATCTGCGACTTACAACGTGATACAATCGTAAGAATAGCCTGCGGAGGCTTTTCCCATGGCTCATCGCATTGACCCCACCACCGACGTACTTGCTCACCTCGAAGAGTTGAGCGAGATGATGAATCGTGTCAAATCTTTCGGTCCCGTAGCGTTTGGCTTCCGCGCCGACGAACTGCAAATGAAGGTTCGTCAGGTTCGCGCTTGCATTCCAAAGGAACTGAAGGATGCCTCTTCGCTCACACGTGAGCGGCAACGCATGCTGAGTGAGGCCAAATCCGAGTCGGATAGTCTGCTTGAATATGCGAAGCGGGAGGCTCAGCGTATGGTTGATGAAGCGCAAGCCGAAGCCGACCGGATCTCGCAACAAGCCCGCCTCCAGCAAGAGCAGATGCTCGCCGACAGCGAGATTCTGAAGCTTGCCAAGTCGCAATCTGAAGAGATTCGCAATGCGGCAGACCGAGATGCAGCGCAAATGCGTCGCGGCTCGGATCAATACGCTCATGATGTCTTGGCCAATCTCGAATCGGTTGTGGGCCGCGTTTTGGCTACGATTGAGCGAGGTAAGGCCGAGATTGACGTCAATGAGTCGCCCGCCCCGCGCGAGCGAATCCGACTCAACTAGGCGAAGAGAATGCGCCCCTTAGACTGCCTGCTCGTGTTCGCAGGTGCCGGTTTTGGGGGCGTCTCGCGTTATGGCATCTCGTATTGGATGTCCCATATGCAGCAACCTAATCTGGTGTCTCTCCTCGTCGTGAATCTGATTGGCTCGTTTATCCTCGGCTTTGTTGTCGCCGTATGGGGCGCGAGCGATCAACGGGCATTTCTCTTTTGGGGACCGGGATTCACGGGTGGGTTCACTACCTTTAGCGCGTTCAGTTACGAGCTCGTAGAACTTTGGCGGACTGGCAAGCACGGTATGTTCGCCTTCTTGATTCTTGCATCCGTCGTCCTTGGGATCGCGGCCGCAGCCCTTGGTTTCTTTATCGGCCAACGAATTCGGCCCGAAGCCGCTTAGCCTGGGGAGAGGTAAAACTCAAGTCGTCTATGGATCGGCCCATCTTGGTGGTTGGCGCAGGGCTCGCGGGCCTGATTTGCGCTCGGAGACTGTATCGAAACGGTCACGAAGTACTCCTCGTCGAGGCCGAAGATCGCCCAGGTGGTCGCATGAAGACCGACCTCGTGGATGGCTTTCGATTGGATCGTGGATTCCAGGTCTACTTCGATGCCTATCCCCACACTGAATCTGAGTTGAATGAGTCAGCACTTCGCTTGCAGTCGTTTGAGCCCGGCGCGCTGATTGTGTGGGACAACGACATTCACGAAGTCAACCGTGATTTGCCAATTCAGATGGCGTTCTCATCGTTCCTCACCGTGAACGATAAACTTCGCGTCCTCGGGCTCAACGCCGAACTCAAGGCGATGAGTCATGACGAGGTCTGGAGCATCCCCGACGAATCGGCCGAGACATATCTTAGAAACCACGGGTTTAGCGAGAAGTTCTTGGAGCGATTCGCCCGACCTTTCTTCGGCGGCATTTTCCTTAGCCGTTCACTTGATGTTAGTGCCCGCATGTTTGCGTTCGTTTGGAAGATGCTCAACGAAGGCAATACAACGATCCCTGCGAAAGGTATTGAGGAGATTCCAAAACAAGTGGCGGCAGACATCCCGGTTCGCTGCTTCCGCTTCAATTCTCGCGTCGAATCGCTCGTTACGGAGGGGAGTCGCGTGACCGGAGTGAAACTCAGTACAGGCGAAGTGATTCATGGATCGGCGGTTGTGGTCGCCACCGATTCGGCCATCGCTTCCACCCTCACAGGAATCAACATTCCGTCCGAGTTTTCCTCCTCAACCACTGTCTACTACTCTGCGCCGGATCGGCCTACGGACGAACCCATGCTCGTCGTCAATGGGAACCGAGTCGGTCATGTCAGCCATCTTGCGGTGATGAGCCGAGTAGCGAGCGAATACGGCGACGGACACAACCATTTGGTTGCGGTGAGCATGAATGGGATTCCCGAAGGCACGGATGATCACATCGCAGGTTCCGCCCGTTACGAAGTCAAGTCTTGGTTCCCGAACCTCGAAACCCAAAAGTGGCGTCCTCTTCGCGTTGATCGTGTGCAAAAAGCGCAGATGGTCCAGAAGCCGGGATTCCAAGAGAGCCTTCCTCCCCTCAAGACCGAAAAGGAAGGGCTCTATTTGGCCGGCGAGTACACGGTCTACAGCAGCATCGACGGGGCCGTTTTGAGTGGAAGGCTTGCCGCAGATGCGGTGATGGCCGAACAGACGGTGGCTGTTTGAAAGTTGCGGTCGTTGGCGCGGGCATAGCAGGGATCGCATGCGCGAGACTCCTGCATCAAGCGGGCGTTGAGACCGTCATTTTCGAGAAATCTAAAGGATTTAGTGGTCGGGCCGCGACCCGGCGGGTCGGACCTTACACATTTGATACCGGGGCGACGAGCATCACTCCTCGAGGACGAGCGCTTGAGACCGTGATGATGTCCGAGATCAGCACGCAAGGGCTGATACGAATCGAGCGACCGATTTACACTCACGTATACGGGCGCATTGAGCCGGGCGATCCCATGAAGAACCGCATCCCGCGCTATGTGTACGAGAGCGGAATCAATCAGATCGGAAAGCGACTCGCAACCGGACTCGACATTCGCCTCGAAACCGAGATCTCGGCGATGGAGTTGCCGAGAGATGGCGGAGTCTTTGTCCACGACCAGGTCTTTGATCGTGCCGTTCTCGCCGTCCCCCTTCCGCAAGCCCAAACGCTGTTGCAAAGCGCAAAAGATCCGCGACTTCTGACGGCTTCCGTCTATCGCCCCTGCCTTAGCATTCTGCTCGGGTTTGCGGTGCCATTCGACGCGCCGTACCACGCTATCCTGGATCCCGACCAGTTACATCCTCTCACATGGTTAAGCGTTGAAACGCTCAAATCTCCAGGGCGAGCACCGGCAGGACACACGGCCCTCGTCGCTCAAATGGGGCCCGCCTACAGTCGCCGAAACGACAAGACGGAAGACGACCGGATCATCAAGGATGTGCTGGTGGATATTCAGCGATTACTGGGTGACGAGTTTGTTGAACCCGAAGTTGCGGAAGTCAAGAGGTGGAAGTACAGTCAGCCGGAGTCCACGATTTCCTTTGCGGCACTGAATGCTCCCGGTCGGCCCATTATCGTGAGCGGTGATGGAACGACCGGGGGACGTATAGAACACGCTTATGAAGCGGGTATGGCGGCCGCGCAGTCTATTCTTCAGACATGATCACGTTGATCGCCGCCCTTGCGTTGGTTCCTGAACCAACAGAAGTAGATTTAGCAGGAAAGTGGGCCAACCAAACGGTTACCGCGAAAGTCAAGCAGTCGCCGACCACGGACGGTGGACTGGTCGTTTCGGTCGTAATGAGCATTCGAGCGGTGAACGGTGGTGTCAAAGTGACGCAGGAGACCACCTACAACCCGTACGGCACCCCGATCCGGCAACTGGTGGTGACCGATAATGGTCGAACCGTCAATCGGGTCGTGGCGAGTTACACCTCAACCCAAGTGGAGTGGAAGCGGGACAACGATACGGCAAAGATGGTCTCCATACCGGATGGTACGTCAATCGCGGCGGTGCACGTGTTCTGGTTTTATCGTTCACGCCCTCAGGTCGGCACCCGGTGGACGTATGCCAGGTTCAATACCGATATTGGTGACTGGGTGACAGAAACCGTTCTTTATCGGGGGCCAGAACAGATCCCGAGCCTTGGCCAGATGGTGAACGCTCACCGGATCGAAGAGGGAGAAAGCATCTCCTGGGTGGACGACAAAGGCAAATTGCTTCGTCTTCGGCGCGGTGATCTGCTCTTGGAACGGGTAGAAGCGCAGTGATGACGCGGGTCTTAGTGACGGGTGCGGCCGGGCGAATGGGGAAGGAAGCGGCACTCGCCATCGCGGAAGCGAACGATCTTGAGCAAGTGGGTGCGGTCGACACCGTTGGGTTGGGTGAAGAAGTCTCTGAGGGAATCGTCATCCTACAGGACTTGGCCGTTGCACTTGCGGATTCTAAGCCGGACGTATTGTTTGACGTCACTCATTTTTCTGCAGCAGTCAGCAATGCGGTGGCCGGACTTGATGCCGGGGCCAATGTGGTGATTGGTACAAGCGGTATTGACCAAGCGGGGCGAGATGAGATTGCCCAAGCCGCCGAACGCGCCGGTCGGGCCGCCCTGATCGTGCCGAACTTCGCATTGGGCGCCGTCCTGATGATGGCGTTCGCCGAACAAGCCGCCAAGTGGATGCCGAGTGCGGAGATCATTGAACGCCACGGAAACCACAAGAAAGATGCCCCCAGTGGAACCGCCGCCGAGACGGCCGCGCGAATCGCACTTGCCCGAACCGATGTGCCCGCGGGTATCCCGGGCGAAGAAGAGCGAGTTACGGGAGCGAGAGG
>JAHBTC010000041.1 GCA_019638835.1 Fimbriimonadaceae bacterium
GCTGTCTCACCCTTCGTGGAGAGAACTTTGTAGTACGAGGGCTTACCCGCGATCTCCGCTTCTTCAGTTACGGACTCGATCGCGTTGGCCATGTCTCCGCCCTTCATCTTGGTCAGGATCTCAGCGTACAGATAGGGTGCGACTCCGGCAAACGCGGCCATAGCCAGAATCCACTTCCAGGGCTTCCACTCATCCTGGGCACGAATGGGACGGAACATTGCCACTAATCCCGTAAGTAGTGCGCCTACGACCAACGCCAATATCCCGTATCCGATAGAACCGATCACGCCTTCCCCTTGAGAATTCTTGCTTCTCAGAAAGTTGATTCCACGTTTTGCGAGTTTTCTGATTAGGTACCCGCAACAAATAGCCGATACATCGAGATGGACCAAAGCGGTGCCCCGGCAGGTGGATCAATCGCGATCCGGATCGTGCCTTCAACGGGCAAAACTTCACTACCGATACCGAATCGACCCCATCGCCATCGGCGTTCACGGTCTTGCGTTGGTTCGCTCCACCATCCTACGGGATGACCATCGATCAACACTCTGGCTCTTTGGCGGCCATGAAAGTGGTCAGCGAGCCGTTCGATAATGATTCCAGAATGACCTCGCGGTAGGCATACGTCGAATGCACACTCGTTCAAATGACTGGCAACGGTGGCCGAAAGAGAGGTGTTATCAGGAAAGGCACTGTCCAAAGTTGTGGCTTCACTCATGTTTTGGACACGCCAGTTTGCCCGCTGGAGTTGTTCGGAGTCATCGATCCGTAAATTCATGAGTTCAGTCCACGGGCAAGTTGTTGCCAGAACAATTTGCCCTTGACCCTCGACGCTGCGAAAGAATGGTGCCGGGAATCGAGAACTTGGTCTTGTGTATTCATGAGATGCGTCGAGTTGGGCTACTCCTGAGACGAGCCATCCAGAGCCGTATGCGGTGCCATTCAACGCTACGGACTCCGGCAAATCCGGAGACGGAGGGCCGAGAAGCACCGAAGTTTGCGCACTCAAGTCAGAACTTGTCGCAGTCGCGAACTGCTGAAACGCACCGTCCTGTTCAACACCAACCCACTCAATGTTTTTTGAAATTTCGACCGTGCCTTGACCATCTAAGTCGAGAATAACTTGCTTGCCGGCCGAATCTTTAAATCCCGTCGGCTGCGAATGGATGAGTCGGTGCGCAGGATGCGGCGCAAATCTCAATCTTTGTTCGATGCCCCTAGACAAATGCGACATCAAACCGGCTAGAATACGGGGACGTTTCGTAACTGCATGGATGCGACTTCGTGACGTGTTTTTTCTTACAGGGGTTCATAGGGATGTGGTCAGAAGGTTCTGACGCCGATCGTACCGGCGAATCGTTATCACGGCAGCGCACTGATGGGCGTGTGCCCACGATAGTTTGCACCGAAAAGGGCGTGGTCTTGTTCGCCAACAGTGATGCTTTGGAGTGCTTCGAAACGGAACTCCATAGCGAAAACAATGAGCCGTGGCGCGGATTTTTGCAGGGCAAAGGGGGGCTCTGGCATGATCATAGGGGACGACTCTGGGATGTCTCGGTAGAAGAAAGCGTCGGCCCTCGGTCAAGAAATTCGCTGATCCGAATGGAGCCAGCACTGCACCTTGGATCAGGTTCACCTACATCTGAAGTGGATGAAGGGCCGTTGTTTGTTGGTCTGGCTGAGGCAGCCGAGGCCCTGCGTCGAGCCACGAGTCCGCTGGAGGTCGCACATGTTTGCGCCAGAGTTGTGCGAATACGGTTTGGTTTGCCGCAGGCCGGACTGATGACGAGCCATCGAAGTGGTTGGAGACCGCTCGGCGAACCTTCCATAAAGTCGCCAGAAGTGGGCGAGATTCTTGAGGAATGCCGCAAGCGGGGAGTCTCGGTCGTTTGGGAGAGCCCGAGCCGAGATATCGTCGCCGTGCCTGTGCTCGCTTCCCCGACAAAGTTCACCGCCCTCGTTGCGGAAGGGATTGCCGATGAGGCCCGGGTTGAGGCCCTACATGCCCTCGCGGCGTTTGCCGGAACAATGCTGGAGCGGAATGCATTGGAAGACGAAAAGCGGAGATTTGCTGATGGATTACAGGCGGCCCACCAGGAGTTATTGAGGGCGTACGACGAAACCGTCTTAGGCTGGACGCGAGCACTAGACCTTCGTGACAAGATCACTGAGGGGCACACCCAACGTGTGACCGAGTTAACCGTGAAGTTGGCCCGTCGTTTTGGATTTACGGAAAAGCAAGTGATTTCGATCCGGCGGGGGGCACTGCTTCACGACATAGGAAAAGTTGGGATTCCGGATTCGATTTTGCTGAAGGACGCGGGGCTAACGAACGACGAGTGGGATGTGATGAGAACTCACACGACGCTCGCGTATGACATGCTCAGACCAATCGGTTTCCTTAAGGATTCTCTCGACATTCCGCATTGTCACCATGAGCGATGGGATGGAAAAGGGTATCCCCAAGGGCTGAAAGGCGAACAGATTCCACTGCCGGCGCGGGTCTTTGCCGTGGTAGACGTTTGGGATGCCCTTACTTCGGATCGTCCGTATCGTGGAGCGATGCCCCACGAAGAAGCGAAGGCGTTGATTTTGGACGGGAGCGGAACGCAGTTCGATCCTACGGTCGTGGCAGCGTTCATTTCGATGCTCGACGAAGAACTATCGTAGCGAGATTTTCGTGGGCGCAAGAAGATCACAACTCCTGCGTCGCAATCTGATTAGCTACGGAATATCGCTCATCTTTGCGTTCATTATATCGATTGCTGGATTTGCGAGAGAAGCACCAATTTGGGTCAGCACTCTGTCGTTTGGCCTCCTAATGCCAACGGCCGGTGCGGTCTTCGCTCTGATTACTTCCCGCGTTCGAATCCAGAATTTTCTCTTGACTGTGCTATTCAATGGCTTAGTCTTGTCCCTCAGCTTTGGTGGGGCATTCGCTATCGCCGTGTACTTGACAATATTCGCTTCACTCGCCGGAGACGGAAAGCAGGGCGAAGCATGGCACGTCTTCGACGCAATCAACGGGAGCCCAGCATTTCTCAGTTCCATGTTCGCTGCCCTTGGGTTAGCGACTCTCTATTCCGCAGTCTCGCAGGTAAGTCGGAAACTTGGACCTGGGATTCTATGGAATTGGATTACGGGGAAGTACCACCAGCCCAGGGAGGAAACTCGATTCTTCATGTTTCTCGACATGAAAGACTCCACTACACTTGCGGAGCGGCTTGGGAATCTCAAGTTCAGCGCGCTAGTGCGAGATTGCTTCTCCGACATCACTGACCCGTGCGTTGCCACAGGCGCGGAAGTGAGCCACTACATTGGTGACGAAGTCGTGATCTCTTGGAAAATAAAGCGAGGAAGAACAAACGCAAATTGCATTCGGTTTTTCTTTAGCATCCAATCACTACTTCTGAAACGCAGGTTGTTCTATGAGCGCAAGTACGGAATTCTGCCTCAGTTTAAGGCGGGACTTCATTTCGGCAAAGTAGTCACAACTGAGGTCGGTGATCTCAAAAGCGAGATCGTGTTTCACGGCGATGTAATGAATACGACGGCCCGCATTCAGGGCTTGTGCGGCCCACTAGGTCATGATTTGCTAGTCTCAAGTGAGGCCGTAGAGCAGATTGGTGCGAATTCCGAATTCGTGTTTGAATCCCTCGGGCACCAGCATTTGAAGGGTCGTGAGGCCACTGTGGAAGTTTGCTCAGTCTCCGAACGCTGAGTCATTCATGCCTCCGGATACGGTATGAACGGAGTTGACCATTCAAGGTCGAACTCACTATGACCCGCCGCGAAATCCTGATCGCCCTCGCCGCAGTATGCGTTTTGGGGCCAACTGGATGCCGGCGAGTACTGGAGTCGCGTCGTATTGTCCGATATGCCAACTGGGGGAGTCCCGGTGACGATGGCGACGCCATGCGATTGGTGCGCAGGTTGCTAGATGGCTTTTCGCGCAAGCACCCGGAATATGGACTTGAGGTTGAATCCATTCCGGGTAGCCAGGAGTATCTTCGCAAAGTACTTCTGAGTTACATTGCTGGCAGCGAACCAGACGTTCTCACATTGGACGCCAGTAGCGCAGCAATCTTCATCGAGAACAACGTCCTCAAAGACCTTGTGCCGTATGTTTCGGGCCGTGACGGAATCCGTCTAGATGAGTTCTTTCCGAATGTGGTTGATATCGCCCGCCGAGGTGGGGCCCTCTACGCAATCCCGATTGACTTCAACCCGCTGATGCTTTACTACAACAAGCGTCTTTTCGAGAAAGCAGGAGTGCCCGAACCGATCGAAGGCTGGCAATTCGGTGACTTTCTCAACGCGGCAAAAGGGCTGACTCAAGGGGAGCAGTATGGTTTCGAGTTCGGAAACTGGATGCCGGGTTGGATCCCCTGGATATGGAATGAGGGCGGGGATGTGCTCTCACCCGAAGGCAAGTCAGCGAAAGGCTTCTTTGACGGAGACGGTTCTGTTCGGGCGATCACCTTCTTGCGCGACTTGATCAAAACTCATCGAGTTGCGCCGAGTCTAAGCCAATCAGCGGCCCTCGGAATTGACTTCTTCTCGCACGGGCGATCCGCGATGAAGGTAAGTGGACATTGGGAATTGGTCGGACTCGCCAGCGCGAAAGATGTTTCGCTTGATGAGATTGGCGTGGTGCCGCTACCAACGATGATTGCGTCGAGCCAGACCGTAGCGTACGAAGCGGGCCTCAGCATTGGCAAGCACTGCCGAGATCCCGAAGCCGCATGGGCATTCATCCGCTATTACACGAGCGAAGCGTTCCAGTTGGAATACCAAACGACCGGGATCGCAATCTGTGCGAGGAAGTCGGTTGCTGAAGCCCGTGCCGACACTGCTGTCAAGCAGAAGTTTGTGAATGTCGCCGGAACTGCGCGGCAACCTTGGGGGGCGACCGTCGTCGCGTACGACCAGGTAGAGCGAATTGGCCAGGATGCGATGGATCGGATCCTCACGCACGATATAGAACCGGAGATTGCGCTGCGCGAGGCCGCCGATCGGATTGATAATGCG
The DNA here is from genome assembly GCA_019638835.1 of Fimbriimonadaceae bacterium. Lineage (GTDB taxonomy): Bacteria > Armatimonadota > Fimbriimonadia > Fimbriimonadales > Fimbriimonadaceae > JAHBTC01. The sequence goes on from JAHBTC010000041.1 coordinate 5,032, forward strand.
CTCGCGGAGGCGGCCCGATGATCCGGCGGCAGTCTAACGGGTGGTTCTTCGTTGCGCCTGCTCTTCTGCATTTGATCGTTTTCGCATTGATCCCCGTTGGATATGCATTCTGGATCAGCCTTCACGACTGGGACATTCTCAAAGGCACAATCCCATTTGTTGGGTTGGGTCGGTACGAAGCACTAGCGGGAAACGCTGAATTCTGGAATAGCCTTCGCCAAACGGGAATGTTTGCGTTGATGAGCGTTCCGCTTGGTATGGCTGTAGCGCTCGCCGTCGCAATTGCGGTTGCCAAGCCGCTCAAAGGGATGGCGATTTTTCGCACGATCTTCTATATCCCGGCGGTCGGTAGCGGGGTCGCTATTTCAATGCTCTGGATCACGATGTACCTGCCAGAGTCCGGCTTCTTCAATGTTGCGCTGGCGTGGCTAAGTGGCGGGAGATTTCAGTCCATTGACTGGCTCAACCACCCGTCGTGGGCATTGGCGGCCCTTGCGTTCATGAGTATCTGGGTCGGCCTCGGCCCTCGCATGATCATCTATGTCGCGGGCCTCCTGAATCTGCCGACCGCGCTCTACGAAGCGGCGAGCCTCGACGGAGCCACCCCGTTTCGGCAGTTCTGGCGCATCACAATGCCATTACTCGCGCCGACCCACCTCTTTGTGCTCGTAACTGCCAGTATTGGGGCCTTTCAGACCTTCACTCCGGTGTATATGATGACGCAGGGGCGCCCTGAAGGAACGACCGATCTTGTTGGATTCCACATTTTCGAAGAAGCGTGGCGCAAGTTCAACGTGAGCAACGCGGCCGCGCAGTCGTTTGTTCTGCTTCTGGTGCTGGCCCTTCTAAGTCTTGCTCAGTTTCGCCTCATGAAGCGACAGTTGGAGGATTATGATGCGGGCCACTAACCGCGTCTTCACTTACGTTGGTCTTGGGCTTCTCGCGGCATTTCTATTGTTCCCATTTGCTTGGATGGTGCTGGTCAGCCTGCGAGAGAGCAAGTCTCCACTTCCACCGATGGGCGAACTTTTGCAGGGTGCCACTCACTGGGACAACTATGGATTGGTTCTGTTCCGGACACCGCTCCCCGTCATGCGGTTTTTCTTCAATTCGGTTCTTGTCGCTCTGGTTGTTGTCGGCGGGCAAGTTCTCGTTTCGGCGATGGCGGGCTTCGGGCTCGCTCGATATCGGTTCCCAGGGAGAGACAGCGTTTTCGCCCTCTTCATGGGAAGCATGATGTTCGCGGGGGCGGTAACGCAGATTCCCGTATTTCTCATGCTTCGGAATTGGGGTTGGCTTGACACATATGCCGCATTGATCGTGCCCGCGCTCAGTAGTTCGTTCAACGTGTTTCTATTGCGACAGTTTTTCCTTGCGATCCCGCGCGAGATCGAGGAAGCGGCTTACTTGGATGGGGCGGGAGACTGGACGATTTTTTCTCGACTCTTCTTGCCTATGAGTAAGCCCGCGTTGGCGACGGTAGCTTCGTTCACGTTCATTGCGACTTGGACGGATTTCTTCTGGCCCTTGATGGCGACCCAGTCACAATCTATGAGAACCCTTGAAGTTGGGTTGAGCATCTTCCAAGCGGGATACCAAGGTTCAAATTGGCCGCTCCAGATGACGGCAGCAGTGATCACATTGCTACCAGTGCTCGTGGTCTTCTTGCTCCTGCAGAAGTCGTTTGTGCGCGGCGTGACGCTAGGCGCACTCAAATAGGAGTCCTTGCAGCGGCAACCGCTTCCGCTATGCTAACTCCATGGCCGACGAGGAGACCAAGGCAAAGAAAGACAACGATAAGCCCGCATTTGAGTTCGAAGAGGAAGAGCCATCAATCACAAAGCACAACTTGAGCGGGCTGAAGTACACGGTCACAACCGGTCGAATGCCGCTAAAGAATGACCTCGGCGAGATTCAAGCGCAGGTCTTCTACATCGCTTACACCTTGGACAATGCCGACGTACTGGACCGACCCGTGATGTTCACCTTCAACGGCGGCCCGGGTTCACCGGCAATCTGGCTCCACATGGGTGCTCTTGGCCCGCGCCGTGCTCCTTTGACGCCGGATGGACAACTCCCCGCGCCCCCTTACAATTTGGTGGATAACCCGGACACCTGGCTCCAGTTCACCGATCTCGTCTTTATAGACCCGGTTGGAACCGGATACAGCCGGGGCAAGGACGAAGAAACAAGCAAAGAGTACTGGAGCATCGAAGGGGACGTCAAAGGAGTCGGCGAGTTCATCCGGATGTATCTCAACCGGAATGACAGATGGCGTTCTCCGCTCTATCTGGCGGGCGAAAGTTACGGTACGACTCGGTCAGCAGGGCTCGCCGGACACCTCATCAGCGAGGGCATCGCGTTCAATGGCATCGTCCTCGTCAGTTCAATTCTGAACTTCCAAACTGCCGGTTTTTCGACGGGCAACGACCTTGCTTACAAGCTGTTCCTGCCGACATATACTGCCACGGCCTTCTATCACGGAAGATTGCCGTGGGCCAAGTCGCTGCCGGACGCACTCGCTCAATCGGAGAAGTTTGCTCTCAGCGACTACGCTGCCGCATTGAACAAGGGCGATGACCTCGCAGGCGAAGAACGGGCCGCCGCAATCAAAGAGCTCGCTCGACTAACAGGATTGAGCGAGGAGTACGTTGACCGTTGCGACCTCCGGGTGAAGCAACCCATGTTTTGCAAGGAACTCCTGCGTGACGACCGCCGGACGGTGGGGCGACTTGATAGCCGCATCAAGGGCATTGATCCGTTCCACCGGGGCGAAGGCGAGTCCATGAACAGCGACCCGAGTATGTCCATGCTCATGCCTCCATATACGGCTGCATTCAACGACTATGTACGCCGCGAACTGAACTACCGGAGCGACCTGAAATATCAGATTTTTGGCGGAATCGGGCCCTGGAACTGGGGCGGAAACAAGCGAGAAGGCTTCCCCGATACGGGAGACGCACTTCGTGATGCGCTTCACAAGAATCCTTACATGAAGGTGTTTGTCGCTAGCGGCTACTTTGATTTGGCGACCCCATACTTCGCCACGGAGTACACGCTTCGGCATATGGGACTTGATCCCGAAGTTCGCGGCAACTTTGAGGTTGGTTACTACGAGGCGGGGCACATGATGTATGTCCACGAGGACTATCTGAAGAAACTCCACGCAGACATCAAGCAGTTCGTAGCCAAGACAAAAGGACGCTAACCGTTCGCGTCGCGGAGGCCAAGGAATACGAGCACCATAGCCTTCGTATCTAATCCGCAATAAGATCGGAGAGCGTCGGCGATGCGCTGACGCTCTTCTTTCGGAGTCTGGGGATCAGTCATTCGGATGTATTCGACAACCGCCTGCGCTCCATTTTGGATGACCTGATCAGCGTACGACGTGTCGGGTGCCACCGCCGGAAGCACAGATTTGATGCTCAAACTGCTCCCAAATGCGCGCCAGTAAGTGCCCTTCTTCAAACTCTCGTAGAGGTCGTACCCTTTAGCCCGGAATGCCTCCTTGAGAGCTTCTGCGTATGGAATGCCGCGGCGAACGAGATAGTCAATTGTGACGGGCTCGTAATTACTGTAATAGAGGAGAGTGTTGCAGTCTTGGATCGCGTCGAGTAATGTCGCGGCAAATCCCGGTGTGGGATCGCTCGGGTCTTCATGTAGGAACTCGCGATGAATGAGGTCTCCAACTGTGTCGTCGGGCGAATTCATCACATGGAGTGACCATTGGAACGGAAGTCGTTCGTACGGTTTGTGTCCTTGATGGCGTGGGAGGGGAGGGTCAATCGCCTCGAAATCGATGAAACCGATGGGGTACGCAAGATCCCTTAGCTGCTCAATGAGTTTTTCGTCGGTGATGTCTCGCTCTTCGCGAAGAGATTGCGCGATGTGCCGAGCCGTTGGGGGAACCGTGTTATGGTCCGGCAGATCGTGGACGGTCACATACCCTTCTCGGGCGAGTTTGCTAACGCTGGCTTCTCTCAGTGTTGGAATGCGCCACAGTGATTCGCGCGGCTGCGACCCCGCGCAGGGCTCGTTATAGGGACAGTTGCGACAGTACGAGTTGAATGCGGGAGATGGTTCCGGGCCATGAGCGATGCGTAGCGCGACGTCAATCTCTTCCCCAATCTGCACCTGCGAGTTCTCGACCCATTTCGTGACCTCAGTGATGGTGAATAGCTGACTTATATTGAGTTCCTCGTCGGGAACGTAGTCGCTCGGAGCCCGATAGTCCGGGTTCAAATGCATGATGTACGCGTTGTCAATGGCAATCCCAGCGGCACTCAACACATGCCACTGAAATGCGACATCTGCGACATGCTCTTTGGGGTCAACCCGCATTCCACTCTTTACTTCAACAATGTCCCAGCCACCGTCTAAATTCCGCGCGAGAATGTCCACCCGTGCCAGAAGTTCGCCGTGGACAAAGGTTGCTTCGAAGATTGCGGAGCAGCCGTCTTCCATTGCGGCAAGATTCTTTGCCATCGCGGATTCAGGGTTGCTGGGATCGAATGCCCCGTACACCCCCCCTAAATAAGCGCGCGTGGCTAAACGACCGATTTTTTCGCCAATCTTTTTGCGTAACTCTTCGTCGGCTCCGGGCTGTTCATTGAGGTCGCGGCGGTGTACAGAGAGCCAAAATCGGCGGTCGCAAGGGGTCAACTCGCGGAACAGAGACTTAGAGAGTCGCAAAACGGGTTGAGGCTACCTTTCATGGCGCGGTAATCTTCACGGCATGGCCGTGAGCCTCAACGACCGACTGGCGTCCGTAATCGCCGAATACAACCTGCTCGAACACCCGTTCTATGTCGCGTGGAGCGAAGGAACCTTGCCTGTTGATGCATTGAAGACGTACGCCTCAGAGTACGGTAACTTCATCGGACGAGTCGCTACGGGCTGGCGCGCATTTGGCGAAGAAGCAATCGCCGTTGAAGAGGAAGAGCACGCCGTTCTCTGGGGTGAATTCGCAAAGTCGCTTGGCACGGAGGTGCGAGACGCAGAGGTTGCGGAAGTGAACCATCTGACAAATGTCGTGGACGGACATTTTTCCCACCCCGTAACGGCCCGAGGCGCGCTTTATGCTTTCGAGGCCCAACAACCGTTCACCTCAGCAAGCAAGCTGGAAGGGTTGGATACACACTACACCTCACTTGGTGCCGACGTGCGGCCTTACTTTGAGATCCACGTCAACGACACCGCCGAACCTGCCATGATCCTTGACCAACTCAACGGACTTAGCGTCGCAGACCAAGACCTTGCGGTTGCGGCATGTGAGGAGACTTGCAAGGCTTTGTACGACGCCTTGACTGGGATCCACGCACTTCACATGACCGAGATCAAGGGGTAATCGTTCGTGGCGAAACTCGAAGAGATTGAAGGCATCGGTCCGGTTTACGCCGGGAAACTCCGCTCCGCCGGGATCACCACTCAAGATGATTTGCTTGCGAAAGCAGTCACGAAGACGGAACGAACCGCTTTAGCCAGTAGTGCTGAAGTCAGCGAGAAGTTGTTGTTGAACTGGGTGAACCGGGCGGACCTTGCCCGCGTGAAAGGCATTGGCGAGGAGTTTGCCGATTTGCTGGAGCACTCGGGGGTGGACTCAGTACCGGAGTTAGCGCAACGTAACGCGACGAACTTGCATGCCAAGATGACGGAAGTCAATGCGAGTAAGAACTTGGTGAATCGACTGCCCTCAGAGTCGATGGTAGAAAGGTGGGTGGAAGAGGCAAAGGCTCTCCCACGCGCAGTGCATCACTAGGCGAGTTATTGCTATAGGGCCCTCACACAACTTGTGTGCGGGCCATTTTTGCGCCCTACGCTACTGGACGTCTATTTGAGGTAGACCCATGAATGTGACGAGCCTTCTCGCCCTCACCCTGCTGACCGCCCAATCCCAGTCGTCTGAAATTCGGATCACGGGACCAACCCGGATCACAACGAGCACGCGCATCGCCCCCGGCACCTATCAGGTCGAAAACAGCAGCCAAGATGGGGCAGGTGCTTCGGTCATTATTGAGGGAAGTGGGATAACGGTGGACTTCCAGAATGCCGTCCTTCGAGGCTCAGCCGAAACCACCGAACCAGATGCTCGCGCGGGAGTTGGGATTTTGGTGAAGGGGCGTGACATCACGCTTAAGAACATAAATGTCCACGGCTTCAAGGTCGGGTTAGTCGGGCGGGACGCACCGGGGCTAAAGATTCTAGGCGGCGACTTTTCATACAACTGGAAGCAACACCTGAAGAGCGGTCGAGACAAAGAAGACCTCAGCGACTGGATGAGTTTCCACCACAACGAGGACGACGAGTGGCTGGAGTACGGAGGTGGCATCTACCTCCGAGATTGCGATCGGTTTGAGGTGAAGGGAGTGACCATCGTTGGTGGCCAAAGCGGTCTCATGATGACCAACTGCGATAACGGTCTGGTTTGGAACAACAACTTTAGTTACTTATCTGCATTAGGTATCGGGATGTACCGCAGTAGCGAGAATCGGATCATGCACAACCGGATTGACTACTGCGTTAGAGGGTATAGCCACGGCGTTTACAATCGGGGACAAGATTCCGCAGGAATCTTGATCTATGAGCAAAGCAATAAGAATGTCTTTGCCTATAACTCTGTGACCCATGGCGGCGACGGCTTCTTCTTGTGGGCAGGGCAATCCACAATGGACACTGGACAAGGGGGATGCAACGACAACTTGCTTTTCGGCAATGACTTTAGCCACGCACCTACCAACGGCATTGAAGCAACATTTAGCCGCAATACCTTCGTCAACAATTTGATGCTTGAGTGTTGGCACGGGGTTTGGGGCGGATACTCCTATGATTCAACGTTCCTCGCCAACACGTTCGGATTCAACGCCGAAGGGGTCGCCTTGGAACACGGCCAAGACAACGAGTTTGTGGCAAACCGTTTTATTCGTGACCGGCAAGCCATCAATATTTGGATGAATGCGACTCAAGATCCGAACTGGGGTTATCCGAAAAATCGAGACACAAAGAGCCGGGACTATTTGATCGTTGATAATCTGTTCGAAGACATCGAGTCATTCGTGTTCCGACTTCGCGATACGGCGAACGTAACTGTCACGGGGAACCGATTCGTACGATCTCCGCAAGGACTACAGCCTGGTGGTGAACTTCCGAACCTGGAGTTTACGAATAACACGGTACAGGCTTCAGAGCGAAATCTCATAGGAATGTCCGACGCATCGGCAAGATTCGTAGACGACAACTCTCCTCTCGCTGCGCCGACGATGCAAGCCAGCGGTAATGTGATCCTATCACCGAACTTCGACGCTTTTGAGTATCGAAGCCGCTTCAACATTCAATGGGATCCGTGGGCGAGGAACTGGTCGCTCCCGACCGGACTTGCTGAACATCTGACTCCACAACGGGCCCGCGAACTCACAGCTAAGGTGCGAAATCTTGGTCCGGCGGCATTGGAAGGAGGCCTTGATCCATTCATTCGTCCCAATGAACGGCGGGGACGTCGAACCATCATCGTGGACGAGTGGGGTCCGTACGACTACCAACGACCACTTTTATGGCCGCGGCTTCCGATCACCGTGAGTGAGGATGGAAAGAACCAGAGTCAAGTCTTTGACATCCTTGGCCCAGAAGGGGAGTGGAAGATCATCTCCCACACGAACTGTGAGGTTTCCGCAATGTCAGGTTCAGTTCCGACTCAGATCACCGTGACCACGAGTCTGGAGAATCCCGCGAACCTACTTGACATTCAGTTGGAATACATCGGTTCGAAGACCGTTGATTACCGAGGAATCGTCACCCCCGCCGGACGCTCTGTTCGTTTTGGCTTTCGCGAAACGTTTGTACCGATTTCATGGACCGTGAACCACTTCACATGGGAGAAGGATGTGAGTGATCCACGGACGCAGGCCGATGCCTTTGCCGCCCGACTCGCAATGACCCCCGTTGCCACATATTCCACGAACCGTCTCGACATCGCCGCGGGTGGGAGCCCACGGGCCGGAGTTCCTGACAACTATTGGGCAACGGTTGCGCTCGGAACCGTTCGTGCGGCCCCCGGTCGCTACTTGCTCAAGGTTACGACGGACGACGGATGCAAGGTTTGGGTGAACGGCGAACTTGTCATCAAGGACGCATGGAAATATCAGGGCCCAACGCAATATCAAGCCAACGTTACGTTGAAGGGTGATGACGAGATTCGCGTCGAGCACTTTGAGATCGACGGATATTCCGCCTTGAAGGTGGAACTCGTTCCACTCGACTAGTCCAACTGAAACAGCGAGGCAAGGGCGGCGACATCCACATTACCGCCCGTCAGCACGATGCCGACCCGTTGCCCCTTTACGTCAACTTTGCCGGAACGCACCGCCGCATATGCTAGGGCACCAGTGGGCTCTACCGCCACCTTCATCCGCTCCCAGATCCACTTTGTGGTCGCGAGGATTGCTTCATCACTAACGGTGACGATTTCATTCACGTTTTCGCGGACCAACGGCCAGGTGAGCTTGCCCAGAGAAGGAGTGCGGGCGCCGTCAGCGATGGTATCTGGGTTCTCGACTGTTTGGAGTGTGCCGGACTTGAACGAGCGATATGCGTCGTCCGCTAGTTCAGGCTCAACCCCAATCACCTGGGCTTGGGGGCGCAACGCCCGCATCGTCAACGCGCTCCCGCTTAGCAATCCGCCGCCACCAAGGCACACAAGAAGCACATCTAAATCGGGCACCTCCGCTAAGAACTCGCGCGCCATCGTGCCTTGCCCAGCGATAATGTCCGGGTGATCGTAGGGATGAATGATGTCGAGACCCCGTTCCGCTGACAATTCCGCCCCAAGAGCCTCGCGGGTCAGTTCATTCCGATCGAAAAGGATGATCTCGGCACCGTAGCCCCTTGTCGCGGCAATCTTGATTTGAGGTGCGTCTTCGGGCATCACCACCGTCACCGGGATACCGAGTATCTGACCCGCCCGGGAAAGGGCCTGGCCGTGATTGCCACTGCTAAATGTCAGGACGCCGGTGAGGTTTCCTTGCTCGGCTCGCATAGCGAGGGCGTTGAACGCGCCTCGGAACTTGAATGCTCCGGTTCGTTGAAACAGTTCCGCTTTGAAGAATAGGTTCGCGTTTGCGTCTTCGTCGGCTTGTCGCGAAGTGAGCACCGGAGTCCGAACTGCGTAACCCCCAATACGGCGGGATGCCTCTTCGATGTCAGCGTAGGAAACCACGGACTCATTCTGTCCTGATTCGATACTACGGTTGCATCCAGCAGACCCCATCTCCGTATAATCCGATGTATGGGCATCTGGGACAAACTCAAAGGCGAACTCATTGACATCATTGAGTGGCTCGACGAAACCTCGGACACGATGGTATATCGGTTCGAACGATATAACAACGAAATCAAGAATGGCGCGCAACTCATTGTCCGCGAATCGCAAGCCGCCGTATTCGTCAACGAGGGCCAGATTGCCGATGTGTTCATGCCGGGACGATATGAACTGACAACGGCGAACCTCCCGATTTTGGCGACCTTGCAGGGCTGGAAATACGGATTCAACAGCCCGTTCAAAGCCGAAGTCTATTTTGTGAACACGAAGCGCTTTACCGATCAGAAGTGGGGAACGATGAACCCCATCATGATGCGGGATGCAGACTTTGGTTTGGTGCGCGTACGCGCGTTCGGTACCTACGGAATGCGTGTAAGTGATCCAGCGACTTTCTTGAAGGAAGTCAGCGGTACGAACTGGGAGTTCACCACCGACCAGATCAACCAGCAGATGCGCAACTTCATCGTATCGGGCTTCTCCGATGCCGTTGCGGAGGCGAAGATCCCGGTCATTGATCTCGCCGCGCAATACGAAGAAATGGGCGAGGTGCTTACCAACAAAATGCAGCCGAAGTTCGGAGAGCATGGTTTGGAACTCCTCAACTTGCTGATTGAGAACGTATCGGTGCCGCCGGAAGTAGAGGCCGCGATTGACAAACGTAGTTCCATGGGCGCCCTCGGCGATATGAACAAGTACATGCAGTATCAAACCGCCGAAGCGATCGTGAAGGGGGCGGAGAATCCCGGCGGAGTCGGGGGAATCGGTGCGCAAATCGCAGCGGGTATGGCAATGAGCGACCAGATGAAGCAGATGACCCAACCCCAACCTCCTCCGGCACAGGGAGCAGGTGCGCCACCTCCCGTACCCCAAACCCAAGTGTTTGTGGCGGTGAATGGTCAACAGCAGGGCCCGTTCGGCTTGGATGTCATCAAAGGGATGATTACAAGCGGTCAACTCAATGGCGAGACGCTCGTCTGGATGGAAGGGCTACCCGCGTGGGCAAAAGCGAGCGAGGTTCCAGCGGTCAGTGGACTGCTGGGGGCCGTACCCCCGCCGTTGCCTCCCCAAGAGTAAGCACGATACATGAGCGCCGTTCAAGCGTTCCCGTGCGTTCAGTGCGGGGCGGACCTCCAATACGCCCCTGGCACCACCCACATGCGCTGTCCCTACTGCGGGACGGAGCAAGCGATCGCGCCGCCGACCATGACGGTCGAGGAGCGCGATATGTTACAGGCGATGGTGCTGGAGCGCACCCGCACGGCTGTCGAAACCGATAACGTCGTCCATTGCAACAGTTGCGCGGCGGAGTTCGTGCTTCCGCCGACGATTGAGTCAACAAACTGCCCGTTCTGCGGCTCGAACGTTGTAGTCGAGGCGAAGCCAGAGAGTCGGATATTGCCGGACGCGGTACTCCCTTTCGTGGTGGATCAGAAGGGGATGCGCGATCGCTACCGGCAGTGGATTGGTTCGCGGTTTTGGGCACCGAATGACCTCAAAAAACGCTCTCTACAAAAAAACGAGGTGCAGGGGATCTACGTTCCGTTTTGGACATACGACGCCTTAACTCGGACCGACTACACGGGAATGCGGGGGGAAGACTATTACGAGACGGAAACCTACCGCGATAGCAACGGAAACACGCAAACCCGTACGGTAACCAAAACTCGTTGGTACCCCGCGGCGGGGCGCGTCGAGGTCAACTTTGATGATGTTCTCGTGATTGGCACTACGCACTTGCCACCAAAATACGCCGACAACATGAGAACATGGCGGCTTGACCAACTTACACCGTACAACGCATCTTTTCTATCGGGCTTTAGCGGACTGCGCTACGACATCAATCTAGAGCAGGGATACACGATGGCTCAACGTAAAATGGAGCCTCCGATCGATCAGGCGATCCGGTACGACATCGGTGGTGACCGTCAGCAAATCACTTCTAAGCACACGGAGTATTTCAATATCACATTCAAGCACGTCCTCTTGCCTATTTGGAGCGGGGCTTACCGCTACAAGGGAAGGGTCTGGCACTTTTTTGTCAACGGCCAAACCGGGGAAGTGCAAGGAGAGGCTCCGGTGAGCGCGTGGAAGGTTGCCCTCGCGGTTCTTCTCGGGTTGATTCTCATCGGGACGTTCATCTACTTCACCCAGCGAAGTTAGTAAGATTCGGTCATGCCGAATTTGTCCGTACGATCAGCTTCTATTCCGGCGTCACCCATTCGGAAACTGGCAAGTGCGGCTGACGGAGCGCGAGCCCGAGGATTGAACGTGTTCCAATTGAACATTGGGCAACCGGATGTTTCGGCTCCCGATGAATTCTGGGAAGGGATTCGGCGTTATTCGCATCGGTATGTGCCTTATTCTCACAGCGCAGGGATTGCACCATTGCGAGAGAAAGCGGCCGAGGTCTACCGGAGGCGAGGCATTGATGTGACGGCCGACCAAGTCATGGTGACCACAGCGGGGAGTGAAGCGTTGCAGATGGCGATGATCGCGGGTTTGAATCCCGGGGACGAGGTTATCGTTCCGGAACCGATGTACGCAAACTATATTGGGTTCGCTGCGATCACGGACGTCGAAGTAGTGGCGATCCCCACGAAGATTGAAGAGAATTTTGCGCTCTCGACCGAAGAGTTTGAGAAGCGGATTACCCCGCGAACGAAGGCAATTCTCATCTGCAATCCGGGGAACCCCACGGGCAGGGTGTACGCCGACGAGCAAATTTTGGCGTTGGGCGAACTTGCCAAAGCTCATGATCTTTTTCTGATCGGGGACGAGGTGTACCGAGATTTCAACTACACCGGTCGTCCGGTGCGTTCGGTCCTCCAGATTCCGGGACTGGACGACCATGCGATTATGGTGGATTCGGCCAGCAAGCGATATTCGCTTTGCGGATCGAGGGTCGGCTTCCTCGTCTCCCGCAACTCGGGGGTGATGGATGTTGCCCTTCGATACGGAATGGCGCGCCTGTCCTCGCCCACTCTTGAGATGGAAGGGGTGTTGGCCGCCTTGGATGCACCAGACTCGTATACCGATCAGGTAGTTGAGGAGTACACCCGGCGACGCGATGTTTTGGTGGCTCGGCTATCCGCAATGCCTGGCGTGTTAGTGCCACAGATTGACGGTGCGTTTTACGCCACTGTGCGACTCCCCGTGGACGATGCCGACGCGTTCTGTCTGTGGATGTTGGAGTCGTTTTCGCACGAAGGGAATACGGTGCAGATGGCTCCGGCGGCCGGTTTTTACGCGACGGAAGGTTCCGGTCGCGATGAGGTGCGAATCGCGTATGTACTCGAGGTGCCTAAGTTGGAAGCGGCGATGGATGCGCTAGAAGTGGCCTTGCGACAGTATCCGGGGCGGACGAACTAACCCCGACCGCGCAACTTTGCGATCATCCGACGAAGCCGCCAAGACAACGGGTCGCCAACCCGGGCCGCATCAAACACGGCGTCTTGCTGGGCGCGGCTCGCCGCGATGTCTTTCTCCTTCTGAGCAAGGTACTCGGGGTCGTCCACGTAGTTAAAGAACCGGAGCGGGCTTCCGTTCTCGGTATACGCAGAATGCCACCCTTCTCGCAAGGCCACCCTCCCTCGCCAGGCGTCCTCATAAATCTCATAAGCAAGGCCAGTCTCCGGTTGCGGGCCAACAGCCAGCACGCACTCCCGCCGAAACGTCAGCAACCCACCGGGAATATGCCGCCAAGGCTTCAACCGCCGAATCCTCTGGTTTCCTAACGTTTCCCACGGTCCCACACTGTCTCGCCCCATCACGTCGAGCGACCAATCATCATTGCCCAACCAAGGCGAGATGATCCCCAGTGTCGGATCATCAGCGAAGGCTGCAACCGCCGCGTCTTGCCAACCAGATGTAGGTAAGGAATCATCGTCAATCGTCGCGTAAAACTGGCAATCACTGGGCAATAGCAGGTCGTGATAGGCTCGATTGAGGGCCGGAACTTTGCCTCCGGTACCGTCCAAGACATGAAACTCGGTCGGTCGCGTAAATGACCCCTCGATGTGCGAAATGGTCTCCGCGAAGCCTTCCAGATGAAGCCGTATCGTCGGCACGACAACGAGAAACTCAGGCATGACTCGCTCGGGAACCGAACTGTGTGGTTAGCGAAGGAAGTAACTCGTGTGCCGTCCAATCCAACGTGATCGGGGTGATAGAAGCATGACCGTTACTGACGGCCCAAACGTCGGTGTTCTCCTCTCGGTGATCGACGATGACGACTCCACCCTGCCAGTAGTAAGGTCGGCCCCAGGGGTCGTCTCTCCGCTCGACTCGATCTTCGTACACTCGCTTACCCATGGGAACGAACATCGTGCCGTTGAGCTCGGGAGAGGCAATGGCGGGGACATTGATGTTGAGAAAAGTGCGCGGCGGTAGTTGCAGAGTCATGAGGCGTTCCCAGTGTTCGGAGAGCCACGCGGCCCCCGTTTCAAAGTGGAAAGGTGCGCCGTCCGCGAACACGGCCATGGAAAGCGAGATGCTACGGATCCCATTGATACAGCCCTCCATCGCACCGGCTACGGTCCCGCTGTAAGTAACGTCGAAGCCGAGGTTCGGGCCGTTGTTGATGCCACTCAAAACGAGGTCGCACCCGTCTGGCCAACAGATCGTGAGGCCGACGTTCACGCAGTCCACGGGGACACCGTTGACTTGATAAGCTTCCAGCCCGTCAAAATCGTACTCCTTGACGCGTAGTGGTTCGCGCATCGTCATGGAGTGCCCACATGCGCTTCTCTCGCGGTCCGGTGCCACAATCTTGACTTCACCAAACTGACGGGCCACCCCGACGAGGGCGGCGAGGCCAGGGGCAAATATGCCGTCGTCGTTGGTGATGAGAATGCGCATGGAGGAACCGAAGTTACCAGAGGAGATGGTAGACGGACTGAGCGACCGCATTCTGTGGCCACTCGCAGTGATCTTTGTACTTTTTTCTGCGGGTTCTCTTTGGTGGACCCTCAATGGTCCGTTGCTCTTTTTCCCCTTAGCGCTGGGAATGATTGGCTTTGGCTGGCAAAGGGCCGGATACTTCTCCACGCTTGGGGTCGTGTGCGTGAGTCAGATTATCAATCAAGAGTTCGGCCAAGTTGCTTTCCCGGTGTTCTTGTTGCTTGCGGTGTTTCCTACAGCATTAGTCTTGAATCTGGCTGGGTCAAAACGTGAAAAGTGGCTTGTCGCCACTCACTTTCTGCTTGCGATGCTCATTGGAACTTTCTCCGGCAATCTCGGCTCCGCTGGGCGAATGTTCACTTTCTTCACGCAAACTCTGAACTTAAACGCCACCACTGCCGAGACTCTCGTTCTCATCATCCGCAAGTCCGTCCACATTGGTTGCTACGGCACCCTCGCCGCTCTGCTTTATATCCTCATGCCCAAGGACAAACCGGCGCGGTGGCTTGGCGCGGCCCTCGCTGCGATGACTTTCGCAGGATTTGACGAGTGGCGACAAACTACCGCGCCGGGCCGAACGGGTACCGCTTGGGATCTGCTCTGGGATATGTTGGGTGTTGTCCTCGCCCTTGGCTTGGCGATGGGTATTCCAAAATGGCGCGCAAAACGGTTGTCTGGATCTGGCCCGGCTTTCTAGGTTCACCTGAGGATCGCCCGTGGGATCGGTTTGAGTCTTCTGTTTGGCGGGATGCGGTCACGCGCTCAAAAGTTGTCGGTTTGCGTAATCCCGAACCCGGTGGAACTGACGAAGCCGCGTACCTCGGAGTCGAACCGAGACGCATTGACCTCAAGGAAGGGCCGCTTGTAGCTTCGGCGTTCGCGATTGAGCCGCCTCACCGCTCAGTAATGATGCGAGTGGACATTGCTTCGATCGATGAAAACGGACGGTTCCAGTCTATTCGCCCCCGCCCACGGCCAAACGAACTCAAGGAGATTGAGAACGCTTTGCTTCGATTATCCACGTCGCGACTTATTCCTGTCGCTGGGGATGAGGGTGTCCATGTGCTGGTCTGGGAAGATGGCTCCCTTGATCTCGGCCTCCATGTACCTACCGATGCGGAAGGTCGGGCGATGCGCGATAACCTGCCCGAGGGAGACGGTGAAGTCATGCTCCGCCGATTCATTGACGACAGCGTCAATCTTCTTCGTGAACTTCCTTTCAATCACGAGAGAATCGAAGAAGGGCAGACGCCGATCAATGTGCTCTGGCCGTGGGGGGCCGGACGGTATGAGTCCACACCTGATGCGGCCCGTGAACGTGGTCGCCCCGTCTCCGTTGCTACGCGCGACCTGCGTATGCGAGGTGTGGCTCGGCAACTTGGAGATTTTCCGGTGAATGCAGCGGGATGGTATCGAGGCGTCCATCCCGACTGGAAGTGCTGGACAATCGATCACGAGGCTGCCGTGTTTGAATCCGACGCTTGGACTCAGATGCGGCGTTATGGGAAGTTTGATGAAATGGCTTGGGCGTTCGAGCGCTGGCAAGACGACTGGCTAGAACCGATTTGGGCAGAACAGGAAACGGTGGTCACAGTCATCGCCCCCGCCCAGGAGCAAGACGGAACAGCCGATGGAATCGCGCTCACGTTTGACCCTGAGTGGCCTCGGGCCGAGCCGATGTTTCCGTTCGACGAACGAAGCCTAGACGAACGGCGTTTAACCTGTGAGAACTTGGTGGACGTGATCCACGCACAACTCCGCTCTCCCGCGATAGACTAGCGGTCTATGCGAGGATGGATTGTGGGGTTCGGGCTAGGGCTCAGTGCGGTGGTGGCCGCGCAGTGGACGCCCGCAGAACAGCAGGCGATCTCCGATGCCCTCAAAGTCGGCAACATGACTCCAACCGACCTGAACTACATCCGCCGCATGGTTTCGCCTGTCCGTCCTATGGACTTCGTGAACGAGGCAATCGATAATCCGCTTGTCACCACAAATACGTTAATGGGGATGCACCGGGAAGCCGCGCAAGGCGAATTGAGCGAACGCCTCGCCGATGCCGGACAACTCTTAGGAGCCGCAACGGCGATTCCGCTCAATGTCGGTGTTGCGCCTGCGATGACCGATCTGCCAGAACTGATTCGCGCCCCGATCGGAAGGCTCATCGCCGTGATGCAAGCCGCCGACGCCAAAGTCCGAGAAGCCACTGAGGGTTTGACGCCAGAACAACAAAGGACGATAATTGACCGACTCCCCGGAATCGCCGTCGAAGAACCGAAAGTGGTTTTCTCCTTCGTACGGCCGTCTACGGTGGCAGACGCGGACGTGTGGTCATTGGTGGACAAGGTGGATATCCAGACGCTCATTGGCGTTTCCATCTCGGTCGCAAAAGAGGCCGAGCGATGCCGGGATGCCTTGCGGGGAACGACGGCCGATGTGTCGGGCAAATTGCGGATCAAAATCGGCAGTTACGTCGTGGTCGTAGGAGGGAAGAGCGCAACCCTTCATGACGATGTAGATGCGCGCTTGGTCATTGACTTAGGTGGTTCCGACACCTACACGGGACGCGCCGGCGCAGGGGTCGGCTACACAGGTGTGCTGATTGACTTGGCCGGGAACGACGTGTACTCTCCGGCAGATCTCAGCGTTGGTGCTTCCATCCTTGGTATTGGGCTGGCATACGATGCGGGAGGCGACGATCAGTTTAGAGGTGGCTCGCTCCAGTTCGGTGCGGGGCTCGCAGGGATTGGCGGATTCTCCAAAAGTGGAGGGAACGACTTCTACCGCACGGAGGCACTTGGTCAAGGATTTGCGATGAGCGGCGTCGGTGTATGTCTGGATACCGGCGGAGATGACCAGTACAACTGTGGCCTTCTCGGACAGGGGGCAGCGAGGACGCTTGGCGTTGGCTGGTTGATCGATCGCGCGGGTGCAGACGTCTACCGGGCGGGTTCGATCGCTTTGAACGAACCTCTGTTCACGGGCATATATTACGCGTTTGCCCAAGGCTTCGGGATGGGATACCGCGACGATGCGGGAGGTCAAGCAGGCGGGGTGGGACTACTTACCGATGTGAAAGGTAACGATGTCTACAGCGGAGACACCTATGCTCAGGGGGCTTCTTATTGGTTCGGCGTGGGTTCGTTGGGAGATCTCGAAGGAGCCGACCTATATAGCGCGCATCATTATGCCCAGGCAAGTGCAATGCACGCATGCTTCGCCATGCTTTACGACGCCGTCGGTGATGACACGTACGCCGTAAAGGTCGGGGCGGCACACGCCATCGGACACGATTACGGAGTCGCAGTTTTAGTGGATCAGGCGGGGGACGACACGTACACGAGTCGAGACAGCACACCTGGAATCGGGAGTGCAAACGGACTTGGTGTGTTCGTTGACTCAGCAGGGAATGACCGGTACCACGGTCCACCAGGGCGCGGACTCGCCGCCCGAGGTTCGGGTTCAGTGGGTTTGTTCGTAGACATGACCGGCCAAGACCAGTATCGGTTTGGTCTCGCGGATGACCAGGCAGTCGCCCGCGAAACATGGGGAGTCGCCTTGGACGTTGAGACTCGATTCACGGAGGAGAACGGAACCCCTCCGCCGGCAGATGAAACCCCAACTCCTGGCTCGGCGCCGATGCGCGACGACGCTGCGATGACAATTCTCTTCCGGCGCGCAACGCAATGGGGCGTCGGTTCTGCCGAGGTGGATACGCAACGGGCCGTTCGCGAACTGATCGCGATCGGAAAGCCCGCGTTCGAGTGGATGGTCACAAACCGACTTGAAGCGGCGCAACGCCTTGAAATCCGAGCGTTCGTTGCCGTGGCACGTGCCATACCTGCCGACGCTTCTCAGGCCCTGGCAGTAGTCGTATTGAACGGCAACAAAACGCAAAGGGCAAATGTTTTGCGGGTCGCGGTGGATGCGGGACTGACCGACATTGGTGCGCTCCTCGGAAGCATGATCGACGACCCTGATCTTCAACTTGCCGCAGTGCGTGCGGCGGGGCC
>JAHBTC010000042.1 GCA_019638835.1 Fimbriimonadaceae bacterium
GTAAGTCTGCGAGATAGCAAGGCAAGGGCGACGCCGATGGCGTCGCCCTTCTTTGTTGTGCCCCCTAGTTAGGGCAGGTGATACGACGAAGGCCATCCTTGAGCCGCCCAAAGGGCCAGATCATTCCGGACATACCTCCGGCGGGGCGGGGGGACCAAGAGAATGGTCCGTGCCGGGCCGTTCCCCGTATACTAAATGCAACCAATCGAGGAATTCGAGGACACGCAACGAGGCACCCAGAATGAGCGAAGACACTTTCCCCCTACGCGGCATTGACTACGTCCGGCATTATGTGAATAACGCCCGGCAGTCGGCTTACTACTACCAGCACACCATGGGATTCTCCATTACGGGGTACGGCGGGTTGGAAACTGGCTTCCGGGACGAGGCAAGTTACGTATTGGAGCAGAACGACATCCGGCTCGTTTTTTCCGCGCCAATCCGCCCCGGCCACCGCATGGCGGACAAGATCGCTTTGCATGGCGACTTCGTGCATGACATTGCGTTCTCGGTGGACGACGTGGACTGGTCGTTCAACGAAGCCGTCCGACGGGGTGCCGTGCCCTACGAAGAGCCGAAGACCCTCAGCGATGAGAACGGCGAAGTGCGCATCGCCAGCATCCGCATCTACGGCGACACGATCCACACCTTTATCAACCGCGACAACTACAAGGGCGTTTTCATCCCCGGCTATGTGGAGCGCAACGAACCGGGCGACAGCATCGGCATCGTGGAGATTGACCACTGTGTCGGCAACGTCGAACTCGGCGGCATGAACAAGTGGGTGAAGTGGTACGAGGATGTGCTCGGGTTCGCCAACCTGATCTCGTTTGATGACAAAGACATCAGCACCGAATACACCGCCCTGATGAGCAAGGTGATGGCGAGCGGCAACGGGCGCGTCAAGTTCCCGATCAATGAGCCCGCCGAAGGCAAGAAGAAGTCACAGATTGACGAGTACCTCGAGTACTTTGGGGGCGCGGGCGTGCAACACGTGGCCCTGCGCACGGACGATATTGTGTACACGGTGAGTCGCCTGCAGGCGCGGGGAATCCAGTTCCTCAGCGTGCCGAAGACGTACTACGACATGCTCCCCGACCGGGTAGGTGAGATTGACGAGGACATTGAGGTTCTGGCGGAACTCGGGATCCTCGTGGACCGGGACGATGAAGGCTATCTGTTGCAGATCTTCACCAAGCCGATCACGGACCGCCCGACGCTGTTCTATGAGATCATTCACCGGAAAGGCGCGAAGTCATTCGGCAAGGGGAACTTCAAGGCACTGTTCGAGAGCATCGAGCGCGAGCAGGCGTTGCGGGGTACGTTGTAGATGGAAGCCGAGGCATCATAAATTCGTTGGTGCAATTTTACTGCTCCACTCTCTTTAGGTCGCAGAGTGAGATTATTCCGTAAAACGGCAAGAGGCAGGTCCGCAACCGCTGACTATAAGAAGTCAGTTGATTCTGCCTGCAGAGATGGTGTCATTGATGAGAATGAGCTACGTTCAATCAGAGATGCTGCAATTCTGGCCAGGCTCATTCAGGAAAGAATTCGGGCTAATGCCAGAACATCTGCCGGAACGAATTCGTCATGATCTCAACTTTTCCAATTGGCTGTATCGAGCGGAACGTGAACTTCGATCAGCAGCGATACCAATTTAGAATGTGAGCCTAACAGCGGGAGAGTTTGGCCTAGTGGAAGTGCCGGGCTCCGTTGTTCTCTCGCGAAACACCGTTTGCCAAGGTTGGCTAGTTCTGACAAATATGAGGCTCGCATTCATTGCGCCCGGGGGTGGCTTCCTGAAGAAGTGGGCAGACGTGGTAGGTCACAGCTTACTGCTGAACACCTTGCAGATACACTTCAAACGCCGGCAAACTCCGGCAACTATCCTTTTGGATAATGAACCCTTGATTTTGGCTTCGCATATCACCGAGATCCTACTTCGAGATCAAGAAATAGAAGCATAGAGTGTTGCTTTCCTTGCGGGTATTGGTTCTATTCGACAGATCATTCAGGCAGATGTTAAGTCTGCAATGTGTGCGCACTAAACACCCCGAATCACTAGCACATGTCAATGATCAGCGCAAATCTGTGCGATAGAAACGGTAGTCATGTTTTGCATTGAACACGCGAATAAGTCGGAATGTACCACGCTCTAGTGCGATCTCAAAAATTAGGCCAATCTCACCTAGAGTCGCCCTGATATCTCCACTGATTACAGTACTACGCCAAAGTTTATCACCCCAACGCTCAAAAGATGGATTGGAGTGATCATGTCCATTGAAAATGCAAATCGGGATTGTTTTAGTGAGCTCGTAGAGAGGTTGTGCAAACTCTTTGAAGTCTTGTAATGTACAAAGTTCATGACATACTACGACGACTGCCTTTAAATGCTGTAGGTCTACGCTTGAGAAGTCAAATGGAACATTGTGACTCTTTCGCCATCGATTCGAAATCACTGCTAAAACTCCGTCGCCTATCATCTCCGTCCTGTCATTTATTGACACTTGCCAGCTGGGACATTTCTGCCAAGCCTGCAGCCATCCACCCAAATGCCCAGCAATGTCTGTATCGTGCTGTCCTGCTACTGCAATTTTTATTCTCTGTGAGAAGTTATCCCACTCAAGCGGTATTGACTTTGAACTAGAACTGAAATCGTCTCCAGTATTTATCAAGACGTCTCTGTCGCCCAAGCGTGCGACAGCCGTCTCAACTTTCGATTGCGCCTCATACTTGCCATGGAGGTCTGAGAAGTGGATGAATCTCACTGTAGTAGTTTCAAGTTCAGGCATTTAGTATATGCAATACCTAGTTGTCGAAGAATAGAGTAAGGGCCAACCATGTGGTTGGCCCCTGTTGACGGACTAGAGTTGCCCGATTCGTTCGTTACGCCTGATACTTGAGCGCAAGCATTTTAAATGGCGAAAATCGCCCGGTGTCGAAGCGATGGAGACTTGCCCCGTGCCGTTTGAATAAACGAGCGTATGCTTCGTCCGGTAGACAAACCAATATCCTGCTGCTTTCAGAATCCGGTCAGATTCCCGAGTTCGGGTACTACCCAGACTGCTTCACCTTATGTGTAGTCATCAGTTGAACTGCTGACGGATAAGGCCTTTGTCTGCGTCGGAACGCCAACAAAGGCGTCCGTAACATTTACCAAGGTACCAGGTTCTGGTCCTGTCTGTCAATCCTAGACATATGTACGCTTGAAACTCAGCCCACTCTACTTGGACTTAAGTGCCTCAACGCTCTGAGCACTGAGATCTGTGGAATGAACGGTGCCGTGCTTTAGAGGCCATGCGCCAACATACACCCATGATCTACGTCTGGGGGATTCTCGTTGGCTGGTTTGGGGTTGTCACGGTCACTAACCTCCTCCTCATGCGGCGACCGCCGAAGAAGGGAGCAGATGAGCCCGCCTTCACCGTCCTCATCCCGGCCCGGAACGAAGCCAAGAACATCCAAACCCTGGTCCAGCAATGCCGAGAGCAGGGTGCAAGCGTCGTCGTCCTTGACGACCAGAGCACGGACGCAACGGGGCAGATCGCCCGGGATGCCGGGGCACAGGTCGTGCGCGGTAGCGAGCCCCCGACCGGATGGACGGGGAAGAACTGGGCCTGCCACCAACTCGCCCAAGTCGCCGCCGAGGTCGCCGCCACGGAGTGGATCGCATTCGTTGACGCGGATGTCCAGTTCAAACCCGGCGGCGTGGCCAAGATATCGCATCTCCTCGCCGCGCAACGCCCCGGCACCAACATCGTCTCCGGCTTTCTGCAGACTAGGTCAGGCCGATTTCCCGAAGCGCTCGTGACCAACTGGATGTGGCAGATGCTCCTGATGACTAATCCGTTCGGGCTCGTGACGCTGACCGGTCAAGGCCACAACCAGTTCCTCAACGGTCAGTTCATCGCTCTCCGCGCTGGGACGTACGTTGAACTACGACCCCATGAAGCGGTGAAAGGGGAAGTGCTAGAGGACGTAAAGATGGGGCGATGGCTCGCCAAGCAGAAGCAAAGAGTGCTGGTCGCCAACCTCAGCGGTTGCGCCGCAGTGCGCATGTACGAAAATGCCGGAGATGCCTGGGCGGGCGTGACCAAGAACGCCGCCGCTATCGCAGGTTCCAAAGCGGCGAGCGTCGCGCTCGCCTTCTTCTGGCTCGCCTTGCCGGTTTTGGCGGCCATTGAAGTGGTCAGGGGGAACGCACTGGCACTGCTTGCCTTGGCTCCGGCGGTAGTCGCCCACCTCACGATCCAGCGGGCGGGCGGGTTCGGGTTGCTTTATCCGCTTGATGCGCTTATGGGGTCGCTAGCGATCCTCGCTTCGAGTGCCAAGAAGCAGGTGGAGTGGAAGGGGCGATCCTATGAGGGAGTTACGCTACCTTCCGGCCCCGATTCAGAATCATCTTGATGAACAGGATCGTCGCCGCCACCAGAAACTGTTTCAGCAACTTCACCGGAATCCTCATGCTCTGATTGACGCGGTTCCTCGGCCTGCGGTTGCGCGCCAAGCAGGAAACTCGCGACGAAAAGCAAAACGACCCCGACAGAAATGGCGGCGTCGGCGATGTTGAAAACCGGGAAGTCGATCGCGCGAAACCAGAACATGTCGGTGACCTTTCCCATCCACATGCGGTCAATCAGGTTGCCGACCGCGCCGCTTGCGACCAATCCTAGCCCGATATGAGCGGCGACCGGGTCATGGCGGTGCCGTGCGCTGTAATACCACGCGAAAATGGTGATGGCGATGGCGATCGGAGCCATGAATACGCCGTATCCTTGGAGCATCCCGAACGCGACTCCTTCGTTGTAGATCAGTTTGAGTTCGAAAACGCCTGGCCAGGGGTATGGAGAGATGGAGCGCACCGCCTCGTTGACTGCGAACGGATTGCCTTCGTTGACAACCGCGCGAGACGCACCCTTTACCACTTGGTCAAGGATAAGCGTTCCGATCAGCCAGCCCCAATAAGCGGGATGCGCCTTCTTCAACCGACTAGGCTCCTACGACCGCCCGGCATCGCCCACAGATGACAACGGGGTCGCCTTCCAGATTGAGTTCTTGCGCATCGGGGCGGCGCATCCGACAACGCTCGCACCGGGGCAACTCGCTCTTCGTGAACGAGAATGCTTCCGTTCCGTCGCTGATCTCGAACTCTGCCACTTTGAACAACATGGCAATGTCGGGGCCAAAGTAGCGCAACGATTCCGCCTCGCTCGCCGGGAGAGTTGCGGCGACGGCGGCCTCGCTACCGTCCTTCACTCCACTGGCGTTTCGCCACTGTTCGAGTTGTACATTCATTCGGTCGCGTAGGGCAAGGAGTCGTTTCACGCGGTCGTCGAGTCCGGCGTCAATCGCGTTGATCGGTGGGATTGTCGCAAGAAAAACCGACTCGTCAGAGCCGGGCATCCTCTCCCATACTTCATCGGCCGTGTGCGGCAAGATCGGCATCACAAGCGGCACCAACCGGCGAAGAACTCGCCAGCAGGCCGTTTGCGCACCTCGGCGTCGTGGCGAAGCCGTGGCGTCACAGTACATCGTGTCCTTGATGGCTTCCATATAGAACCGCGAAAGCTCTTGGACGCAAAAATGGTGAATCGCTGTACTTGCGGCGCGAAAGTCAAACTTCTGGTACGCCTTGATCACTTCGATGGCTACCCGGTCGGCCTCCTCTACTATCCACCGGTCCACTTTTTCTGGCATCACGGCATCGTCCGGCGTGAAGTCGCTGAGATTGCCGAGCAAGAACCGGAGAGTATTCCGAACGGTTCGGTAGTGCTCACTGGCGGCGGCGAGAATCGTCTTGCTGAACGGTACGTCGTCGGAGTAATCCACGCTCGCAACCCACCAGCGGAGGACATCAGCCCCGTGCTCATTGCAAACATCGAGCGGATCAATGGAGTTGCCGGCCCGTTTGGCCATTTTGAGGCCCTTCTCATCCACAACGAATCCGTGCGTTACCACTGCGCGGTAGGGCGCGACATTCTTGATCGCCATGCTGAGAATCAGCGAGACATTGAACCAACCGCGGTGTTGGTCGCTCCCCTCCAGATAGCAATCCACGGGGAGGTCTTCTTTCCATACCGGGTCCACGTTTCCTTCGAGTACCGCCATACACGTGCAGCCACTATCGAACCACACGTCGAACACGTCCCGCTCCATCGTGAACTCGGTTTCTCCTGTTTCCGGATGGACGTAACCATTTGGTAAGATCTCCGAGGGAGACTTGGCGTACCACATATCCGAACCTTCCTGTTCGGTGATTTCGGCAACTTTTTCAATCAGTTCCGAGTCAAGAACAGGCTTGCCACTCTGAGCGCCGTAGAACACGGGGATCCCGACGCCCCACGGTCGCTGACGGCTAATACACCAATCCGGCCGATTTTGGATCATCCCGCGTAACCGGGCGCGGCCAAACTCGGGTTCAAATACGATATGGTTGGGGTCACCTTCGGGCACATCAATCGCGGCAACCATTCGTTCTCGGAGGTTGTCATGATCTAGATTGATGAACCACTGCTCCGTGGCGCGGAAGATCACGGGCATGTTGTCGCGTTCGGCGTGCGGATAGGAGTGGTGGTACTCGCTCTGGTGCAGAAGCGCCCCTACCCCTGTCAGCTTGTCAAGAATGGCTTGCTCGTCTTTCTTGTAATGCAGGCCCGCGAACTCGCCGGCTTCTTCCGTAAAGCGGCCTTTCGCGTCGACGGGGTTTAGTACGGGTAGGCCGTACTTCTGCCCCGTGAAGAAGTCGTCGCGCCCGTGCCCTGGTGCCGTGTGGACGACTCCTGTGCCGTCCTCGGTCGTGACGTAATCCGCGAGCACCGCCCGGGAAGCTCGATCCGCAAATGGGTGCCAAAACACCGCATTCTCTGCTTCGGCACCGGGGAACTCTTTGACGATCTTCGGGTTCGACCAACCCACGGTTTCGGCGGTTTTTTCGAGAAGATCCTTGAGCAGAACATAGTGCTGATCACCGACCCTGGCGATCACATAAGTAAGCTTTGGATGGAACGCAACGGCTAGGTTCGCCGGAATCGTCCAAGGAGTCGTCGTCCAGATGACGGCGCTCACGTTATCGAATTCGGCAAAGAGGCTATCGCGGTCTTCTCGCAGAGCGAACGCGACGTAGATTGCAGTGCTCGTGTAGTCTTGGTAGACGATCTCCGTATCGGCAAGCGCGGTTTGACTTGTTGGTGACCACAATACTGGGCGAAGTCCACGATAAACGAATCCCCGTTCGACCAATCGTTTGAAGACCCGCACGATCTCCGCTTCATACGGGAACTCGAGGCTGTTATACGGGTGTTCCCACGTGCCGAAGACACCTAGTCGCTGGAATTGCTCCGACTGCAACTGAATGAAGTGCTCGGCGTGCTCGCGGCATGCTTGGCGCAACGTCACGATATCCGGCGTGATCTTTTTTTCTTGAAACTTCTTGAGAACGGCTTGTTCGATCGGTAATCCGTGGTTGTCGTAACCCGGAACATAGGGTGTACGGTGCCCCATCAACAGGTGGCTCTTGATGACCAGATCCTTGAGAATCTTGTTCATCGCCGTTCCCAAGTGAATTGGTCCGTTTGTGTAGGGTGGACCGTCATGCAAAACGTAGGGGGGCGCGTCTCTTCTGGCTTCTTGCAGACGATGATAGAGTTTCTGTTCCGTCCAAATCGCCTGTCGCTCGGGCTCTCGTTGGGCGAGGCTAGCGCGCATCGGAATCGTAAAGTCCGGGTCAGGCAGATTGAGGGTCGGTTTGAAGTCCATGAGGGAACCGGCGGAGTTTACCGGCGGGTTCAAACGAGGTTCGGGCGGGTTCGCCGTGAGTCACCCCTGATGCTCCGTACGGGAAATGTCGGTTTTTGACCTTGGTTAGGAATAGAATCAAAGTATGGGAATCTTCAAGAAACTTTTCGGCGCGCGAGATGGCTCGGAATCTCAAACAGGCAGCCTCGGAGACGTGATCAAACAAGCACAGGAGATGCAGAAGCAGTTTGCGCAACAAACCCAAACGGATTGGAGTCAGGCAACGACCAGCGAGGTCATGGCGCAGGCAACCGCAAACATGGAGGCGTTGACCGGAGAAACCGCCGCACCCCGAACTTCATTTGTGAAGAAAACCACGTGCCACACCTGCGGGGCCGCCAAGACTCTTGCCCCCAAGACTGCATACGTTTACTGCGATTTTTGCGGCAGCCTGACGGACTATGACTTCCAAAAGGCGTGTGAGATGCCGATGCAGATGCCGGGGCCGGCATATGAAGCCCTTATCCACGAAACAAACGCGGATGCTCAACTTGCCCGACAAACAAGTGACCAGGAGGCGTTTTTGGCAATCCAAAGACGTTTGTTTGACCGTTGGGTGGAACTCTGTCCGAACGCGGTATCTCCTCGGGCAAAGAGTGACCCTGAGTACCGCCAACAACTCGTGGAATACATGGCGCAGACGGCGACGATCAATGAGTTCGATCCTACTTATCAGCAATATGCGGCACTAGTGAAGCAACAGACGATGCAAATTCAGTGGACTGGCACTTTTCCGAAGATGCAATGCTCCGGCGAGACCTTCTGGCCGCTGTACCAAACGGTGAAAGACCAGTTGGCACACAGTTACGGGCTGTTACGATCAGCCGGAATCCTAGATATGCACCCGGATCAAGCACCAGAGAGTTTGCAGCAGCGGATGACCTGGAGCATGTTCTGTCAGGGTTGGCTCCCGACCCTCGGCCCAGAAGATAGCCAGCGGATGATCGAGGATGCGGGGCTGAAAGGGGAGTACACAAAGTTGGAACCGGTGGAAACGACGACGCGTAAGTGCGGCGGATGCGGCGGCGATCTACAGATGCTACCGGGCGCAAAAGTGATTGTCTGCGAAGGGTGCGGCACACGAATCGATGTTGCAGAACCGGAAGTGAACTGCCGTAATTGCGCAGGTGCGATCAGTTTTCCGGTCGGCAAGAACCGTGTTCAGTGCCCCTACTGTAAAGCCGAAGCCCAGCGAATGGAGTGGTGAAGAATCACCTATTGGAAAGCTGGGGCAAATGTAAAGCCGTTCGTGACCTGGCAGTTGACGGGAATCGGCATGGGTTGAA
This sequence comes from Fimbriimonadaceae bacterium, assembly GCA_019638835.1. Lineage (GTDB taxonomy): Bacteria > Armatimonadota > Fimbriimonadia > Fimbriimonadales > Fimbriimonadaceae > JAHBTC01. The sequence continues at coordinate 9,081 of JAHBTC010000042.1, forward strand.
TCGTTACGCCATAGCCGTAATCAAACTCACTCCCTTCGGGCCTAAAATCACACCGAAAAATCTCCTGTCCTCCCGCGGCATTTCTCTGCTTGTTTGTCGAGGTAAACAGCAAAACGAACTTGTCAAAGTTTACGAGCCGATCTCCATGCATGCCAGAAACACTACTGTTCATGGCGATGCCATGCTCACTTTCCGAGTTGCGAGGGTCTTGGAACACTTGCTCAGGAGAAATCACGGTCTCTCCTTCGCGGGAAAGCATGCTGTACGGGGCGACGCTATCCATCCATGCCTCCGATCTGGGAAACCGACTCTCGTTGTCAATTGTGTAGAGTCGCATTGCTGTCCCCGAACTAAGGATACGCAAGCGGATTGAGTCAATCTCCTCTTGACCTCCTCCGGAAGAGTTCTGCCTGAACATCGCGAAGTACCCGAATCCAATGCCCATCGCAACGAGAATGCCCACGATGATGATGATGTGTTTCGTTTCAACTTGTGATTTCATTAGGAGCGATCCGGGTAGCAGTAGTTGCCTTCCATATAGCAAGGATACGGGACGAGATAGAGGCTGAGGTTGATCGTTCGATTTTGTCCCTGATAATACCGAGTATCAATTTTTGGTTGATTGGCATCAAAGGTTGCGTTCTTTGGTGCGTTACGCTGGCTTACAAGGATGTAGCCGCCGTGTTCCTCCACATTCATATCCTCCTTCAAGTCGCTGACAAGTATGTTGTAGGCCCATCCAGGTTCCGTGAGGTCACCACCATTGATAAATGGATTCGCGAAGGGATTGGCGCGTTCTTTTGGAATGTAAACTCGTAGCTGATCCATCCAATTCTCTGCTGTTGGATACGCACCATTATCGCGCCGGTACTTGCTAATCGCCTGGGAGAGTTCAAAGAGGTTCGCCATGGATTGCTCTCGCTGAATGCGATAGGATTCCCGGTCTTGATTTGGCTTCAGAAATCCTAAATAGAGAGGGACTGCCAGAATGATCAGTCCAGCGGCCACAGATGTGGCAAGTTTTGCGTTTCTGCTCATCTGCTTCATAGTTCTAGATGTTTACCCTTAGTTTAGGGCTCCCAAATGATGTGTTGGTCGCCGGGATGGGAGAGAAAGGTCATCGAACGACCGAGGAACGCGACGGCACTGCCCGATCCGTCATCAAGCACACGCAGTTTCTCGGGACCACCGTTCGCGTTCCATGTGAAGTGATTCGAAAGAAAGACGGCCACCGTATTGTTTGGATCTTTCATAGCGCTCATCTGGATCTGACTCTATGCCCGATTCATGCCGACTCCAAACTCGTTATCTGAATTGGCATCCGGGGTCTGGAACACATCTCGGCGACTTGCGATCTGTAACCCCTCAGCAATGTAGGGAAGTGTATCGTCCATCCACGAATCAGCCCCCGGAAGGGAATCGTCGTGATCACTAGCGTAGAGTTCCAAGCCCCGGGAGCCAGCGAAGACCGGAAACGAACGCTCATCGCTCAACTTTGTTTGCTGATTGAGCGCAAAGCCTTGGAAGGATCTTAGTCCAATAAATACAAGTGTGAGAAAGGCGAGTCCGCCGATCAAGGCGATAAGCACAGGCGCCCCTACTTTTTGCTTCCAAATGGACTCTGACATGGGAGCACTTTTCTCGACTCCGATCATATCGTTCACGAGTCACAGGAAACAACTACCGATTTGGATCACGACTTCAAAAAAGAAGCGGGGACTCGCATCCGAAGATTGAGCCCCCACTACGTTCGGGATTGACCGTCACCGAGATGACGGCCGGTTTGTGTCCGGCGGTGTCATATCTCCCATACACTTATTCTAACGCCAAAATCATCGGAAAAGTTTCTCCAAAGTGAGTTTCTCAAGATTGCGTTTGCGCCGCCTCTTTCATCGCCTGGAACCACTCGTCTACCCAGATCGCGCGAGTCGACATGGTTACGCACAACTCCTCCAGGATTCGGGGATCGTACAGAGCGTTCGGAATGAACAAGCGGAAGGCGAGCCGCCCGTCGTGTTCGCACCAGGAACCTAGCGAGTGGCACCGCTTGTATTCAATTCGCTCGATATGGTTGAGGTCAAGGAGCAAGTGGGCGATCGCTTCCACCCCGAGTGGCATCGGTACCGTTAGCGTTGCGTGTAACCCCTGTCCGAGTTTCGGGTGAGGTTCTTCCGTGGTCATGACGAGTCGCATTGGCTCGTCACCACATGCCCACCGGAAACAAGCATTGAAGAAGGTCTGTTCGTCCGTTTCCCAGTCAAATGCCTCGCGTTCAAGCACCCACTTCGTGCGCTTCCACTCCTCCACTCCTCGCCACGCCGAGGGCTGATCGCCGACCGGCAAGAACATAGACCTGGAGTGCAAAAGATTCTCGTCGAATTGCTGTCTCGGCCCGGTCTGGGGATGAGCGCTGATCGCTTTGCTGACACTCGTTTTGAACGTCAATGTGTTTGCCAGTTCAAAAGCCTCGGTAACTTGAAGGGCAACGGCAGCGGTAAACAGTCGTTCCAGCCACTCGGCGTTCTCATCGCCCAGGTAGACGCCGCAACCCAATGAGATCACATCTTGAGCCCGGTCGTAGTCGGGTGCCGAGAAAGTGCACTCGTCCATTTCGTGTTCAAGTGCAATCGCCACGTCGCGGAGGTGCCCGCGCGTGCGGATTACTTCCGTTCGGGCAGTTACTCGGTAAGTAACGCTGCCTTGCCGGAACAAGCCTTGATCGGTCTCAACACGGGTCGCAGACTCCCCGGCCCAATAAGTAAAACCAAGCGGATCCGGCACGATGTACCGGTCATCAATATGCAAAATATCATGAACCTGAGCGACCAGTCGTTCGCCCAAAGTCTCTCGGTCACGCCACCCCATCGTTGCTGCCCTTAACCTTATTGTAAAGACGTTTTCGCCGTTTCGGAAGGTTGCGCTAACATTTGAGGGTGGTCTTTGCGTTTTCTCTTGTGCTCTCTTTGAACTTGAAAGGGATTCCTCAGGTTCAAAATCGAGTGAATGGTGCGCCAACAGTTAAGGTGGAAAGAATCCGCGCGGGTGGCATAGATTTGGTTCTTGTGCGCGGAAAACTGTCTGAATTGAAGCCCGTGGTTATCTGGGCGCAAGGTCAAGTAGGAAAAGTTGAGAGCATCGCCGGGATGGCGGTTCGGGGACGCGCACAAGCGGCGATCAATGGCGGGTATTTCGATGCCTACAGTAACGACGGGATCGCGGACCCGTATCACACGATCTTCCAAGATGGACACATCGAAAGTCTCGGATCAGTGGGGTCTGTGCTTGGCTTTGGCGCGGACGGCAAAGCGTTGGCCGAGCGAGGAAACCCGAAGATCACCGGACAAGTTGGCTCGCAGTCGTTCTATCTCTACCGCGCAAATCACACGCCAGGGGCAAACGTAGCCGCGCGATTCGGGCCCGAATGGGGGGCTCGTGTCGGTTTTTCAGGGGCATTTGCCCGCGTTGGCGCGGACGGAACGGTGATCGATACCGGGAATGGTGACCCGGCGATTCCGGTGGGGGGCAGCGTCTACTTCTTTCGGGGAAGCGATGCCTCTTCCGTCCGCAGGTTTGCGCCCGGCGCGAGGGTTACCGTGAAACTGAACTATACAAACGTCCGCGATCAAGATTTCTGGGCGGCCGCCGAAACTGTCATCGGTTGCGGCCCTCTCCTCGTGCGTGGCGGCACCGTTGCGTTGGACGCAGCCGGAGAAGGGTTCACTAGTTCGCGAGTGACCGGCGGAGGGGCGCGATCCGCAATAGGTGTCAATGCGACAGGAGAAGTTTTGCTGGTCTGCGGTTCCGGCACTTTTACGCAAATGGCCAATGCGATGAAAGCTCTCGGATGCAACGAAGCGATTGGGTTGGACGGCGGCGCAAGCAGTGGTCTGTGGGCGAGTGGGACAACGCTTAGACGCGAGGGAAGGCAAATCTCTCACGTTGTCGCTTTGGTGCCTCGGTAGAGCGTTTGCCATCCGCCTGATCGCCGGCTCAGCCTCGGCTCGGAATCGACTGGTATAGTCATTGTCTATGCCGTTTCGTCGGGCGGCACCCTCGCCGGGAGCATTTGTTCAGTGCGCGAACTGCCGTAAAACGCTGTTTGCCGCTGAGTTTCAAGCCAACCTCAAGGTTTGCCCACACTGTGGTCACCACCATCGCCTTCTCTGGGATGAGCGTGTGAATTTGGTGTTTGATGAGGGCTCTTTCACCGAAACCGACGCCGAGCTTCGTTCAGCCGACCCCCTGGGTTTCCCCGACTACGCCGAGAAGCATGCTCAGGCAATGGAGCGAACGGGACTCAGCGACAGCGTGATCAACGGCACCGCGTCCCTCCAGGGGCAGAAAGTGAGTATCTCGGTCAGCGATTTCTCGTTCATGGGCGGAAGCATGGGGAGCGTTGCCGGGGAGAAGATCACTCGAGCGCTTGAGCGCGGGGTCAGTGAGCGGATGCCCGTCATTATCTTTTGCGCCAGCGGCGGCGCCCGAATGCAGGAGGGACTCTTGAGCCTGATGCAGATGGCAAAGACCACCGCTGCCGTCGAATCCTGCCGCAGCAATGGCATCCCATATATCGCCGTTTTTACCGACCCAACCATGGCCGGGGTTCTCGCCAGTTACGCTTCAATCGCCGACGTGATCATCAGCGAACCAAAGGCTCTAATCGGCTTTGCGGGCGCCCGGGTAAGCAAGCAGGCAGGGGTAGGAAAAGTCCCCGATGATTTCCAGACGGCGGAGTTTTTGCTTAAGAGCGGCATGCTGGATCGCATTGTCGAACGTCGTAACTTAAGAAGCACTCTCGCATCGCTTTGTCGTATGCTCGGTGGCCACCTAATGACGGAGGCCCCGCGTGGCTAAAAGTTGGAAGGAGTGGGAGAAACCGGTTCTCGAACTGGAGGATACGATCAAAAAGATGAAGTCCCTAGTGGACGCCGAACCCGACCCGGTACGGCGGAAGGAACTTGCGGACCGCGTTGCGGACTATGAACGACGCCGCGACGCCTATCTGCAGACTCGCTATAGCCGGTTGGGGCCGTGGGAGCAGGTGCTCATCGCCCGGGCCGAGCCCCGACCCTACACTTTGGATTACATCAACGCTCTCTTCAACGACTTTGTCGAGTTGCAGGGCGACCGGAAATTTGGGGCGGACCATGCGATTGTCGGTGGCCCGGCACTCTTCGAAGACCAACCGGTGATGGTGGTAGGCCACCAGAAGGGGCGCACGATCCAGGAGCGCACCCAGCGTAACTTTGCGATGGCGAAGCCCGAAGGGTATCGCAAGGCGATCCGGCTGTTTGAGATGGCGGAGCGGTTCGCCATGCCGGTCATTACCTTCGTGGACACCCCTGCTGCCGATCCGGGGGTGGAGTCCGAGTCGCGGGGGATCAGCGAAGCGATTGCGGCTTCCATGCTGGCAATGTTTGAACTCACGGTGCCTGTGCTTTCGGTGGTGATTGGCGAAGGGGGAAGCGGCGGCGCGATTGGGATTGCGGTGGCGAACCGGGTGTTCATGCAGGAGCACGCCGTGTATAGCGTGATTCCACCGGAAGGTTGCGCGGCGATTCTGTGGCGAGCCCCCGAGAAGGGTGCTCAGGCGGCGGCGGCTTTGCAACTAACGAGTGATTCGGCTTTGCGGTTTGGTTTGGTAGACCAGATTCTGCCCGAACCTTTTGGTGGAGCGCACCGCGACCCGTCCGAGGCGGCGAAGACGATCCGCGAGGTGTTGCGGGCGGGGCTTGCGGAGTTCGGGGCGATGTCACCGGAGGCGCGGAAGGCGCAGCGCGCGGCGCGGTTCCGCTCGATGGGCGAGGTTCTTGCGGCTTCTAACTCATAGGAGTCGCTTCACGGTCTTCCGTCTTCCCCTTTTGTACTCACCCGTGAAACCGGTGAGGGCCAGCTACTTGGGTTCTGGCAAAAACGGATTCGGGCGGTCTCGCATCCGCTCCAGCCACTCACGCTCCTGCTCGCGGTAGAGCGACGCGTCCAATCGCGCAACCCCATACGGGCACGAGTCGAAGCCCAGTCGCACGGCCCAGCCCGCATCGCCGTAGCTGTAGTGCCACCATTCGTCGCGGCAATTGCTGAAGCCCGCCGCCATCATCGTCTCGTAAAGAAGCATCCGGTTGCGGTGCGCTTCTTCCGTTAGCCCATACACAAACGTCGGCCCGCCAGAGAGACGTTCGAACGGCGAGACCATATCCATATCCTTCCCGTCCGGGCCGAGCAAGGTCACATCAATCGCCGCCCCGGTGCAGTGGCCGGGGGGTGCTTTGCGGTCGGGCGGGGCCACCCAGCGATTCACGGTTCGCTTGAGGGCCGCCCGGGAAATCTCCGGATTCACCTCCAAAACGCATCGGGTCATGAATTCGTAGATCCGTTGTTGCCGCGCCAAGGGCCGCCAGGCATCCGTCACCGCCAAAGAAATCCCATCCGGCAACGACTCGGAAACGGCAAGCATCATCTCCGCGACCCGTTGCCGCACATAAGGAATCACCGACTCGCGAAAGACCACGACTCGCGGCGCAACCTTCCGGAAGTCAACCAGCGATTCGCCGTTCTCGACTTCGCGGATGCGATCCAATGCCCGGACCGGCTCCGGACGGCCCTTGGTGCGATCCCACTTCATGAACCCAACAGGAGGAAGATGAGGAGTCCAATCGCGATCGTGACTAAGTCGTCGTTGACCGAGCGCCGTCCTATCCCACCCCCGATGATCACTTTATCGTCTGCGTTCAGGGGTACGTCGGCGGAATATCCATCGGCGATCTCCGTGAAGTTCACTGGTCGGGTCCGTCCATCGGGATATTCGATGGTGATGCGCCCCGTATCGGCTCCCCGCGTCACGCCACCGGCGGCCTGGATGGCTTGCATCAATGTGAGCCCCGGCGAATAGGGGATCGGCCCGGGATTCTGCACCCCACCTTCGACGCGGACGTAACGTCGAACTGTGGATGTCTCGACGATCAGACGATCTCCTGCCATCACGAGGAAGTTAGCCTGCGTAGGGATGTTGAGGTTTAGACGGCGTTCGGATTCGCCGGCCCGCTCTAATCGGATTTCGCTGTTCGAAGCGATAGCGCTGTATCCGCCCGCGAGTTCTATCGCCTCAGCGACAGTGAGCCCATCTTGCATTTCGATAATGCCGGGTTTGTTGACACCGCCCAGCACCACGACGGTCGCCCCGCGCACTTTGAGCATGAACGTCACTTGGTCGCCGTCGCGAAGTAGCGGGTCATGCGTTCGGTTGGTTTCGTCAATCTGCGTCGTGTCAATCAACCGAATCGTTCCGTCTTGGCTGCGGATTTGCACTCGCGTCATATCCGCATCCGGAAGCGGCCTTGCGAGCGCGATCACGTCTGAGAGTCGGGTATTCGCTTTGAGTTCGGTTTCGGATGTATTTCGTGCCGCGCCGCCATACGAAACTCGGCCGAGGCTCGGGGTGAGTAGCGTCACGGTAACGGTCGCCCGACGGACTATGCGGTCGGTTTCGAGTTGCGCGGCGATCTTTCGAGCGGCCTCTTCGCTGGTGAGCCCCTTCAGGTCAACAACTCCGAGGAAGACCATGAGGATGGTGCCGTCTTGGCTTAAGGTGTAGTCCTTGCTAACCGAGGGTTCTTCCTCGCAAACGACGCGGATCTTATCGCCCGCGCGGAGCGTTTGATTGGCGGTTTGGGCAAACGCCGTCCCGCTGACAATGATCAGGAGCACGAGAAGCAGGGCCGCGAAGCGCGAGAGCATATGAGGTTTGGACGGAGCGGAGTCCCTGGTTGCTTCGCGAGTTCGCCGTTTTGAATCCAACGGGAGGCGAGTTTTCCCCACCTATGTCCGCTAACGAACAGAACCGAGGAATTGGGCGATATCGTTCTTCCCCATAGCGACGGCGTATTGTTGCGCGGTGTAGCCGTCGGGGCTTTGCTTACGAACGTCGGCTCCTGCCTCGACAAGAACTTTGACACAGTCCATCGCGCCGCCTCCGGCTGCCGTCATGAGTGGGGTCATGCCCCCCGGGGCAGGTGCCTCAATGTTCGCTCCGGCTTCAAGCAAGGCGCGGAGAGCGTTCGGTTTGTTTTCGGCGACGGCTACGTGTATGGGTGGCATTCCCGATACATCGGCATGGTTTGGGTCTTCGCCGTTTTTGATCGCGGCGGCCACGGCGGATGCATCGTCTTCACTAATCGCTCGGTCGAGCGAGACAGGAGCGTCGGCGACCGGGGACGATGTCGAGGCTGTGCAACCGGATAATGCTAACCCAGCGAGGAGCATTAGTGACCACCTCATGCGCGGACGATACCTGCGCGGACTAATAATCCAAGTTAGATTTGCTCGGCTAAACTTGCCAGACCATGATCACCGCCACCGTGCTTGCGGCTCTGGCTCTCTCCGCACAAGTGATTCCGCGTGACGCCCGAATGGAGTGGTGGCGAGAAGCCAAGTTCGGACTCTTCATTCACTGGGGGCTCTACGCCATTCCCGCCGGAAAATGGGGTGACCGCACGGGCCATGGCGAGTGGATTCGCGACACTGCCCAAATCCCTCTCGATCAATACAACGATCTTCAGGGTCAGTTCAACCCGCAACGATATGACCCTGAACAGTGGGTCATCGCGGCGAAGCAAGCCGGGATGAAGTACATCGTCATCACCAGCAAGCACCACGATGGGTTTGGCCTATTTGACAGCGCGGCGACCGAGTGGGATGTCATGGGAACGCCCTACAACCGTGATCTCCTCAAGCCCCTTGCTGAAGCGTGCCGGAAGCACGAGATGAAACTTGGTTTCTACTACTCAATCATGGACTGGCACCACCCTGACTATCTCCCGCGAAGGACTTGGGAGACAACCCGTGGCGAAGATGGAGCCGAAATGCGCCGCTATGTGGACTACATGAAGGCTCAACTTAAAGAGTTACTCACTAACTACGGAGATGTTGCCGTGATCTGGTTTGATGGCGAGTGGGAGCGAACCTGGCGCGAAGACTGGGGATCTGAGATTTACAACTACTGCCTTTCGCTTCAACCTCAGACGATCATCAACAATCGGGTCACCAACGTGCGCACGAGCATGGAAGATATGGGCACCGAGCGGCAGGTTGGCGACTACTCGACGCCGGAGCAAACGATTCCTGAGGCGGGCTTGCCCGGTGTGGATTGGGAGACGTGCATGACGATGAACAGCCACTGGGGTTGGAATGCTGCCGACCGAAACTGGAAGACTAGTCGTGAACTGATTCGGAATCTGATTGACATCGCGAGCAAAGGAGGCAACTATCTTCTCAATGTCGGCCCAACTGCCGACGGTGAATTTCCGCCAGAGTCACTTGCCCGGCTCAAGGAGATTGGATCTTGGATGAATGCCAATGGAGCGGCAATCTACGGCACGCAGGGCACTGTCATCGGCAAGCCTGCGTGGGGGCGATGCACCTCGCGGCGAAACAGCCGTGAGACCACGCTGTATCTCCACGTTTTTGACCGACCTGCCGGGAAACTGCGGCTTGAAGGGATGGGAAGCGACCCGGTCAATGCGACACTATTATCGAATGGACGACCGCTTTTGTGGACCCGCAGTGACACGGCTCTTGAGTTTGATCTGAGTTCCATCCCGGTGGACTACGAAACTCCTGTGATCGCTGTGTCATTCCGTGGGATGCCCAAAATCTACCAAGCACCACAACTCCGTATCCCGAGTACCGAATTCGTAAACTCGGTTACCGTCGGCGTATCGTCACCCGAAGATCTCCAGGTGCGTTACGCGATTGGGCGCGACCCAGTAGCGAGTTCAGAAGTTGCCTCGCGAGAGATCGTGGTGCGAGAGGCAGGCTCCGTTCGATTTGCTACCTTTGACGGTTCACGAAGGGTATCCGAGGTAACTACCTACGAGTTTCGAAAAGTGGATCCATGGGTGGCTGTGGCCGCCCCGACCGAGTCCGGATTGCGAGTCCGGGAAATTGAGGGCGATTTTGACTTGTGCCCGGAGTTTTCCGCTTCAGCCCGAACATTCACATTGCCAACCTTTGCCCTTGAATGGGCCGAGCCGAAGGAGTATGTCGCGCGCGAGTACAGGGGTCGCATCCGAGTGGAAGCCACGGAGATGTACGCGTTTTCGCTCACTTCAGATGATGGAAGTCGGCTGTGGATTGACGGAAAATTGGTGGTGGATCACGACGGGTTGCACTCGGCTTCTGCTATGGAGGGGTTTGCTCCGCTTGCGGCGGGTTGGCACGACGTGCGACTTGTTTGGTTCAACAAAACGGGCGGGGCGGCTTTGAAGTTGGCGATAGGTGTGGTGGGCTCAGAGTTGCGAGAAGTGGCTGAAGGACAACTCGGCCGTTAGGATTCATTCACCACTTGGTGGAGTTCTGGAGCCGACAACCAGATTCGAACTGGTGACCTGCTGTTTACGAAACAGCTGCTCTACCACTGAGCTATGTCGGCCCGCCGTGTTTGCTGACCGCGAGGTCGCAAGCAAACGCAAAGAGCATTATAGGCGATTTCCGACCCTCGCCTTACCGGGTCTGGCCCAAAGTCATCGCACCGGATCGGCGGCTATTAGGTCGGTGACCCGGAATGAGAATCGGGCTTGCCCTTGGTAGGTTGTCACCCATACGACTCCCGGGCTAACTTCGAACAGGGAGGGGTACGCCACGTCCCTCGGCGATTCGTAGAGAATCCTCGGTGCGCCCCATGTTTCGCCCCCATCGGTGCTCAATCGCGCGTAAAGTTCGCGGCGATACCAACTGGCGGCCCGCTCGCTTGCCTGTCCAGAGGTGCGAGGTGCAGAGTTGCGCCCCGTCGCATACAGCGGGTTGTAGACCATCAAAAGTTCGCCGGTCGAAAGTCGAAGTAAACCCGCGGGCGATGACGATGAGGGAACGCGCATCGCCGAAACCCGGCTCCACTGACCATTGGCATACCTGATGGAATACAGTGCATCCTCATTGGTTCGCAACACGGCTAGTGCGGAACCCTCGCCGGTAGTTGCCACCACCCCCTCATAGATTCCGTCGTGGTCACCGCGCCCGCCGATGTCCACCACATTTGACCTACGCCACGTTGTCCCATTATCCCGGGAGACAAACAGCACTGTGTTGTGACGCGCCGATGAGCGGGTCATCTCTTGGCCTATCGCGAATATGTGTCCTGAACCAACTTCCACAAGTCCTCGCGTCGCTCCCGAATAAGTGGTCTGCAAGGGGGAACCGAGCCGCCACGTCACCCCGTGGTCATCCGAAGTGGCAGCGTATACGTTGGACTTGGTCGTTGTTGAAGGGGCGCGAGCCGACCGATCCCACTCGAAGGTGAGAGACGATCGATCGATAAAGTAGCAGATGACTCGACCAGATTCAGTAACGAGCAGGGCAGAGTCATTCAGCGGGCGGACACCGCCACCAGGAAACATCGGCGAGCCCTTGAAGGAAGCACCTTGATCAGTTGAGCGACGGACATTTCCGTCGTTCACCGCGAGGATGTCCCCGTTCGCGGCCCGGACAAAGGGGCCAAGCGGGATGAGAGGCATGGGAGTGGTGAGGACAGGATCAGCCGTCGCTTCAACCCGACCGGCGCCGCCTCTTTCCTCGGGCACAGTCGGACTCGCACGGTGCCGCCCGCCTACCCCAAAGAGCAATCCGAAGAGACCGATGACCAAAAGCGCGGTTTCCACGATTGATTAGACGACTATTCGTAAGCCTCGGAAGAGGGCCCCGCAATTCTTCCCGTTCTATGCGAACCTAGTATTCCGACCGAAGCGCAACTCTTGAAGTGGCCTGTACCATGCGTGTCAGCCGGGAGAGGACTCATCACTATGCATATTTCGCGAACTCTTATCGTGGCCGCCATGGCTTTGGCGGGCCTTAGCGTTCATGCCACACCATTCACTTTTGTCGGACTCGACGCGGGCAAAAGCGATGGAGTCACCATCACTTATGATGGAAAGAGCTACAACGTTTCGGCGGGCGTCGCCATCCTCAAACTGAACGGTAGTGATCCGTTCACCGGACTCTGCGTTGATCTTGACCACTGGAACAGCAACAACCAGACGTACAATGTCAACGTTCGACCAGCGACGGACCTCAACAACGGCGCACGAGCGGCCTGGCTGGTAAAGAACGCCCTGCCAAGTGTCACTTCCAAGTCGATGGGTGCGGGCCTCCAACTCGCGGTCTGGGACATCATTTACGATAATGGCGATGGCCTCAACAATGGTCGCGTGAAGAGCAACGTCAGCGGAAGCATCAAGACGGCGGCGAACAACTTCCTGGCTCAGTCTTCATCCAAGAGCAGTACCGAAGCGTATTGGTTCGAAGCAACCTCGCATGGCTCGAAGAACAACAAGAATCAAAATTTCATGAGCCCGGTTCCTGAGCCGGCGAGCATGATCGCTCTTGGATTCGGCGCGATGGCGCTGTTGCGCCGCCGCCGCAAGTAAATCCTCTCCCGATCTCTGAGAAAGGCACCCAAATTTTGGGTGCCTTTTTTTGATTCTCGGTTGTTGCGGCCCCGTCCTCTCATGCAGATTGTTCAAGCAAAGCACCAACAGATGAGGCCCGCCGAAACCCACCCGAAATCCCCGCTTCGCCCCGATGCCAACCTTTATCGGATAGGTACAACCTCCGAGGCATGAGTGAACCGGCGCTCCGTAACGTGGGCATCATCGCGCACGTAGACCACGGCAAAACAACGCTGGTTGACGCTCTCTTCCGTCAGTCCGGTCTTTTCCGCGCAAACGAGCAAGTCCGGGAACGGATGATGGATAGCAATGACCAAGAGCGGGAGCGTGGCATTACGATCCTTTCAAAGGTTGCTTCCTGCACCTACAAGGGAACGAAGATCAACATCGTTGATACGCCAGGACACGCCGATTTTGGCGGGGAAGTGGAACGGGTCCTCAGCATGGTGGACGGAGTGCTTCTCGTCGTCGATGCCAACGAAGGGCCGATGCCGCAAACGCGCTTTGTGCTCAAGAAAGCCCTTGCGAACGGCCTGAAGGTGGTCGCCGTAATCAACAAGATCGACCGAGAAGGCGCCCGCCCGATGGAAGCCTACGACAAGTTGATTGATCTCTTTATTGACCTGGGCGCTGACGAAGATGATCTGGAATTTCCTTACCTCTTCGCAAGCGGCGTGTCGGGATACGCGCGCACGAGCCTTGACGGTACAGAAGAGGACATGCAGCCTTTGTTCGACGCCATCATTGCGAAAATCCCGCCTCCGCAAGTGCAAGCCGAAGGCCCGGTTCGCTTCCAAGTCAACAACTTGGACTATAGCGACTATCTAGGTCGCATGTTTGGCGGCAAGATTCTGCGTGGCCGCTTGGAGATCGGCGACCGACTCACTTGCATCGGAGAAAACAACGTGCAGCAGTCGTTCAATGCCACCAAGATTTGGACTTACGAGGGTCTGAAGCTGACCGAGGTCGAATCGGTAGAAGCAGGCGAGATCGCGATGGTTTCGGGGCTTGATCAAGTGCTGATTGGCGATACGATCTGTAACAGCCAGTTTATTGAACCGCTACCGCGCATCGAAGTGGAGCCAAGCACGCTCACGATGTCGTTCTACGCCAATACCAGCCCCATGGCGGGGCAAGACGGTGGCAAGTTCCTGACCATCCATAAAATCCGCGAACGGCTTGAGAAGGAAGAGAAGGTGAGCGTATCGCTGAAAATTGACCGCGACGCACCGGCGGATTCAGTCAAAGTCGCCGCGAGGGGTGAGATGCAACTGAGCGTCCTGATCGAGGCGATGCGTCGAGAAGGTTACGAAATGGCGATCGCCCGCCCGGAAGTCATCTTCAAGGAGGGGCCGAACGGGCAGCGACAAGAGCCGATCGAACTGCTCACCCTTGAGTTGCCGGAAGATGCGGTGGGTGGCGCACTCGAAGAATTGAGTCGTCGTAAGGCCGAAGTGACGGGGATGGACCCGCTCGGAAACGGGCGGACGCGCATCTCCGCAAGCATCCCCACACGAGGACTCATCGGATTCCGGAGCATGT
>JAHBTC010000043.1 GCA_019638835.1 Fimbriimonadaceae bacterium
AAGAACGAACAGCGGAGTCTCGACAGCCCCGGCAATCGTCAACGTCGATTTCTCTGGCAAGGGCCTCGAAGATTCAATATAAATCAGTCCACCAAATGGGTGGGCGAACTCTGCTCTTCCGGAACGAAAAGGAAATGTGTAGCTGATGTGCGGAAACCTCGTCCACCGATCGTGATGCCAGTTCTCATCTTTGTGAGCACCAACTCGCACCACAGCATCAGTAGGCAGACCAGATGCCGTGATTCGGACCACCTCGCCCGGTGGACAATACATCCCGGTGGCAACGAATCCCGATTGACCCTCCGGAAGTTCCACAAGAGTCTCGCCGCGAACGGCACTCTCGGGGACCGCCCCCGGGAATAGGGCCGCACTAGGATGCACGCCAACCTCCTCAGCCGGCCAAGTGGGCCACATCATCTCATAATAGACAACCGCCAGTCGGTCGGCCGCGACATCCCTTCCAAGCGGTTTGTCCGGGCCGATAGCAGGTTGAGCCCTCGTCATTACCTGGCTCTCTACCTGCCGAGCAAAGGGGTGATCCTTGGGAAGAGCGGAGAGTGCCGTGCGAACGGTGTCCACGGCGGCGGCGGCACCGGAAAAACTGTTGGCCCGCAATGCCATCAAAGCGTCTCCCGCATGGGTGTTCGGGGCCGGAGATTTGACTTCAATCAGGCCACTTGCATCCGGATCGAGATAGCCATCGGTGATCGCAATCCCCGCTTCCCTTAGAAGAGCGTTCGCCGGAAGATTCACCACTTGGTTACGGTTGACCTGCTGCCAACCCCATCCTAATCCGGCAGTAACCCATGCTCCGCCGGATTCGATAAAGCGCCGGAGTGCAGGGATCTGTTCGGAACGCACGGCATGGCTATCTAGGACGATCACCGCCGGGCCAGTTGGCAGGCGCCCGTAGTCGAGTGCCGTCGTTTCACATTCGATGCCGTATCCAGATAACGCCGTAGCAAATCCCTGATTGCCGGGAGCAAACACTTTGGCCTCACGTCCACCCGTCCACCGAACCGCATTCGCAAGCAGTCGCCGGGTGTCGCCTTGCTCCGGTGCAGACAAGTAGCCACCGTGTCCGAAGGCAATGATCTTGCCTCGCCCGAATCGCGCCGCAGCAACGACCGGTAGCCGTCCTTGATTTGCCTTGGCATCCACGACGACGAATGCATCGCGGCCGAAGGCCGCAATCGGACCGGGGGTGCCGGGGCTGGCAATCCTCGTGACCCCCTGGGTGAGAACGGCGAGGTCGGCACCTGGCTGAGTGATCGCGAGGACCACAAGAGTGGCAATCATGAGTTTGGTTTACCTGCCTGAGACGTTTGGATGCTTACGCCACATCCTTGCATCTCGTTTTCAACCGATCCATCCACAATCAAATCCATGAAGTCTTGGTGCGTTGTGGCGACGCTCCTCCTAACGGGCTTTGCTCTCGCGCAAGACGAGACGCCCGTCCAGGTCCCTACGTGAAGCGGGTGACCCGGTGAAGGTCAGTTCCTCGGGTCCGGGGAAATCAAGAATGAGTTTGTCTTTACGACTCGGTGGGTAGACACGGACGCGGTCCGCCCACGTTGGAGGATGAACTTTGCGTATCGAGTGAATCCACGCCTTCAAGTGGGAGCGGAGTACAACGCCGCCGCTGGGGAATGGAGCCCCACCGCAAACCTGATCGCGTTGACCGAGACGGAAGGTCGTCCGCTCGTTACCTTTGGCACGAGCAGCGATCGCATTTTCTCGCCCGCAGGGAATCAGGCGTATTTCGTCACGGTAGCGAAGAAGATTCCTGGCACGGCGTTCGGCCCCTATGTTGGCGCGAGTTACAGCGAGTGGGAGCAGACGGTGATCTTCCCGTTCGGAGTGAACGTTGCCCTCGCCCCGGAGTGGGACGCGCTCTATCTGAATGATGGACGAAACTCGCACGCTCTCCTGACCTATAAAGGCGTCGGCTGGAACATCACCTTGATGAGCGTCCGGCTCCGCCGGTTCGGCGTCAGCGTGGGCTATGCGTTCTAGGGCCGTCCGGCTAGGTGGTCAAAGAGCGATTCTCCTCCCCGCCGTAGAATAGTGGTCCATGCCGTTTGCCACCGTTGAAGAAGCGCTTCAGGAACTCCGCGAAGGTCGAATGATCGTCGTGGTGGATGATCCTGACCGCGAAAACGAGGGCGATCTGATCATGGCAGGGGAGTTCTGCACTCCCGAAGCCATGAACTTCATGATCACGCATGGCAAAGGTGTGCCCTTCATCCCCGCGACCGAAGAGCGACTCGTCCAACTTGGCATCCCGATGATGACCAAGCAAAATACGGCTCGCCTCGGCACAGCGATGGCCGAGACAGTTGACGCTCGGTTTGGCACGACCACAGGAGTAAGTGCCGGAGACCGGGCCAAAACGGTTGCCGTCTTTTGCGACCCGCAGGCAACGCCCGAGCACCTGATGCGACCGGGTCACGTGATCCCTCTCCGGGCCGAAGAGGGCGGCGTCCTGCGACGGGCCGGGCACACGGAAGCCAGCGTGGACCTAATGCGGCTAGCCGGCCTCCAACCTGTCGCGATTGGTGTCGAGATCATTGGCGACGATGGGGAGATGCTTCGGATGGATGGCTTGATCCCGTATGCCGAAAAGCACGGACTCAAGATTCTCACCATTGCTGACCTCATCGCATACCGACGCCGGACAGAAACGCTTGTCAAAAAAGTGGCCGGACCTATTGATTTGCCGACCCACTATGGTCATTTCCAGATCCACGCATACGAAGCCATGGTGGATCATGAGCCTTATCTCGCGATCACCAAAGGCGACATTAGCACCGGAGAGCCGACCCTAGTTCGAGTGCATTCGAGTTGTCTTACGGGCGACATTATCGGGAGCCTGCGTTGCGATTGCGGTGACCAACTTGCCCTTGCCCTGCAGACCATCGAGCAGGCCGGAAAGGGCGTTGTTCTATATGTGGCCCAAGAAGGTCGCGGCATCGGAATCTTGAACAAGCTGAGAGCGTACGAATTACAGGATCAAGGAATGGACACCGTTGAGGCAAACCTCGCCCTCGGGTTCCGCGCCGACCACCGCGACTACGGATTGGGAGCCCAGGTCTTATATGACCTTGGAATTCGACAGATGCGATTGATGACAAACAACCCTGGCAAACGGGCTGGCCTGGATGGCCACGGCCTTGAGATCGTTGAAATGGTCCCTATGGTGGCCCAATCGAACCAATTCAACGAACGCTACCTAGATACGAAACGCTCTAAGTTAGGCCACACGCTCCCTGCCGTTGATTCTCCGACCTCCGGTAATGGCGCGAAGACCTCTGACTCTTAATCGCACACGTACCGCTCTCGCGTGTCTTGTGCCCTGACCTTTGAATGACTTCTGTTTTGAACTATGAATCCCCTTGCCGACCACAGCCGTGCCCTTCTTGCCGTTGATTTTGAAAATATCTACTACTACTTTCGGAAACACATGCGCGACAAGACCGAGTGTCTTACGGCGTCAATCGAGTCTCTCCGCTCGCTCCGCGATCACCTAAGGCAAGAACTCAAACAGGATCCGGTTGTCTTGTTCGCGTACGCCGACTTTGACCGGCTTGCCGACTACGAAGATAACGTCCAAACCCAACTGTATCTCCTCGGTTACGAGACCCGAAATGTACTTGGTACCGATCACAAGAATGCCGCCGATATGCAACTCTGCATTGACCTGATGGCGATCCTTTACACTCGCCGCGATGTCGATAGCTTTGTCATCGTTGCGGGCGATCGCGATTACATTCCCGTCGTACGTCACCTCAGCACCCAAGGACGACACATTATCGTTGCGTCGTTCAAAGAAGCGATGTCGGGCGACCTCATTGAGGTTTTGACTGAGGAGCGTTTCCTAGAACTCAACCAACTGCACGACACAGACCGCTGGGCGCTCAAAGACCGTCAAGAGATCGAGCGTGAGGACGCCCTCCGAAGCGTAGAGAAGCACAAGGAGGCCGCCGAGCGAGTTGCCCGAATGCAACCGCTGCCTGTGGAGCCCCCGAAGGAGTTCAGTGTGGTCAGGACCTCAAAAGACCCCGTCGTTCTTGAGGCTCTTTCGGTGATGCTCAAAGACTTTGGCGACAAGCCCGAGGTTTGGGTGACGCCTTTCCTTCATAAGCTTCGCACCGACATGAGCCAACTCGCCGAATACGAGCGCAAGAATCTCATCAACGACATGACCATGATTGGCGCGGTAAAGGTTGAGAAGCGACACGGATTCAAGAATGGTGAACCCGTCGAATACTCCGTCATGCTGGTGAACTGGGACCACCCCCAGATCAGAGAGATGAACGGGGCCGAATTCTAAGGCAACTCAAATTTGACCTGTATAATCCGGTTACCGAGAGAAGGCAAACGGTGAATTGACCTGCGGATCCTCGGCACCTCAATGAGGAGGGACCAAGAACCGCATATGTCTACTCTCGTGATCGTCGGCGCCCAGTGGGGCGACGAAGCCAAAGGCAAACTCGTTGATGTTCTCGGTGGCGACGCCGAGTACGTTGTCCGTTATAGTGGCGGGAACAACGCGGGACACACCGTCATCGTTGAAGGCGAAACCTTCAAATTCCAACTCCTTCCGGCCGGAATTCTGCACCCCGGCACGGTTAGCATTCTCGGCGGAGGCATGGTTATCTGCCCCAAGCATTTGCTGGAGGAGATTGACCGCACTCGAGCCCAACGGGCAGACCTCGGCGAGCTTGTAGTTAGCCCTTCAGCTCACATCGTATTTCCCTATCACCGACTCCTTGACCAATTGGAGGAAGAAGCACGCGGTGAGAATAAGATTGGAACGACGAGTCGAGGAATCGGCCCCGCGTACACGGATAAAGTCAGTCGAATCGGAATTCGCATGGGTGAGTTCGTTCAACCCGATGTATTCCATAGGCGATTGCAGGAAGTTCTGGCCGTCAAAAATCGCCTCTTGCGGATGTTTGATCATCCTGAGATCAAGTTCGACGCACTTCACGAAGAGTACGCGCAATATGCGGTCCGAATCGCCCCGTACGTTCGTGATGCTGAGGGGATGCTGCAGGATGCCGTTGACGAGGGTAAGCGGATCCTTTTTGAAGGCGCGCAGGGCACGTTCCTCGACCTCGACTACGGAACATATCCGTACGTCACGAGTAGCCACCCGATTGCTGGCGGAGCTTGTCTGGGCACCGGCCTCGGGCCACGACACATCCACAACATTCTTGGCGTAGCGAAGGCATACACCACCCGGGTGGGTGAAGGGCCGTTCGTTACGGAATTGCATGATGCCATCGGTCAGCAGATTCGTGATCAGGGCCACGAGTACGGCACGGTAACGGGAAGGCCGCGCCGTTGCGGTTGGCTGGACCTCGTCGCCTTACGCTATAGCACCCGATTGAACAGCCTTAGTGGCCTCGTTCTAACTCGTCTCGACACCCTGCGTGGAATTCCAGAGTTGAAGGTCGCCGTCGGATATGAGATCGACGGAGTTCGTTCCCGTCGAATGCCATCCAGAGTCGAAGAGTGGGCGAAGGCGGTTCCGGTCTACGAGACTCTTGCGGGTTGGGACGAAGACGTCAGCGGGATTCGCCGTCGCGAAGATCTCCCAGTCAGCACCCAACGGTATGTCTCATTCATTGAGGAGTACCTTGGCATCCCTGCCGCCGTACTCAGCGTCGGCCCCGACCGGGCCGAGACGATTATGGTGCGCCCTGACCTAATGTGGGGTCAGCCGTAGCTGCCGCTTGAGTTCGCCACGCGGACTTCAAGAGATCGGGGGTCGGAGGTTGATCGCCAATGGCGTCCACCTCGGACTTGTTCATCTCAGCGACCATGTCAAGAATTCCGTTGCGGTGAACCATCACGGTAACGCTCCGCGGCGCACCCGGCGACTTCAGGGCAGCAATCCCGATGATCAGGCCGATGGTATCGGTGTTGTCGCTTGGCTGCGCGTCGATGATGAGAGTCCAGTGGGGTCCTCGAGGATCACTCATCAACTGACGCAAGCGATTGCCTTCAGGGATCATGCCGCTGAGTGCGGTTCGGCGGCCCGTGTCCTCCAAGATTTCTTGTCCGGGCATGATCGGCGCGGATGAGGACGGATTCTCTAAGGGCGGGACATCCTCTTCGGGCGCGGCTTGGTTATCCGTCGAAACGTTAGTCTCCGGTTGATTCTCAATGGGAGCCATGACCAGTGGCTGATTTGTCTCGGCAGCCTTTGCGCGACCTTGCCCGAACATAAAAGAACCGATTCCTACAGCCACCACGATGAGGGCAACACCCGCCGCATACCACCCCGTCTTTGGTGCAGGTGTGATGGCCAGTTGATCGTGCTGGGCGGCTACCTCCGCTGCTCGAATGCTCTCTTGACAGTTGGCGCGCTTGGCTCGAACGGCATCATCGCTCGGCCGCACATCAAGAGCCATGTCATACCATTCGATGGCATGGGCAAAATCCTTTTGCTCGACAAGAATGTCGCCGAGTAGCGCCTGAGTCGTGGCGTTGTTTGGATACTGCCGCAAAATCTCCATACAGGTCGCACGCGCCGCTTCATAGTCGGCACGTAGCCTTTGCAGGTTCGCCTTCGTTAGAAGCGGGTAGACCTGAGCGTCGCTTGCCTCGGCTCCACCTTCGCTCAGGGGTGCCCCGCACTCCACGCAAAATTCGGCAACGCCGGTGTTCTCCGCAAAACAAAAGTCACAAATGATCTGTTTATCGTCCTGTGCTGCCAAAGCCGCCTTCTCCTCGCTCCGTCTCGTCGAGCGAACCCACCGGCACCAATGTGGCGCGGGTCACGGGCGCAAACACGAGTTGCGCAATTCGCGTGCCCTTGTCGAGTTGGACGACGTCTTGCCCTAAATTGATCACGATCAAGCCGAGTTCGCCTCGATAATCACTGTCAATTGTTCCCGGAGAATTCACCATTGTCAATCCGTGCCTCAATGCGAGGCCGCTTCGTGGACGAACTTGGGCTTCATATCCATCGGGAATCGCGAGTCTCAATCCAGTTTTCGCTAGGGTCCGCTGGCCCGGTGCGAGTTGCAACGGCTCCGCGAGTCTCACATCCATACCGGCAGCCCCCCCTGACTCGTAAGTCGGAAGCAATTCCTGATCGTCGACCACTACGGGCACCTCAATTCCATTTGAGCCCAACATCAGTCACACTTTATCTGATGGCGATCGAAACCGAATGGTTGTCGGACGACACACTGTGGATCCGGGGGTTACCTCCCGGCTCTTCAGAATCCTTACGAGGGCTTTCCGGAATAAGCGATGTGAGCGAGGCATGGGGGGTCACGGCCGTTTATCTCAACGGCGATACGGCACCGTCCAAACTCGATCTTGAGGGATTGATTGCCTCTGCTCGGCCCGCCAATCTGGCCAGAGATGAGGAAAAAGTTATTGTTCCCGTGGATTGGTCACTAGGCGCCGATCTCGAGTCAATTGCGCAACAACTTGATCTCACTCCATCTGCAGTCATCCAAATGGTGGAGGGTGCTGAGTTTACGGTCGAGGCAATCGGGTTTCAGCCGGGCTTCCCCTATCTTTCGGGACTGCCAGAACAACTCTGCGGGGTTCCCCGGCGCGTGCCCCCTCGTGGTCGCGTACCTAAAGGAGCCGTGGCAATTGCCGAGGACATGGTCGGAATCTATCCAAGTGTGAGTCCAGGTGGGTGGAACATGATTGGCGTTACAACTTTGGAGATGTTTGCGAACGACAAATGCACTCTACGGGTCGGCGACAAAGTAGTCTTCGGGAGCGAGAAGCGATGAGCACGCTGAACATTGACTGCGGCGAAGGGTTACCCTATCCAGAAGACCTCTTTATATGTGCTGACCTGCTCAACATCGGATGCGGCGAACACGCAGGGAGTTGGGACGAGACACTCCGATTCATTGAAGAGTGCCGTGTCCACGACGTTCGCTGGGGTGCCCATCCGGGATATCCAGATCGGGACGGGTTCGGCAGAAGCCCCTGGGATGCAGCAGCCCAGTTCGACTGGCAAGAAATTCTCGTCCAACAATCAGTGCGAATGGCAGCGGAAGGCGCCGAGTACGTCAAGCCGCACGGCGCGTTTTATAATGAGAGCGCCCGTGGATTATCTGGTCCGACGGAAGCCCTCATCGCCACTCTGAAAGCCGTCACGCTCCCTCTTCTCGGTTTGCCAGGTTCCGAGCACGAGAGAATCGCGGCTGAATGCGGAGTGCCATTCTGGAGCGAGGGGTTCGCCGATCGAGGCTACGGCAACGACGGCCATTTGCTTCCCCGAGGAGTCGAGGGTTCGCTCATCAAAGAACCCGATGCCGCCGCCGCCGCCGCACGAAAGCTCAGCACTTGGGTGGATTCAGTCTGCCTCCACAGTGACATGCCGGGGTGGGAAGAGCGAATGCGCGCGGTTCGCGCGGCCCTAAACTCATGAGTTTGCGGATCGTTTCCCTCAACGGTGAACTGGTTTGTGAAGATACATGTCGCGATGGACGGCGGTCAGAGGGATTTCCGCCCGGGGGACTCTACGATCATGAGACCGCACGGATTCTGCAGGCCTGGTGGGAGGTGGACGGACCTGTCTGGGAACTTCGAGGAGGAACTGTGGAGTTTGAGGCGACCCAACCCATTGCTCTTGGTTGGGCTGGGGCGTCAACAACGCACCAAGTGGATCGTATGATCTTAGATACCGGAGAGCGGCTCAAGCTTGCGCCGCGAAGACCGGGAGCAACTCTCGCCATCGTTTCCGGAAAAAGGTGGCTCGCCCAATCGGGAACGAAAGTTGCGGAAGGTGATCCAGTCCTTGGCGGCGGGTTGACTCGGCTCCCTCCCGAAGGAACCTTGGCGTTACTTCCGGGCGCCAATGACCTCAGGGTTCGCTATCTTCCGCGTCAAGGCATCCCACGAATCGAGGGGGATTGGGCGGTTTCAATTCGGGCAGACCGCATTGGCATCATGCTCACTGGCGAACAGCAGTTCTACCAATCCCATGGACGAAGTATCCCGACGAACTTCGGCGCGATCCAGAATCCTGGTGATGGTCAACTCATCGTCGTTGGCCCCGACGGACCCACGGTAGGTGGTTATCCCGTAGTGGGCGCCGTCATCCGAGCCGACCGTCCAAAGATAGCCCGGTGGGCACCGGGAGACACCGTATCTTTCCTGCCGGTCACCATGGATGAAGCGGAGCAAGCCTGGACCCAAGCCCAACGCCAACTTCGAGACCATGTTCGGCGGACCACTGCCCTCCGAAAGGCGTTAGGATAGGGGAGGATGGCAAAGCACTGGCTTCTCTGGGATGGCTCCTGTGGAATCTGTTCCGCCACGGCAAGGTGGGTGCGCCGAAAGGATCGGCGTCAAGTTGCCGTGGTCTGCCAGTACCAAAACTGCCCGCGTCCACCGATGGATGAGCGGTTGGAAAAGCGATGCGCAAAAGAAGCGGTCGTTCTCACCGCAGACGGACGGGAGTTAGGTGGAGCCGACGGAATTCTCTTCTTGCTGGGCGCGATGGGCTGGTGGATTGTTGCGCCATTCCGTGTCTTTCCTCTGTTGTGGATTTCTCGACTTGTCTACCGACTGATCGCCGCAAATCGCTCGTTGATTTCCCGAGTCTTCGGGCTAGGAAAGTCATGCGGCATGGACGGTCGCTACCCTGAAGTGGATGGCCCGATGGACCTGCCTGCCCCCCTCTCCGGGCCTACGAATTCGCAGGGTTCCGCCGAGACGACCTTATAATCTTCTTGTGCTAGCGAACCAGGCGCGGTTTGTCTTTGGAATGGGAGTGATCGTTTTGATCGCCGGCGGATGTATGCCGACTGTGAAGATGGTTTCCCAGAAACGAGACACCCAACGCCCGGAGCCTTCACGTAGAGCGCAAGCTACCTTGGACGACGTCATCAACCGAATTCATCGCATGCCGCCGCCGGAGTACGTTTCGGTGCAGACGGACGCGGTTGCGAATGGTGAAACCGTGTGGATCCAAGATGTGCGCTACGACGAGGGTTTTTTTGTAGGCACCGTGGCGACCACCGCCACTCATCGCAGGAAGCCGGTCGAAGTGAAAGTTCACCGCGAAGACGTGACCGATTGGCTGGTTATCGAGAATCAGCAAACGAGCGGAGGCTACAGCCTCCCAAACAAGGACTGACCCCTCCCAACCTTGGGGTCGCAAACCCCAAGATGAATCTTCGATTTGAACACGTAGTTGATTGCGATAGCCCATTGTTTCCGGCTGCAATCGAGTTGGTCAACGCTTCCCTGCCGACGTTTGCAATGAGTGTGGAGGAGGGTCGCAACATGGACAGAATCTCCAAGCCCGCCCAGATTGGGCAACGTTGGATCGCATTCTTCGACAACAAGCCAACCGTGCTTGTTGGATACTCACAGGAACTGCCGACGCCCGGTACACCCAATTCATACCGGATTCGGCTGCGTTCCGCCCCCGGCACCGACATCAACGTGTTGCGAGCGGCCATGGCTTTCCTCCAACCCAAGCTCGATGTCCTTGGCCCTCGAGTGGAGACTGTCTTTGCCTTTTCGACAACCCCCGAGACGATTGAAGTCGCTTTGGAATTCGGATACAAGCATGTCTTTACAAACCCGTTCACCGAGTTGGTCCTCGCCGACTGGGAGCCGCCCTTTTTGCCCAACGCAAACGTCACCATCCGGGAGATTCACTGCACCCCGACGGGAAGCGGCCCTGATGATCCAAGTTACTACGAGTTACATAACACGTTGATGCGGGACGTGCCGATGCCAACCCCGTATACGCCCGAGCCGATCGAAGACTTCTTCAAGTACTTCAGCACTCCGTCGGCAAAGTTGACGCGAATCTGGGTGGCCGAACATGACGGACGTATGGTAGGGATGACTGAAGTCCACCAAAACTCGTTCTTCGCGGACATGCTGAATACAGGACTGACGGGGGTTCGGCGCGAAAACCGACGGCAAGGGATTGCATCATCACTCAAGGTACATGCCCTCCTTGAGGCAAAGAAGACCGGCGCCCGAGTAATCACAACGGACAACGAGGAAAACAATCCGATGCTGGCACTCAACAAGGCCCTTGGCTTCCGTCATACGTTTGATGGACTAAGTTTCAAAAAGGAAGTTCTTTCGTGAAAACTTTGTGAAATTATTTGCAAATCAGGCTTGGGGGCGGATATTCTTGCGGCATTGACCATAGTCAATGGAGAGAGTATTGAAGAAAATTTACATGAGCATCGGAGCGATCGCTATCGGTGCGATTTCTTCGGCAACCGTTCTCGTCTTTGAGGACGAAAACTTTGCGACACTTGGTGCCGGCGATTTTGACGATTCGGCAACTTTTGGAGATCGAGTTGTGGCCGAGTTCCAAGATGGCTACCATTACGGCACTGCGTTTGGGCCGACGCCCAATGTAGTCTCGTCCTTCGGGGCGACCCCAGGAACTGTGCCTGCGGGATGGAGTACCGGTTATGGCGACACCCTAAACGTAATCTGGGGTGCCGGGCCGCAGTCAGGTGAGAATACTTTCTTCATTCGCCTAACGGCCGACACGGGGAATTCCGTTCGTCTTCACGGGTTCGATGCCGCCGGTTGGCCCGGAGCCCAACCCGATGCGTTGCTAGAGGTCAGAGACGCAGGCAACAACTTGATGTGGAGTTTCAGCGGGCAACTCAATCAGACCACCCACGATTCGTTCACTTGGACGACTCCGCTTGAAAGTTCCGAGATCACGATCTATGCTTCGCAGGGATGGTGGACTTGTGTTGACAATGTAGCCTTCAGTCAAGCCGTTCCGGAGCCAGGAACCTTCGCGGTACTTGGTCTCGGGGCACTTCTGCTTCGACGTCGGCGCTCCTGACACCGCGAACCGAGCGATACCCGCCCTCATTCTCCTCGACGACGATGAGGGCGATTTTCTGCCCGGACTCACCGACCGCCGAGCCCGCTCAACGACATTCCCTCGATGAAGTACCGCTGACTGAAGGCGAACAAAAGCAAGACCGGAATGATGCTCAGGGCCGTAAACGCCATAAGAAGCCCAGGCTCACCGGCGCGCTCACCCATGAATAACTGCAAGGCATACGCGATGGGCATGTTCTCTTGACTATTGACGTAAATGAGAGGGCCCAGGAAGTTGTTCCAAGCCCCTAAGAATGTCCATACCGCAACGACCGTCAACGCCGGCTTTACCTGTGGCATCAAGACGCTCCAAAACGTACGCAGATAGCCACAACCGTCAATCTTGGCCGCATCTTCTAGTTCAAACGGAATCTGCTGAAAGAAGGAGCGTAGCAGGAACACGTTGAAGGCCGATGCAAAGAAGGTAGGAACCCAAAGCGGCAACAGTGAGTCAATCCAGCCGAACGATCGGAAGATCAAGAACTGCGGCAAAAGCGTAACTGCCGCCGGAAGCATCATCGTCGCCAAGAGAATGCTAAACAACGTTTCACGCCCGGGAAATCGTAGTCGCGAGAACCCGTATGCGACTAACGAACAGGACAGCAGGGTGCCAATCACACTCAGCACGACGAGGATTACCGTGTTTTTGAGGTAAGTGAGCCCCATGTTGGCCTCTGGCGGAAGAAACTCCAATGCATCCGGATAGTTGCGCCATCGGGCGCCAACCGTTCGGACCGCCTCCGTTTCCGCACGCGGTACCGTGCGCACTTCCCCCGTTGGCTTTCCGCTCTCCAGACGCTCAACCCGACGTGTCCCGTCCGGCAGATCTTCCTGAACAAATGCCGTCGCCGCAACCCCATCCCAATCGAGCGAAACCACTGGAGCCTCGTTCGGAATTCGCTTGGCTTCGTTCTTTGAAATCTTGAAGATGTAGCCCGACTGGTTCATCGGCTTCAATACTCTCAATTCAATCTGCTCGGCATCCACCACTCTTTCCAATGCCGCCTGCACCGTACGCCCACGGAATTGAGCCTCGAATAGCGGGTTATTGTCGTTGAAGTACGGCACGGTCTGGCTCACTTTAGGAACCCAGTTCAATCCGTCAGTGCCTGCAATATCTCGATCCTCCTTGACACTCGTCACCATAAGCCAAGCGAAAGGAATCATGAAGAGCGCCGCTCCGGCAAACAGCGTGAGTTGCGTGGAAACTCCGCGCACACGCTCCGAACTCTCGGCGGATCGTCCCACCCAGCCCATCAG
This sequence comes from Fimbriimonadaceae bacterium, assembly GCA_019638835.1. Classification (GTDB taxonomy): domain Bacteria; phylum Armatimonadota; class Fimbriimonadia; order Fimbriimonadales; family Fimbriimonadaceae; genus JAHBTC01. Next base: position 13,129 of record JAHBTC010000043.1, read on the forward strand.
TGCGGCGGTCGCAATGAGCAGCGTCAAGATCGAACCAAAGGCTCCGGCAGAGAGATCGATGTGTCCCCGATGCAGCGTGAACGGATTGTCGCCTCTCATCACCCACCAGAGCGAAAAAGCCGCGATCGCAAGGAAGATCAGTGCGCCAACAATCTTGGACTTTCTCTCGGCAACCGTAATCGCCGATATGGACTGTAACGCGAAGGTGACCGTTCCAATCATGGCAAGGCCAAACAGCCATCCGAGCGGATGCATGTCGGGCCACGCCAAAGGAACAGAGAGCGCTTTTCCGTCTCCCGCCAATGTGATTCCAAGACCAAAACCAACCAGAGCAAAGATCGTCGAACCAAAAGCCGATCGCAGGGAAGCAGTTCGACCAGTATCTCCCGACCTGGATAACGTGCGAGCGATCTGGAAGATAGCGCTGGCGAGAAAAACCCAACCGACGAAGTGACCGATAGTGCCAATTGCAAAGAGAAGGTTGGACGTCATGACGACTCCGTGTAAACCCACTTCTTGCTGAGTTTCAGTTGAAGGACAGTGAGGATGAGAATGACCGCGAAGACGATCCAAGCCAATGCGCTTGCGTACCCCATCTTGAAGTAGTTGAACGCGTTGACAAACAAGTGCAGAACCGGCGTTAAAAGGGAGTCGCTCGGCCCGGCCGAACCCGAGGTACCCCGAAAAACGTACACACGGTCAAACTCCTGCATGACGGTAATCACGCCCATCACGGTATTGAACAGAAGGATCGGCGAAAGCATCGGCATCGTGATATTCCAGAACTGTCGCCGGGGGTTAGCGCCGTCAATGCTTGCCGCTTCGTAGAGCGATTGGGGAATGCCCTTCAAACCGGCGAGCCAGAGAATCATTCCGCCACCTGCGCCCCACAATCCCATAATGATCAGGCTTGGCTTGCTCCAGTCCGCGACCGTGAGCCAAGCCGGCGGCGTGAGCCCCATCCATGGAGCAAGGGTCTTCGTCCAGAGATTGTTGACTAACCCTTTGGCGGAATCTGGGCTAAGAATCCATGCCCACAGCACCGAAGAAGCAATCGTCGGTACGATCGAAGGCAGGTAATAGATAGTTCGATAAGTTCGGATTCCGCGACTCGCCGTATTCAGAATCAAGGCGATGGCGAGGCCCGTGATCAACCCAAGTGGCACGCCTATGCCGGCCAAGTACATGACATTGCCAAAAGCCTTCAGTACATTGTCCTTTTCTTCGCCGAACAGCAACTGGTAGTTGTCCAACCCCACCCACCGCGCTTCACTCAAAACGTTGTACTGCGTGAAACTGAAGACGAGAGACGCCACCATCGGGCCAATCGTGAATACGATAAATCCGAGAATCCAAGGGCTGATCAACAAGAACCCCCAAAGGGTCTCGCGCCGCGCCAATCGACCAAGTCGCATGGAACGGACGCGGAACCAGAACGCAACGGTCAAGCCGATCAATGCGATCCCGGCAAGCGCGAAGGGTACTCGCAGATCTGCCTCAGGCAACTTCTCAAATCGATAGTACGAGTCCAGTTCTCTTTGGACAACCGCTTGCCCATCCCGCAAGGCTCTCTCGGGGGTCTTATCGCCTCGACACGCAAACTCAATCGCACGAACATGTTCGTCCCAGAGCAACTGTCCGACCATGGTCGGAGGCCGAACCCGACCGTAATCCGACATTCGGATATGTTCTTGAAGGGCTGCCGCGTAGTTCGGCATCTTTGGGCGAAACTCGGCGAACATCTGCTCGTTCGATTCACGCGTTGCCTTGATTCGAGGGATGAACTCGCGACCGCGTTGCACTTCCCACGCCGCCTGTGCGCGCGCCTCAATCATCCGTCCTTCGGTAGACGACATGAACTTGATGAGTTGCCATGCGCCTTCCGAATTCGGTGCACCGGTTGGGATTGCGTAGGAGAATCCTCCTTGCCAAGTGATGAACTGATCTTTTTCGTTCGCAAACTTGCCACGGCGGTAATAGCGGTCGTCGGGAACGGGTGCGGGCGCAACGCCGAAGTCCAGATCCGGGGCGTACCGGCTCATCGTATTGAGGATCCAATCGCCGTCTACCTTCATGGCAACCCGGTCGTTGATCATCGGATCATTTTCGGCTCCAACGAAGCTATCCGTAAAACGCTTCGCGTTATCGTAGCCGCCGAGTAACTTGTATCCGTCCACCATGAACTGCAACGCTTCCTCGGCTTCGGGCGAGTACAGCGTACAAGTGCGCCCATCCTCCGAAAGGAAGGACGCGTTCATTTGAAAGGCGTAAAGGTAAAGCCAAGTGTTTCCGTAGTTCGGTACATAACCCGCCACCTTCAACGTACCGTCAGGATTCTTCTCGGTCAGGACTTCACTGTATGCAAGAACTTCGCTCCAAGTCCTGGGGGGACGTTCTGGATCGAGTCCTGCCTTGCGTAAAGCATCGGATTTCTCGCGGAAGACACGACGATTCCAGTAAAGAATTCGGTCGTCCGCATCCATCGGCACTCCGTAGACCTTGCCATCAAAGATGGTTTCTTGCCAAGTGGAATCGTAGTAGTCTTCTTCGCGAACTCCGTTCGGTTCATTACGGTCGCGCGCAATGAACTCATCTAGCGGCATAAATGCCCCGCGACTTGCCCAGTCGCTAATGCTAAAACGGTCTTGACGGATGACGTCCGGAGGAACACCTCCTACAATGGATGTGAGCAGCTTTTGAGGATTCATTTCCCCGGCACCCATGCTCAGGAGCTTTACTTCGTATTGCGGATATCTCCGCTCAAACTCTCGGACGAGTGCGTCCGTACCCTTGCTGTCCGGGCCGGGAGCGAGGCCCCAAACAATGATTGGCTGGCGTTCACTTGCGCTCACCGAGGTCGCCAGACCAAGGAGTAAGGCGAAGATCAACCAAGCCAATTGCTTCATGTGATTTGAGTTTGACTGAATATCTCAAGGGGATTCCGTGTTGGAATCCCCTTGAGGGTCATGGAGCCAATGGCTCGCGCTTACTGACCGCCCGCTTGCTGCTGGGCTTCGTACTGGGCACGGGCAGCGGCTTCGCCACCGGGCGCACCTTGTCCCTGTCCGTACGACTCACCAAGCTGCTTTTGGATCTCCGTCTGCTTTTCGGCCATCTCTTGCTCTTGGGGGGTGAGCCCACCCCGACCGCCCGAGAAGAACCAGACACCTGCGAGGATCGCGATGCCCACCACAACGAGGACCGGTACGGCCCAGCCAGGAAGTTCCTTTTTCATGCTTATTCGCCGGGGAATCTGCAGTCGCCGTCAGCCGTTACCCAACCGCTATCGAGACAGGAGATGCCCTGATCCCAGATACTACCGGCAGGAGTGCCAACCCACCACGCGGCCTTCTCTTCGTATCCGTCGAGTTTGGTGCCGTGCAAGACGCCGTCGCTGCTTCGACCGTTCATACGGATGGACTTGACGTGACCATCAGCATACGCATAGACCGAACCCATCGTGTACTTGTTGGCGATTTCGCCATAAGCCGATCGCGGGTCGCTGGTCGGGAGGTCGTCGCGTCGCGTGTTATACGCAACCGTTCCAACCCACCAATCACGGCTCGTCCAGGGGTCAGCATCCGTGTTCAGTGCCTGTCGCTTTTCAACGAGAGTTACGGTGCGGGCGACTTCAGGAGCCTGCGTTTGGCTGATGGAGCCTTTCCAGCCTGATCCCCATCCCCAAGCATCACTGATTTGCGGGGAGCGGAAGAAATTGCTCGCAACAGCGTAGCCGACACGAAGTTGACCTGAAGGCGTTGTGAAGTTCGGTCGAGAGTCCATCGGGCTCTTGAACATCTGATAGTTCTTGACATATGGCTGAACAATCTTGTCCCAGGACATGGATTGCGTTGGATCGCCGCCGCCTTGCGGCGGTCCGTAGCCAAGTCGCAATTTCGGCATCACCATATCGTCGTAGTCGCCCGAGTAGATGATCTGACCGAGGTTCATTTGCTTCACGTGGCTCAAGGCAGCCGATTGCTTGGCTGCTTCCTTGGCCTTGGCGAAGACAGGGAAGAGGATCGCCGCGAGAATCGCGATAATCGCGATTACGACGAGCAGTTCAATGAGCGTAAAGCCCAAGTTTTGTCGATTTTTCATGGAAGTCACCAGATTGGATTGACGTGTAAGATTGCGTTGCATGCGCGGTCAGGGGGTCGAAACCCGAGTTGCGAGTCGGTCACGAAGCTCAAGAGCATCGCGAGATAAGGGTACGAAAACTGCGGCGTCCAAGGGCGGAACCGTCACCACAACGGAATTGCCATCGGACTGAAGTTGTTGGTTGTTCCATACGTCAAGCCATCGGCCTGATTCGAACAAGTCAACCGAAGTTTGCTGCGTTGAATCTGAACGATTGATGATGACAATCGCCTTTGATCCTCCTTCCGCTCGACGGAACGCCATTACTCGTTTGGCGTCATCAGCAAAAGTGCCGGTTGGGTTCCCTCGGCGCAGGGCCGGAATTGCGGATCTCATCTGGGTGAGGGCCTTGTAAGCCCGTAAGGTGGGATTGTCTTGAGTCGCAAGATTCCATGCCATGCCCCGTCGGTTATCCGGATCACGACCGCCTTCCATCCCGAGTTCTTCTCCGTAGTAAATGCTCGGAGCACCTACCCAGGTGAACTGAAGAATCGCTCCGAGCAGGGCCAACTTTCGGTCTCCTTCACAGAGTGTAAGGAACCGAGGCGTGTCGTGGCTCGAGAGCAAGTTCATCATGTTTCGGCTCACAGGTGCCCCGTATCCCAAGTGAACTTCCATCAGTTGTCCGAGGCACTCGCTCGGCGTAGTTTGTCCCCGTGCGATGAACCCCAAAGCCGATTCTCGGAACCGGTAGTTCATCACCGAATCCCATTGATCACCCTTAAGCCAAGGTGAACCATCACCCCAGACTTCGCCAACGATCCATGTGTCTTCGCCAATCTGTTTGACGGTCTTGCGGAACTTGCGCCAGAAATCCATCGGAACTTCGTTCGCAACGTCAAGCCGCCATCCATGAACCTTGGCGTTCTTTTCCCAGAACTCAGGAACCGATAGCATGAACTCCGCTGCGGCGTCGTTCTCTAGATTCACTTTTGGCATGGACTGGAAACCGAACCACGCCTCATAGTTCGGGTTCTGCTGCACAGTGACGGGATAGCCCTTAATGAAATACCAGTCCGTAAACTCTGAATTCCGTCCCTTGTCTCGAATGTCTTGGAAAGGCTTGAACTCTACGGATGTGTGATTGAAAACGCCATCCAGTACCGTCCGTATCTTCCGGCTATCCATGATATTCGTGAGCCGGGAGAATTCCTCATTGGTGCCGAGACGCGGATCAACCGTGAAGTAGTCCGTCGTTTCATAGCGGTGATTGCTTGGCCCTTGGAAGATCGGATTGAAATAGACCGTATTCACTCCTAATTCCACTAAATGGTTCAGGCGTTGCTCAACTCCGGCGAAGTCTCCACCTTTAAAGTCGCGGAAGTTTGGCTCCGCATCCCAATCCTGAACGCCCGCCGGGTCGTTCGCGACGCTACCGTTCGCAAACCGGTCAGGGAAGATCTGGTAGATGATCGCGTCCTGCACCCACTCGGGCGGGCTCAATGAGACGAGGGACTTCGGGTCAACTTGAAATGCCCCGTTCGCGCCACGATCCACGGTAAGCCGTTGATCTCCATCTTGAATGACAAACTCGTAATACAGTGGAGATGATCGATCCCAACTGACTTGGCCCGCATAAGTGGAATAGAACTCGGTCTGACTGAGCGGCGAAAATGCCACGGCATTCTCGAGATCATCACTAGTTTTGCCGGTGCGGACAGAAACGGATTGCACATCGTCGCGTCGAACCTGAATGATCAGCGTCAATTGGCCGTTATCCCATGTGAGAAAGGGCAACTCAGATTTGTGGAGAATTGCCGACTCGGTAATTTTCCCGTCGCCGACCAATGCGGGCTGTTCATAACCGAATGGTTTGATCACGAGTAGCGAATTGATGTTGCCGTTGCCATCATCTCGAGTACTTGGGTTCGCCGGATCAATCACCCATGACTGTCCATCCAATACGAACTTGTATTCGTGTCGCCCCGGCGCAACGTTTACGGTGGCTACCCAAGTGCGCCCATCTTGCGTAGTTAGGGGGCTGGCGTCCTTGTTCCAGCCGTTGAATGTTCCCGCGACCGACACGCTCCGATGGCTCGTTTCCGCGACATATGTGAACGTGTGGGCTACCTGCGGTCCGCTTTGTACGACCGCAAACGCAAGCAATGCGGTCGCCATCATCGCATCCACTCCTCGCATGTGGAAGATGCTCGGGCTTTCAGAACGCAAGGGACGATCTCGCGATGCGGGGTTTCATCAACATCGTCCTGGATGAGAGACATCAATCGGTCCAGCGCAGTGCGCACCAGTCGTTCTAGGTTGAGGCTCACGGAAGAGAGTGCGGGTGAAGTCAGTCCACAAAGCTTGCTGTCGTTGAAGGACACAACGCCGAGGTTCATGGGGATCTGACGTCCAGCATCGCGGGCCGCCGCAAGAACACCAAGGGCCATAAAGTCGTCAAGCACGACGAACGCATCAGGGGACGGCTCCGAACTTAACGCAAGGGCGGCGGCAGACTGTGCCGCTTCGTACCCAAAATCTCCGTACCAAATCTTGGGCTCTAACTCCGCGCTCTGACATGCGCGCAAATATCCAAGAACCCGATCATCGCTCACCGTAACCCCACGGCGTCCAGCGATCATGTGAACCTTGCGAAATCCTTCGTCAATCAGATGCTGGGTCGCCATCTGACCGGCGTACACGTTGTCGTTATCCACGGACCAAACCGGCATGCCACCGGGATTGCCAATCAGCACGAATGGGAAGCGATCCTTGTGCAAAAGTTGGAGTCGTCTGTCTTGCGCTTCCGATTCGACCAGAATCATTCCGTCTACCCGTCGACTCCGAAGCATCTCGTCGTACGCGTCAGTTTGATTCTCGGGGTCGGTGATCAACTCCAAGCAAAGTCGGTGGTCAGTCTCGGCCAGATAGTCCGCGATCCCCGAAAGCAGTGATGTGAAGAAAGGATCGTCGTCCAAGCCACCATGTGGGCGCTGAATCGCCAAACCAATGAGACCCGAACTCTTCGTGCGCAACGATCGCGCGCGGGCATCTGTTCTGTAATTGAACTCGACGACGGCCTTGAGTACTCGATCACGGGTCTGCTCATCAACGCGCACATCTCCGGCGAGGACACGGCTCACCGTGGCCTGCGACGCCTTCGCCGCGCGTGCAATGTCGAGTTGAGTGACTCTCATCTTCGAGGTCCATCCATTGGCTTCGTCTGCGAGCCAAATTGAGAATACGTATTCAGACGATACCAAACGACGGAAGTGTTCCGCAACCCTTTTGAGAAGAAATTACAATTTCACTCGGTAGACCGTGACTTTCCCGCCCGCTAGCCGAATCTGAATCGCTTCCGATTCCGCGATCTGTCCATTTACCGTGAATATGCCGGGTCGGGTGCACCAAACTTCCGCTGCGAGCGGACCATAACCGTTCTTGGTCTGCGCAACCTTGATCGAAACATTTTGTTCGTCGGCGTCGATTTGGAGCGAAAGCGCACTTTCTTGCCCACTTCGATAATCAAAACTCAGGCCGTCATCGGCAATGTAATCGGCTTGCATTGATCCACCTGTATCTGGAATCGCGGCCAAGAAAGCCACCGATCTCATATCTACATCTGGTTTCGTGGGAGGTTCCAGAAGCATGGGAACGATTGAATTGGCCCGCTGGAAGATGGGTGTGTGCGTTAAGTTGGCCCGTACCGTACGCAACCCGGGAGCGATCCACTTCCCTCGTTGCCAGTCCCACCAAGATTCGCTACCCGGCAATACAACGTCTCGCTTCGATTCAGACTCGCTGAGAATTGGTGCCTGGAGCAAAGCATGCCCAACCATGAAAGCGTCGCTCGTAAAGTATGCCGACGCTTCCTCGAATTCGTAAAGCACGGGTCGCACGACCGGATCACCCGAATTCTCTTGCCGGATGAAAAGCTGATAGAGATACGGCAATAGCTGATATCGCAAACGAATGAAGTGGTAAATGCTTCGCTTCGCGGTGCCCGAGTATCGCCACGGTTCTTCCATTGGACTGCTATCCGTGGAGTGGTTTCGGAAGAATGGAAACAGGAAATTCGCTTGCACCCATCGCGCCATGAGTTCGTTCGTAGCACCACCGCCGAACCCTCCGATATCAGGGCCGTTGAATGGCAGACCACTGATGGACATTCCGATGGCAATGGGAATGCTGAGTTGAAGGTGCGCTTCGTTGCTTACGTTGTCGCCATGCCAGATCGCCGAATACCGGCTGGAGCCGACAAACCCGCTCCGACTCAGCAGGAAGGGTCTCTCCTTCGGTTCTGACTTCAAAAACCCTTCAATCGTCGCCATTTGCATTCCTAGCGCGTACTGATTCCGATGGCGGTCATGGGGTTCCGCCCCATCCTGAAAAAGCATCCCCGTCGGATCAACGGGGCCGGTCGAAGGGTCGTTCATGTCCACCCAAGCGGCGGTGAAACCCAGATCTCTGAAACCTTTCGCGTAACCTGCAAACCAGTTCCGTCCTTTTTCTGAAATCAGGTCGGGAAAGACGGTTTCCCCTGGCCAAACCAGTCCTACATATGGCTTTCCGAGGTTGTTTTTGCAGAATGCTCCTTTCTCCATCCCGTCGTCAAAAACGGCATAGCCAACTTCTTTTTTGACTCCCGGGTCGATAATCGGCACCATGCGACGTCCCTCAAGGGCGAGGCGGTCTGTCACGGTCTGCACGCCGTTTGGGAACTGATTCTCGGCGACCGTGAAGATTCGATACCCATCCATGTAGTCGAGATCGAGCCAGAGCGCACTGCAAGGCAAACTCTCCTTTTCGAATCGACGACTGAGTTTGAGGAGGTCATTTTCGCCTCCATATCCCCACCTGGATTGGTGAAATCCGAGAGACCAAAGGGGTGGCCGAGGCGTTACACCGACCAGTTTCTGGAGTCGCCGGGTCAATTCCGCAAGAGACGGCGCACTGATCACCCACAGGTCAGGGCTCCCATTCTCGGCGCCGATAAGCAGGTGAGGCCACGTTCTTTGCCAGTTGACAAAGACTCTCGCTCGATCATGACCGGGTGTTTGAATCGTCGTGACACCCGGATTGTGCAGAAGCAGGCCCACATAGCCTTTGTCCGTGCGAACCGCGACATAGGGGGATGCGAAATAGGATGGATCAACCTCATGCTCGTTCCACTGCGCAAAGTGGAAGTCGCTCCAGACGTCGGTGTTGTAGTTCTTCGTTCGGATGCCGCTGAGCTCAAAACGCTTAAACCACTTGCCACCCATTCCGTAATACATGGCAGATTCGGGTACAGCGAACTGAAAAAGATGGGCTTCTTCAGCAGCCCCAAAGAATCCTTCCTCCGGACTCTTCAGAACGACCTCACCTAACTCGTTTTGGATTGAGATGCATCCTTCTTCGACACGAACGCACCCCTTCCCTTTCTTCGGCGGAGTAAGAGCAATCAGATTTCGGTCGGGATCCCATGCGCCTCCATCTTTAATCCTGATCCGCGAGATCCCTTGGTCGTAGTGCGAGATCTCGGTCGTGATCTTCTTTCGCCCCACTTTTGAACTCGGGATCTCTCCGCCGACGCTCTTCGACCAATCGAAATTGGCGGGATGGAGGAACTTCGTGAAGAACATGGGCCTCGCCATTATTCCCCGCTCAAAGCCGACAGTTGTTACCATCGGCCCGCGAGAACTGGCAATAGTACGAGGTCCCAGTTTTTGCCAAAACGTGCTATAGTAGCCCCGTACGTGAAAACGTATTCACGCTTCGTCGGTTCGCTGATGCTACCGGCAGGGGTTCAAAGGAGAATGAAAAAACTTACTCTCAGCGTCCTCGCG
>JAHBTC010000044.1 GCA_019638835.1 Fimbriimonadaceae bacterium
TTCCAAGCGTTCAGGTTGTCCGGGCCTGATCGGCTGGTGATTGATCTGTTCGGTTCCGTCTTGAACGAAAACGCCGCAAAAGGTTTGCCGGAAGGGGTTCGCGTTGGTCAGTTCGCACCCGATGTCACTCGAATCGTTGTAGACCATGCAAGGATGGCGGTCCAGCCAGTACCGGCAAATCCGCCCGCCCGACGGTACGAAGTTGATCTAGTGCATGTCGGCGTAAGCGATATTGCCGTACGCGCAGCACCAACGCCGCCTCCTACCGTTCCGGTTTCGCCGGGGACTACACAACCCCTCATCACGGTGGATCAACCTACTGTTGTTAGCGAGAGCACTTCTGAAGGGCTTTTCCGCGTTCCGCTGAGTACGGTTGGTACCACGTCGCCATCCGCACAATACGTAAACCCAAACACGATCCAAATCGTGATTCCAAATGCGCAGACTACGATCAATCGGGAAGGGGAGCTCGGTAACGGTTCGTTTGTTACGCGATCCTCACTTTCGAATGACGGGCGAGGAAATGTCGTTTGGCTCTTGACAACATCTCGAGCGTTTGCGTTCCGCATCGGTGTCAACGGGAAAAACCTTGATATCCGATTGATCAAGCCTACTGGCTCGAACGGTTCACTTACAGGCAAGATCATTATCGTTGACGCCGGACACGGTGGTCACGATCCCGGTGCGGCTGCCGGTGGGCTAAACGAGAAAGGACTCACGATCAGCATCGCGCGGCAAGTAGCCAGGCAACTTACAGATGCCGGAGCGAGTGTGATCATGACTCGCGAAGACGACCGATTCATTGATCTCAGCGAACGTCCAGCGATTGCGAATCGCAGTCAGGCTGACCTTTTCATCAGTGTTCATATCAATAGCAACACGGTTGCAAATAGCCGAAGCGGAAGCATCATGTTCTATCACATGGATTCGCCGCTTGGTGGATTGCTCGCAGCGCTGCTGGATGACGAAATTAAGCAAGTCAGCCAACTTCCCTCTCTTGGTACTCGAAGCGACCGGACAATCTATCAGTCCGGTTTCGCGGTGCTTCGACTTTCCTCAATGCCGGCTGTCCTTATGGAGATGGGCTTTATCAACCACTCAACGGATCGCAGCCGTCTCGCCCAGGAACAGTATCAGCAGGCCGTCGCTGGTGCAGTGACCCGCGCCGTGAAGCGCTTCTTTGCCCGATGAGCACCAAAAAGCGAACCTCCGTCGTCACTTTGCTCGCCACCCTCGCCATTTCGGCGGTGTCGTTCGGCGCGCTAACCTACTACGTCGTCAATCGTCCGCCGGCCGATCCAATTCGAACAGAAACCTCGGTTTCGTCAAACGCACGGCAATCCCGGACAGATGTTCCGGCGAGGCGCGAGAGTGTCGAAACGCACTCTCCGAGCTACGCCGGGGGTCAATTCTCGACTCGAACGGAGCCCACCCGAGTACCTGCCGGGCAGGATCCAATGGTTTTTGCGATCAACAACTACCTTGACAAACTGAAGAATGTCCCGAAAGAGGTTGATGTGACAAATATCACCGTCAAGAATCAGATCGCATCGGTCAACTTCAACGACAAGATGAATGGGGTCTCCTTCGGCAGCGAAGATGAACAGATCTTTGTCGAAGGCATGGTCAAGGTGCTGAGTCAGTTCCCCGAAATCAACAGTGTCATCTTCACGGTTGATGGTCGTCGGATTGAGACATTTGGTCACTTTGAAGTGTTGGATCCCGTTCCGATTCAGCGCGCCTCGAATCGTTGATCTTCTTCTGAATGGCGGTCGTTGTTGCATAGACAACGACCGCCATTGCAATTCCGCATGCCCACCCAAGCATCACCTGGGTTGGATAGTGAACGCCAACGTAGATTCGGCTAATTCCGGTGAGGATCGCGACCGGCAGCCAGAACCATTGCCACCGGTTTCGGAAGAGGCTGTACATCGCCGCTACCGCCATCATGTTTGCCGAGTGCGCACTGGCGGTTCCGCTGCTGCCGAGAGGCGTGACGCGAATGATTACCTCCGGAGCTAATTGTCTGGCCTCTACAAGCGGTACACCTCGATCCATCGCCAAACGAACAGGCCCGCAAGGGCGAGCCATCGGATACATAGCTTTGAGTAGGTCCGTAAGTTCGTTGGCGAGAACGACGGCGATGATCGCACAAATCGTAATGAGGCGAGTCTCTTTCTTCCAAAGCAGATAGCCGGCGACGATCAAGATCGGAATTCGCCCAGCCCAAATCTTGGTTGCGTCACTAAGATAGACAAAGAACGGGGACCACCAATCGGGCCCGTGGTTGATCGCACGGAACACCGTCTCGTCTAGACTCACGACCGGATTGTAGCGTAGGGTGAGTATAGGTAAAACGGTAGCCGAATGGCGGCGACAGCGGGCGACATCGGTTTGGCAGCAGTTGTCGGTTGGACGCTCGGATCACCGCATGTTGGTCGCGCAACATACCGGCGCTTGAACGGATACGAGCCCGTACCCCATCAGATGGCCCCCAGTGCCGCCCTGGATGCGTGGTGGGCTCTTGAGTGGCACCTGCAACAGGGCCGAGAAGTAGGAGATCTAGTCGCAACTTACCTCCAGCATTGGGAGTCGCTCGAACGAGAAACGGCCATTGCTCGGCACAACTGGGAGGGTGGGCATTCCAACGTTGGCAGTTGGTGCAACCCTTGGGCGGACGGAAGCGAGGCCCTTGCCAGGACAATCATTTACGGAGCGATCGGACAAAGAGATCCAGCACTCGCCGGAGGGTGGGCCATGATGGATGCCCAATGCGACCATGGCGCAGACGGAATGATTCCGCCGTTTATCTGTGCGCGATGGATTGCCTCTCGTTCTCTCACCATGCCAGATCTGGAGAACAACGCAGAATTTGAGGAAATCTCCGATGTTGTGATCAACTCCTTGCGCGCCGGTGGGCCCGAGGCTGCGCATCGCGAAGTCTTGAGCCGCACAAGAGATTTGAACCCTCAGAGTGCGCTTCGGTCCTTCGCTTGGATCGTTGCCGGAGTGTTTTTTGGCGATGGCGACTTCTCAAAGTCCATCCTTACGACCGCCTCTTTGGGCGGGGCAACCCATCATGCGACCGCAGTCACCGCCGCGATTCTAGCGGCGGCGGGAAGTTTGCCTTCCGCGGAGTGGACGAAACCGCTGGGAAACGCCTATGTTGCAACTACGGTGCTCACGGCAATCGAGCCGCCAAAGTCGTTCGAAGACTTCAAGCATAGACTCAATGCAATTCCCGTATTGCCCGCGCCAAGAATTGCCACGCCGGATATGGACCGACCCACCTCTATTGAAGACTCTTCAGTTCGCCCGTTCGTTACTCCCAGCCACGCTGAATCTGCACTTTGGTTTTGGATGGATGAGACTGGTCAGACCGTAACGGGCTCGCCTCATATTTTGGAAGAAAGCCAAGTCAAACTAACCGGCTTGTTCCGATGCCCGCCCGGATCCTATCAACTGGCGGCTGACGGCGCAGAAGTCGGGCTTCAAGGGTTGAAAGAGAATAACTGCTTCGAAACGATCGGCGAGATTGAGGTCACAGTAATGCCTCATAGGGGGAACGCGGCCTTGGTATTCCTTGATCGGGAAGGCCGGGTCGTTCCTGTTGAGAGCATCCCTCCTACGTAGAAGAAACCATGCGATCGTTCGTGGAGTGGGCGACGCGCCGTACTTGGGGCTGGCTCTTATGGCTGAACCGTCGCCCCTGGATGCGGATTGCTCGAAGACGAGCGGCAGGGCTCGAAGGTCGCCCCGGATACGAAAGAGCGCGCGCAAATATCTTGGCGCAAGAACGGTTTGCGCGACGTCACGGAAGATCAATCCTTAGGGTGCTTTTCTGGATTCTCGTCGTGAGCATTACCTTCCAGCTACTTACTTGGCTGATGGTCTTTGCAATGAATCAAGGTTGGTTTCGGCTACCGCAACGAGACGAGATTTTGCCGCCGGAGTAATCGCAGAACCTTGGCATCGAGGGCGGTAATCGCAAGGCCAGACGTGTCCTGAGCGGAAGTCCAAGTTTGCGCGTTTGCGCCTTCTGCCAGTGCGGCTCGAACTGTGATTCGATGGCGGGTGATGATGTGCTTCACGAGGGGTAACTCCGGGCCGCTTCCTAGTGCGTCGACTCGTGGAAATCCGAACAGTCCCGCACCCCAGGCATCCTCGGGAATACGGTTCCACCCGATTAGGCCGTCACGTACTGGGATTTGCAAGTAGATCGTCTTATTGATGAAATTCGGTCGTGCGGAACGAACGGGCAATTCATTTACAAGTCCACGTTTCCGTGCTTCGCAGGTATCCGTGAGTGGGCAGCAGTGGCAATCTGGATTCTTAGGTTGGCACACGGTTGCTCCGAGTTCCATGAGTGCCTGAGTGACATCGCCAGGGCGCGCACCGTGCAAGAAGGACGCGAGCCACATCTTTGACTCACGATTGAGTTCGGATTTTGGCTTAGCTACGGCGAAGAGTCGAGAGTAGACGCGCTCGACATTTCCATCAACCGCCGGTTCTGGAACACCGAATGCGATGGAAAGAATCGCTCCTGCGGTGTAGGAGCCGACTCCAGGAAGACGCTCCCAACCCTTTCGATCTTGCGGCCAGCCCTCCTGAGCAACAATCTTCGCCCCGTTATGCAGCCCCCTTGCACGGCGGTAGTAGCCGAGGCCTTGCCAATATTCAAACACTTCGTCAAGGCTCGCTTCTGCGAGTGCTTCGACCGTGGGAAAACGCGCCATCCACTTTTCAAAGTAAGGAATCACAACTGACACGCGAGTCTGCTGGAGCATGACCTCGCTGACCCAAACCGCATATGGGTTGAGCGATACCCTGCGCCACGGGAGGTCGCGTCGGTGCGTGTCGTACCAAACGAGGAGTTCGCTACGCACTAGCGAAGTCCAAACCAAGCGACTTCAATGCTTCTTCAGGCGGAATTTTTCCTGTGAGCGCACGGCCAATCACCAGATAGTCGGCTCCGAGAGCGAGCGTTGTTCCTCCATCGCCGAACCGGCGCTGATCGTGGGAATCTGCGTTGACGGCCCGTATTCCTGGTGTCACGATAATCCCGTTGCCAATCACGGGGCGAATCTTCGTCACTTCTTCAGGCGAGCACACGACTCCATCCAGACCGAGGTCCACTCCCAACTTGCTCAGTATCATCATATGGTCATCAAGTTTGCGTTCGACCCCAAGGTGATCCGTCAAAACGTGTTGGTCAATCGAAGTGAGCACGCTCACCCCGACTAGATATGGCCGGCTGGGCTCAGGGATCATGCGAGCTTCGACTACGGCCGCCGAGATCATGGCCGGACCTCCGCTCAAATGCAACGTCATCATCCACACGCCCCTTTGAGCCGCCTCTCTTACAGCTAGCGCAACCGAGTTGGGAATGTCATGGAACTTCAAGTCAAGGAATATTCGCTCGGCGCCCGCTGCCTTTAGCTCGTCAATGATGTCAAGGCCATGAGGCAAAGTGAGTCCGTGCCCCACTTTGAACGCGCCCGCATAGGGGCTCAGCTTCTTTACCCACTCAATTGCTTCCTTTCGGTCGCCCGTATCCAAAGCACAGATGATCTTTCTTCTTGACATTCAACACCCCTTGTCGCAACCCGACAAAATTCAGACGTTTGATAGTAGTGTAACCGTTGCATGGTCCATCGCGAACTTCTAATCAACGGGGTACTCATCGGGGGCCCCTGTGACCAAGGGGTCGGCAAAGAGATTGCCGTAAACCCTTGGGATGGATCGCGAGTCGGAAGTTACGCCGAAGGAGGGTGGGGCGAAATGTCGGCCGCATTGGACGCCGCCCACACGGCATTTCCTCTATGGCGGGCAACTCCCATGGAAGAGCGCGTAGCACTGTGCCTTCGCATTGCGGACGAAATCGAGTCGCGCCGGGGCGAGTTAGCGACCTTATTGGTCCAAGAAGTTGGTAAGCCCATCACGGCCGCGGAAGGCGAAGTAGACCGAATGGCCGTCACATTTCGACTTGCCCCACAGATCGCAAAAGCCCTCGGGTCATTTGATGTCGATCCCGGTCTGGACAAGCGCGCAATTGATTACACCGTGCAGGCCGTGCGCCGCCCGATCGGACCAGTGCTGGGAATCGTGCCATGGAACTGGCCATTCAACCTCGCCGCCCACAAGATCGTGCCCTCCTTAGTTGCGGGCTGTCCGGTGATCCTGCGACCATCGTCCCAAAGTGCATTATCAACTTTATCCCTTGCGCGATTGATTCATGAAGTCGGCATTCCCGATGGAGTCTTACAAGCTATCGCCACCCCCACGGCCATCAGCGAAAAAGCCGTCACCGACCCGCGTTCCTCGGTCGTCAGTTTCACCGGATCGGCAGCGGTTGGATGGCACCTGCGCGAGTTGATTCCTGACCGTCCGATGGCTCTGGAACTCGGGGGCGATGCCTCGGTGATTTTATTCGCCGATGCGGACTTGGATGCGGCTTTGCCGAAGATCGTGGCGGGGGCGTTTGCTTATGCGGGACAAATCTGCATCTCCGTGCAGCACCTGCGAGTTGAAGCCGCAATCTATGATTCCGTGCGAGAACGGCTGATTCCTCTGGTCGAGGCCGTGAAGGCGGGCGACCCGTCTGAGCGCGACACCGTAGTCGGACCGCTAATCGATGAAAAAGCGCGTGAGCGAGTTCGAGATTGGATCACGTCGGCGGAAGCGGCTGGGGCGCGGGTTCTGGCGGGCGGGATCGGCGGCGGTGTACTCATCCCCGCGACGCTCATCGAAGATGTCCCGGCAAAGCACCCGCTGAACTGCGACGAAGTGTTCGGGCCCGTGCTCGTGCTTCATCGGTTCATTTCTGAGTCCGATGCGGTGGAACAAGTGAACGCCTCAGAGTACGGATTACAGTGCGGCATTTTTGATTCGGATTTGGACCGCGCTCGTCGCCTGTCCGCACTTCTTGATGTAGGCGGCGTGGTGATCAATGACGTGCCAACGGTCCGTTTCGACGCAATGCCTTACGGTGGTCGAAAGGCGAGCGGTCAAGGTCGCGAGGGTGGAGTGTTCGCCTTGGAGCACCTCACCGAATGGCAGGCAGTCGTGACCCGGCAGTGCTAAGTTGCGGATGCCTCGTAAGCATCTAAAATTTCCCCAGGGTTGCCTTCCAAGACGATCTCGCCCCCTCGCAACCAGATAGCCCGTGAAGCCGCACGTTCTACTGCATCCCGGTCATGGCTAACGAACAAGACGCTTCCCCCTTTCGATACAAAGTCTGCGATGGTGTCGTAACACTTCCGTTCAAACGCAAAGTCACCGACGGCTAAGACTTCATCTACAATTAATATCTCCGCGTCGACGTGGATGGCGGTTGCGAAGCCCAGGCGAGCAAGCATCCCGCTGGAATAGGTGCGGACAGGAGCGTCGCGATGTTTCTGCAACTCCGCGAACTCGATGATTGCGTCCATTCTTTCCGTTGCCTGCTTCCGGGTCAAACCAAGGATCATCGCATTGAAGAGCACGTTCTCCTGCCCCGTTAGATCAGGATGAAATCCGGCACCAAGTTCAAGAAGCGGAGCAATCCGTCCATTGATCTCAATAGTGCCACTGTCCGGTTTGTAGACTCGGGCAATCAGTGAAAGCAGTGTGCTCTTCCCTGCCCCGTTTCGGCCAACAATTGCAACGCACTCGCCTCTCTTTAGCTCCAAGTTGAAGTTCTCCAAGATGACGAGACGCTCTCGGCTTCTCCGCTTCCACCAAAGCAAAGCGGTCTTCAGTGATGCGGCACCTCCATGCGTGAGCGTGAACGCTTTACACAGGCCCGAAATTGTGATTGCAGCGGCACTCATGGCCGCTCCACGAACTTCCATTTCAAGCGATTGAAGAGCGCATAGCCCCCGAAGAAGAGCGCAAACGAGACGAGGGTGGCGATCCCAAACAGCGTCCAATCAAATGCGAGAGGATTCACCAACTCTCCCCCGACGTCTATTTTTCCGAGCGGAACCAATGTCTTTTTGTACGCTGTCGCGAGCATCGCAATTGGATTCAGGTGGTACAGAACGTAAAGAAGATGCCCGTTTGGCTTGTCCTGCATCGCGCTGTACACGTTCTCGCTAAAGTACATAACAGGCGTCAAAAAGAACATCAGATACAGCAATAAACTGATGACGTATTTGACGTCTTCGTAAAACACGTTGAGCGAAGAGATGATAAACGCAACGCCCGTCGTAAATGCGAATGTGATGAGGAGGAGAACTGGCAGGAACCACATTCGCCAAGTGAAGGGTGAGACCTCGAATCCCGTGGTCGCATAGGTGATAAAAAGAAACCCGAAGAACACCGGCAGAGAGAGGAGAAAGTGGATAAAATTGCTGATTACCGAGGCTAAAGGCAGGATTTCACGTGGAAAATACACCTTTTTTACGACCGGCAATGCGATGAGAACCGACTGCGCACTGTCCAGGATCGCCATTTGAATAAATGTGTACGGTAAGTACGCCGCAAGAACATACGCACTAAACGATGGGGTCGCGTTCCTCATAAACACTTTGAACACCACCCACATAACGAAGATGGTGGCCAATGGCATCACGAGAGACCAAAAGAAACCGAGCGCAGAATTCTTATAACGTATCTTGATTTCGCGCTCGACCATAGCGAACAAGAGTTCACGAAAACGCCATAACTCGGCGAACTCTTTACGTATGGGCAGGAGATTCTTCCTCCTCGGTATTAGTTGCGGAGCCAGGAATGACACCCAACCGGTCAATCCTCGGTACAGCGGCTAGGAGCCTTTGGGTGTACGGGTGTTGCGGATTCTCGAATACGGATGCGGATGAACCTGACTCGACAATCTGGCCGCTTTTCATCACCATCACCCGATCCGCTAAGTAATGGACGGTGCCAAGATCGTGAGAGATGTAAAGGAAGGCGGAACCGAGGTTCTCCTTCAGATCTTGGAGCAGATTCAGTATCTGCGCCTGGACGGAAAGATCAAGGGCGGCTGTTGGTTCGTCACAGATGACAAGCGGGGGACGAAGCGCAAGGGCTCTGGCAATCGCAACCCGTTGTCGTTGACCTCCGCTCATCTGGTGGGGATAACGGTTTGCGTACGAAGGATCGAGACCCGCAGATGTGAGCAACTCGCCAACATTGATCGTCTCCCCAAGCATCTGGGCGGGTTCGCTCACTATCCGACCAATAGTCCAGCGAGAATCCAGCGAAGCGTAAGGGTCTTGCCATACCATCCCAACGCGTTTCGCAAGACCTGCTGTCACGCGCGACACGGGCTCACCATTCATGATGATTGAACCTTCCGAGAGCGGTTGAAGACCAAGAATCGCTCTGGCCACGGTCGTTTTTCCGCAACCACTTTCGCCAACGAGGGCCACGGTTTCTCCCGGTTGGACATTGAATGAAACCCCGTCAACGGCTCGCAGGCCGTTTGGGAATGTGACAACTGCGTCCTTGACTTCTAGCAAGATTCCTCCGGTTCAGGCTCCGAGAACGGACCGCGTCGGCTCCATCCAAACTTGTCGGAAACTTTGTAAAGAAAGTCATCTTCGGCTACTCGCATTAGCCTCGTGACGCGAGGCGAGCGTCGGATCATCACGGTGTCGCCGCTTAGGAGGGTCAGCCGGCTATGTCCATCACACGAAAGAACCGCGTCGCCTCTCGTTTCGATCGAGATGGCGATTTCGGACGAGTCGTTAAGGATCATCGGTCGTGCCGTGAGCGTATGCGGCATCACAGCCGTCAAGATAAACGCTGCCACATCTGGGTGAACGATCGGTCCGCCTGCGCTCAGGTTGTATGCCGTAGAACCCGTTGGTGTGCTAACCATCACGCCATCAGCCGGATAGTGAGCAAGCAACTGCTGATTCACCGTTACGTCGAAAGTAAGCATCCGTGTCGTGGCCGCCCGTTGCACCACGGCTTCATTCAATACGTGAAGGGTGGCGACCTGCTTCCGGTCGCGAACGAGCTGTGTCTCGAGCATCAGCCTCTCGGCGATCTCTGCTTCGCCCTTCATGAAGCGATCAATCGCTTCGTGCCGGCGTGCTGGAGGACAAGCGCAGACAAACCCGAATCGCCCAAAGTTCACGCCAAGAAGCGGTGTTCCCGTTGCCCCGACAAGATGCGCCGCGCGAATTAGAGTGCCGTCGCCACCCATACAAATGACAAGATCGGCTTCTCCCAGCCGACCCGGTTCAACTCTGGGGGCGACAACCATGTCGGCCGCCTCCGATTCAACACCGACATCAACACCGATTCCCCTGAGCCAGTCAACCGTTTCTCGGGTTGCCTCAACAGCCAGGGGACGATAGGTGTTGACGATGAAGTGAGCGCGCAATCTAGCCTGCAGCGGCTTTCATACGTTCGAGATTTCGTTTGGCGTCCTCGAAGTTCGCATCAATCTTCAGTGCTTGTTCCAGCACGATGATCGCTTCAGTCCTTCGATTCAACCGTTCGAGCGCAACCGCGAGGTTATTGTACGCCGGAAGGAAGTTCTTGTTCGCGGACATCGCGGCTCGGAAGGACTTTTCTGCTTCTTGATTGCTTGCTTGGAGGAGATGCCAAAGCCCCATCCCGTTTAGGGCGTAGACGTTGTTCGGCTCGCTCTGCAGAATAGTTGCGTAGTGGAATCGAGCCTGTTGCGTCTCGCCGAGTGCCCACAATCCGTTCGCCAAGTCCATCCTGAGATCGTTCCGGCGGGGATTCGAGCGGACCAATCCTCGCCAAACCTCCACGGCCTCCGCAGTTGCGCCAGTTTTGTGAAGAGCCGCCGCCATGTTGATTTGCGCGTCGGTATCTGTTGGTTCGCGCTGAAGCAAGGCACGGAAGTGGCCTAGAGCCTCGGTGTAGTTGCCGGCCTCGTACTCGATAAGTCCGAGATTGCGGAGTGCGTCGGTGTCCGACTTGTCCAAGTCGTACGCACGCTTATAGGCAGCAGCCGCTGCAGACTTGTCACCCAGCGCAAAGCGGAGTACACCAAGATTGAACCAATAGTCGGCATTGTTTCCGAACTGGGGTTGGACGGCTTCGAGAACCCTGACGGCCTCCGCATCCTTACCCTCTCGATGGTATGCCTCTGCGAGAACGAGGACGAGATCAACGTCATCGGAGCCGTTGTCGAGCGCTCGTTGCACGTACTTTCCGCTTTGAGCGTGATTCGCCTTGAGGGCGGCGACCGCCGCATTCTGTGCGAACACACGGTCCGACATTCGCAGGTCAGAAGCCTTCATGTAAGCGTTTGCGGCTTCGTTCACGTGACCCAAATCTTCGTGTGCCCGACCCAGATTGTTCCAACTGTACGGATCGTCGGGCCGCAATGCGAGAGCACGGGTGTAAGCCTGTACGGCTTGCTCGGGCAAACGGAGTGCTTGGCAACAAACGCCGAGGTTGTAGTTTGGCTCAAACAGGTCGCTCCGCTCGCGAATGATCGCTTCATAAATGCCTTTAGCTTCGCTGTGTCGGGCCGGCGTGCTCTTCATGTATGAAGTGGCAAGGTTGTTGAGGACCTCAAGATCTGAAGGCTGGAGGCTTCGCGCCTTCTCCAGATGCATCACTGCTGTGCTGTAGTCGCCGTCAACCATCGCCATGTAGCCGAGCCACGAGAGCGCAGTGACGTTGGCGCCGTCCGCCTGAAGAAGGGCTGTGAATACCCGCTTTGCATCCTGAGTTCGATTGGCTTCGATATAAGCCACACCGAGGTTGTTCAGGATGTCTGCATTATTTGGAGCAAGATCATTGGCTCGCTCCAGATGAACAATTGCGTTTGCGGAGTCCGGCACTTCCAAATATAATGACCCGAGAATCGCCTGAATGTCTGCGCGGGCGGGCTCATGTTTTTCAAGTTCTTTGAGCGCATTGATGGCATCGGCGCGGCGATCGGTACGGCGATAGACTACCGCGAGGTCATTGAGCGCTCTCGTGTCTGCGGGATTGGACGCGACAATTTTTTCCAGATACGGTGTCGCCTCGGCATACTGCTCAGTCTGTACGAGCAAATAGGAGAGCCAATTCAGCGCGTCCTCATTGTCGGGGAACTCAGAATTCACGGCCTTCAATGCCGTGATAGCACCAGAAGTATCTCCATCTTCGTGCAACTTGATCGCGTCGATCACCTTCTGCGTTGCTTGCCGATTCTGTCGGGGTGGCGTGGGGGGATTTGATTGCTCCTGCGCCAGTGCCGGTGCCACCACCGATGTGAGGCCCAACCCAAGCCCCGCAATGATCATCCACTTCTTCATATTCATAACTCCGCTCAGTAAATGAGGTCGGCCCACACTAATGTATGAACGCCTAATTCTAGACGGTTTAACGGCAAACATCGTGCCAGCCACCCAAGAACGAGCAGATGTACGGGGGTCTCAGTGCATCGAAAGTGCACTGCAACTCAAAGCTTTGAGATTTCAGTCTCGCGATACCACTCCGATAACTGTTTTACAGATGTCCTGATTATCGGGTCGTTCCCAGACGCGGATACTTCGAAGCGATCTCCATTGTTTCCGAGGTCGCCAAGGGAAATCCACTCCAAAGATTCGTCCAAATCCCGGAAGACGTCCTCTGACGTGTGGCCAACAACCACCCATCCCGGAAACTCTCCAAACAAGAAGGAATTTGGATCGGTGAAATCAGCGGGGACCGTGATTTTTAGCCCTAAACGGCTCTTAATCGCTACTTCGGCCAACGCTACGGCCAGTCCACCGTCACTCACATCGTGGGCAAGAGCGATCCCCGGCGTACTGCTGAGCCATCGGCAGAGTGCTCGCTCCGCGATGAGATCGGGTGCGTCCGGGCAGCCCAATTCAGTTCCGTGAACGACTTCGACGTAAAGACTCGCCCCCAAGCCGGCTTGGAATGCATCGCGTTTTCGAGGACAAACAAGGCTCAAACGAACCGGATCGGCACTTGAGATACCTCGCGAGGTGGAGACATCGTCGAAGTGACCAACTGCACCGATCATTGGGGTCGGCAAAATCTCACCAAGGTCCGACTCGTTATAAAAGCTGACGTTTCCACTGACGACCGGTGTCCCCATAGCTTCGGCCGCGTCGGCAATTCCTCTAACCGCACGCTCAAACTCCCAGTAGACTTCGGGATCCATTGGGTTGCCGAAGTTCAGTCCGTCCGTCAGCGCGAGCGGTCGCGCGCCCGTGCAGGCCACGTTTCGACACGCTTCGGCGACCGCTAACTGTCCACCGACATACGGATCGCGGAAGGTCCAGCGCCCATTCCCGTCAATCTTGGTAGCGAGGCCAATCTTCGTTCCGTGCAGGGCCAGAACGGCCGCGTCACCATCTCCCGGATGGACCAGCGTTTGCGTCATCACATCCTGGTCGAACTGTTCGTAGACCCATCGTTTCTCGGCGATATCGGGGTGGGAAAGAAGTGCCTTCAAGGCCTGAGTGAAGTCAGTTTGCGGCAACGAAGAGGGATCCCACGCCTGATCGGTCGCATACCGGGCAGGCACCTTTGAGGGAAGATTGTAAATGGGGCAGTCGTCGGTAAAAATCCGTGCGGGCGCGTCCACTTCAAGCTTTCCGCGATACCGTATTTGGGCTCGACCTGAATCGGTAACTTCACCGATCACCACCGCGTGAACCCCCCACTTTCGGAAGACGTCGATCACTTCCTGTTCCCGACCTGCGAGGGCAACCGCGAGCATTCGTTCCTGGCTCTCGCTAAGCATGATCTCGTACGCACTCATGTCGTCCTCGCGGATCGGTACGTTATCGAGGTGGATCTCCATGCCAACGCCCCCCTTTGCGGACATTTCGGTAATAGAACAGGTAAGTCCGGCGGCCCCCATATCCTGGATGCCAACGATCGCGCCAGTAGCAAGTGCTTCTAGCGTCGCTTCGATCAAGAGCTTTTCGGCAAACGGATCGCCAATCTGAACGTTCGGCCGCTTTTCTTGCGAGCCTTCATCAAGGATCACACTGGCAAACGTCGCCCCGTGAATGCCGTCTCGCCCCGTCGCGCTACCGAGATAAAGTACGGGGTTACCGATTCCACTCGCGGCCGCCGTTGCCAACTCGTCCACATCCACGATGCCGACACACATTGCATTGACTAACGGATTCCCCGAATATCTCGGATGGAAGTTGACTTCGCCAGCGACCGTCGGTATGCCGACGCAGTTTCCGTAGCCCGCAATGCCCGCGACAACCCGTCGGAACAGATAGCGATTGCGCCTCAGTACATCCTCATCTTCCTCACCTTGACCAGGTTCAATCGGACCAAAGCGTAGAGAGTTGAGCATCGCGATGGGCCGGGCGCCCATGGTGAAGATGTCGCGGATGATCCCACCTACACCAGTCGCTGCTCCTTGATAAGGCTCAACCGCGCTCGGGTGATTGTGCGACTCTACTTTGAGAGTTACCGCAAGTCCATCGCCAATCGGCACGACTCCCGCGTTCTCTAGCCCTTCCCCCTCAATGGCTTTCTTGTACTCGGAGAAATAAGCGAGAACCGCACGAGAACACTTGTAACTGCAATGTTCACTCCACATGACCGACGCCATCCCGAGTTCAGCCATAGAAGGTTCTCTCCCTAATAGTTCTACAAACCGCTGATACTCACTTTCAGTCATCCCCATGCTGAGGTAAACATCTGGGGTGATCGTCGCCATGCGTCACAGGATACGAGGCTGGTACTCCTTATTTGTTGCTCTCGGGACTGTCTGCTTGCTTGCGGCACTACTGTTTGGGTCAGGTTGCAGCCCACGTCATGATTGGGTGGGAACGTGGAGGGGAGATCTTCCAACTTTGCCGGGGCGAGACCAGAGCGATCCGGTGGTCAACACGCTTCGTCGAGTAGAAGTCGTGATCCGCGGCAACGGTACGTTCGAGCGTGTAGAAGGTGGAATTCCGTCTTCCGGAGTCGTGTCGTTCTCAGGGGATGCCGCTTCATTGCATGTTCAGCGCATTCTTGATCGGCCCGTCGAAGATGTCGGGCCCGGCGCGGTGCGCCAAAACCAACCAATCCAGTTGAAGTGGCTCGGCGAGAATCAGATTGAATACACGGATTCGGCCAGTTTCTATCCCGATCCCATCAAGCTATCGCGAGTAGTTGCAACCGATCCGTAAGAGGCGACGTAGGAGCACTTTATGGGTTCGATGATCGCGGCGATGCTGGTGACCTTGGCGCTTGCGTCGGCATCAGTGTCGCACCGCATCATTCAACACCAGCGACTTCGCAGAGAGGTCGCGATCACATGGCGACAAATCGATGCCCTCATTGAGCAGAGGCAGCACACTGAAGCGGCTCAAGAAGTCATTGCAATCAATCATAAGATTAGTGACGTGGCGCAGTTCCACAACCAAACTGTAGAGAAGGCGAATGAGTGTTTAGATTCGTTGAGCGGACGCCTTCTTCGCCATATCAAGGGTTTGCGACGACTGTCCCCGTACGAAACTGGTCAGGATTGCTAAGCGATCAACGTGAACCCGTGCCCTTGATCTCCGACGGGCGGACGTTGAATCGCTGGCCAAACACGCGTGTAAAGTGAGGCAGACTCCGGAATCCTACTGCCCGGGCGACGCAATGCACGGGCATCTTCCCGGCCAAAAGCATCTCTCTTGCCTTTTCCAGCCGTACTCCAATCAAGTACTTTTGGAATGGCTGGCCCGCACGTTCTCGGAAGCGGTGACGGAAGTGGCTCGTACTGAGTCCAACCATCTCTGCGATCTGCTCGTCCTCAATTTCCTCCGCGTAGTGATCTCCTATCCATTTTTGGGCGCGACCAATCGGGTCATCGTTTCGGTCGCTGGATGGTAACACACCTTCCAGTGCTTCCTGAACATGATGAATTGCGGCGATCACAACGTCCTCAAGCGTTTTCTGAGCGTCAAGGTGCCGGGCCGCTTCCAACTGCATCAAGTGAAAACTTCGGGGAGCACCACTCTCTAACAAGGCGCCGCAAAGTGTGCCTAAGTAGGTGAGAGCCAACCCTTTGG
Organism: Fimbriimonadaceae bacterium; assembly: GCA_019638835.1. Lineage (GTDB taxonomy): Bacteria > Armatimonadota > Fimbriimonadia > Fimbriimonadales > Fimbriimonadaceae > JAHBTC01. Next base: position 15,927 of record JAHBTC010000044.1, read on the forward strand.
CTTCGTCTAGGCTGCCAGCACGACGAAGGCTGTGCGCCAACTGCTCTTGTGCGGCATCAAGTCGTTCTCGATCGCGCATTCGAACAAGTGTTGCAATCTCGGAAATGCTGACACTGCCCCCTTGCCCTCGGAATGGGCAAACGAGAGGCTTCTCCATCCCGAGGAAGACGTCCGACCAAACAAAACTTGCTCCGGCATCCGCTGTCACAAATTCAAGTGAGTCCAGTTCACCGAGAGACAACGGAAAATCGAAGACATCGACTCGGACGGTGAGGCCCACCATATCCATCAAGCCAATGGTTCTGATCGCGCAACGATCGGATGTCGTCAGTTTTCGAGGCTCGAGATCCGTGGACTCAACGACATGCTCGCCCATACGCATCTCTAGACGAACCGTCTTCGGGCCCGATCGCGCGATCCATTCTCCGCAAAGGGCGCCATGAGGAATTCCTTCGCAAAAGAGGCTAGCCGCACCGACTACGGTCAACCCGTGTAATGCTCCGTCGAGACGAGGCAAAAGCACCTCAAGGCTTCGGGGCAAACCCCTAGCAGGGTGTCGCGCCGTTGGGCCACCCCAGCCTTGCCAGCAAACGCCTCCTGATAGCGGCAAGCCAAGCCTTCCCCCGTCTAGAGAAAGGCTCGGCCCGAACGCCGGGCGGACAAACCCTCCTGACAGGAGGATTCGTTCCATAGGCTTAAGGTTGCGCCTTCAGCGTCGTGGTCGTATGCGGCAGGTGACCGAACAAGCTATCCCTCATTCCGGTGAGATTTGGAACCTGAAGTTCTACGTCTTTCTGGAAGTAGAGCGGAATCCAGACAGCATCTTGCAATACGACATCTTCGGCCTGCTGATACAGAGGAATTCGGGTAGCCATATCCAAGGTTTTATCGCCCTCGGCACAGAGTCGGTCAAAGTCAGCGCTGTTGTAGCCCAGTTTGTTTTCCGGTCCCCAGGTAGCTAGCATGTGGCTTAGGAAGTTCTGCGGATCAAGGAAATCAGCCGCCCAGCGCATGTGATAGAACCCTTGTTGCTTGCGATTGAACGCTTCCAAGTATGCGCCCCATTCTTGCGCCTGGAGGGTGACTTCAACTCCAAGGTTTTGACGGATTTGCCCTGCGATCGCCTCGCTCGCGATTCGGATGTCAGGTCGCTCATCGCGGAACTTCAACTGAAGTGCCGGTAATCCCTTTCCGTCTGGATATCCCGCAGAGGCGAGGAGAGCCTTAGCGGCCGCTGGGTCGTACTTGATGTAGTTCGCCTCGTCACGGTGTCCCGGCACCCCAGGCGGAACGATGGACATTGCGGGTTGATTCACACCGCCGAGCAAGTCGTTGACGATCTTGTCGCGATCAATCGCCATCGCGAAAGCTCGTCGCACGTCACGGTTCTTGAAAGGCTCATATGCCAACTGGTTCAATCCGATGTACCAAATCGCAGGTCGCGGAAGGTAGTGAAGTTGGTCACCGTAGTCGGCCTTAACACCTTCGACATCTTGTCGCTCTAGCTGAACCAGTTGCACTTTTCCTGTCTTGTAAGCATTGAGACGGGTCACAGCATCACCCATCACGAGTCGCTCGATCGCATCCAATTGGGGCCGCCCGCCGTGATAATCCGCGAACGCCTCCATGTAGACGCGTTGCTCGGGATCGAATTTGGTCATCTTGAACGGACCGGTTCCGATCATCTGCGACAAGTCGGTCAAATCCTTATCGAGCGGCGCCATATCCTTAGGCATGACAGCGCATGTGAGGTAGGTGAGTTTGCCAAGAAAGTACGGGGTGGGGCGCTTGAGCGTAAGCGATACCGTGTGGTCATCTACTTTCTTGACTCCGGCAATTGTTTCTGCCGTCCCGGCAAACTTGTCCGTGACACCTACGATGTCGTCAAGGTAGGCAGTCGCCGTAGGAGAAGCTAAGCGCGGGCTACATGCGCGTTCCAAACTCCAGACCACATCGTCAGCTGTCATGACTTGTCCGTTGTGGAACTTGACGTCCTTCTTAAGCGTGAATGTGTACGTCTTGCCGTCTTCGCTGATTTCCCACTTTTCGGCGAGCAATCCAACGGGTTCATTGTTGGTGCTCCATCCAACGAGCCCCTCGTAAACCTGTTGCACAATGTCCAACGTGTCGCCATCTTGCACCTTATGCGGGTCAAGCGAGGTTGGGTTGTTGGCGATCGGATAAGAAAGGACGTTGCCTCCGGCTCCATCTCCCTGATTTGTCGGGCGATCTGAGAATCCTCCTCCTCCCCCGTTTCCGCAACCGATCGCGAGTAGGAGGCCGAGCAGGACAGCGAATGCACCAGGTACGCGCATAGCCTATTCTGACTCAGATTCGGACTGTTGGGTGTGGGAAGCTTGCCGTCGAGCAGTGTGGGCAGGCAACGGGCGATCAATCAAGGCTTGCCAGAATCTCTCAATCACAAGCGCCGCGCTTGCCGATTGACGCATTTTCGATGGTGGCGCTCCCCGTTCGGCAAGCCGTTTCAGTCCAACGAGCGCCTCCCATGGGGCGCGAAATGCGTCTCGGTATTGTCCCGCGTACGGTTCATCAATTGCGCCCCCAGCATGGGGCGACACGAGAATTGGATCGTGTTTTAGGGTTGCACCCGATATCGCGCACACCGTCCAGTCCGGCATTGCGCCTTCTTCACGAAGAAGATTGACGGAAAACCACGACAACACAATCGTTGGATCAAGTGACTCTAAATGACTCAGGGAGAGGTCAAGCAATTCGAACGCAACATCATCGGGGCCGTCGGTCGGAATCGCTAGATCAACCAGTTCCAACATTGCGAGCCCAGCAAGCAAGCGGTCGTAGTCAGCCCGGACGCCTGGATAACCCCGCCGGGGAACAACTTGACTGACATACTTCGTGCTCTTCCCTTCTGCCCAAGTGAATTGAGCGCGAGTAAGAGGATCCGTTGAGCCAGCAAGACGAGACTTCGCCTTTCTAGCCCCTCGGGCCGTAAGCCAAATCTTCCCGATACCCTCAGCCAGAACGACAATGCGACGGTCGGACTCCCCGGAGTCCAACCGCCGCAATACGATCCCTTCGGCCGATCCCTCGGCGCTCATGGATTAGCCAGGTCCGCGTGTAAACGCTTCGAAGGTGTCGACGATGACGAAACCAATACGATCAATCACCAGTGCAAAGCGAGCCATGACTGTCGAGCCAAAGATGGCACCAAATCCGATCATGAGCATCCATCGGCCTAGTTTATTGAAGCCTGTCGCCGCCTTGCCTCGCAAATCAATACTGAATAAGAAGTAAGCAAGCGCACTGAGCAACGTGACGAGGAAAATCATGTTATTGATGACCTCGCTCATGTAGATGCGGCTCAGAATAAGCGATGCATCCGGCTTCGTGACCACGGCTCCGTTGACGAAGTCGTACGCGGACTGCTGAAAGAATCCGTCTGTGCCGGTCGGCACAATAGGCTTGATCGAGTTCAGAATCTGCGGCCCAAACTTGTTCCAATAGATCTGAACTTGTTGTCCGGACCAAAGACCAAGGATCATTCCGATTGGAATGCGACTCATCCAGTTGTGTCTCTTACTAAAGACGGTATAAGCCATCAAGCCAATCGGCAACAAGAGCGCGAAAAGCCAGTATCCTGGCGCATCAACGGTACCGGTCTCCGTGAGACGGCCCGTCATAGGGAGCCACCACTGCTCATACAGCGTGTCTTTCCAAAGCGCGACCAGCGAATAGCCAGCAGCCAACCCAAGGAACATGTGCTCGAAGAACCGATAGATCTTGTTCTCTTTGTAGAGGACTGAATACAAGCCAACGATGCAGAGGGCACCGAGTAAGACTTTGATTTGGTCAACGAGAAGTACCGGGAACGAACTCACTTCTTACCTCCTTTGCGGCCCACGAACATTCCAACGTTTCCAAGGATGATCGCCAAGATCATAAGCCCAAGAGCAATGTGAAGTGACAAGTAGTTGGTTGCCCCTTGGCCAAACGTTTGGCCGTTCGGCACCGGAGGCAAGCTAACTTCCGGCTTTTGCGGATAGTCAACTTTGATCACCCCACCTTCAAGTTGGTGATTGAGGCCGTACTTCATCATGTACTCCATGTCGTAGACGCCCTTCAATCCAATCGCGAGGCCCTTGACTTGCCCCGCTCGTTTGTAGGGCAAGACCGTGGGACCAACAACGCCGGTGACCATCGCGTTCAGGTTCACCTTATCGCTGATTCGCTCCACGGCAAAGTCAATGGTTGAACTCGCAGTCACAACGACATAGGCTCCACAGTCACTTACTTTTTGAACGTTAGCAAGCACCGGGGATTCAAACACACTCCGGTCAACTCCTGTCGTATCCGGACGGCGTCTGTTCCCCCAAGCCGACCGAATGTTGTTTCCAAGTGCGTTCAGGCTGTTCTCAGCATTCGGGAAGTTACCAAGTTCAATGTAGTCTTCCCACGATTTGAAATCGTCAAGGCCCTCCTTTCTGCGCTCTTCGTTCACCATTCGTATGGCGTCGCGAGCCACTTGAGGTGCCTGTGGGTCGCCCATAGAATAGATCACGAACTTGCGGTTGTTCGACATCAAGACTCGAAGCAAGGCCATCATTTGGCCTCGGCTCTCGCCACGAGTCGAGTTCGTCCAGTCGGACTGGATAAACACCGGCTTGTCCTCCGGTACGTTCATCAAGGTGATATAGAGGTCCTTCGAAGAGTCGTCGGGGTAGACCGGAATTTCCGTGCCCTTACCGACTAACAAGGTAATCGCAACCGAAACAATCAAGATGACATAGAGCCATCGACGATCAATCTTCTGTAGTTTGTCTGCGTTGAATCCGCTCATTGCGATACCCCACCCCGTTCGAGGCCAAGCCAAAGTCGAAGGCCCATCGCGAGCGCCCCAAGTCCAACACCGAACTCCAGGGCTCGAAGGGCCGGGACTTGTACGTTTGATTGCACCCAACCCGCAATCGTGTCTAGTCGGAAGTTGCTCAAGAAGTGAACCGGATTCCCTCCAGACGCCTGTAGTACGGCGGAGTTCCAAACGAATGTGAGAGCCCCCATGAGGCTCAGCATGACGATGAGTGCGCTTACCATCAACAAACTGGACTCGACAGATCGAATTCGGAAGGCTCGATAGGCAGCACTGAAGATGAAGAACGCGATCAGCGAGAACATCGCCGCATCCATGTTTTGTAGTAAGCCATCGAACAAGATGTCTTGCACTTGGTTCACCCATGTCCACGTGCTCGGGTCATCGCTGACCAGTACATCCTTCATCCTGAAGTTAAACAGAATCCAGTCCCAGTATCCAAAGAAGCAAACCGTGACAAGCGAAATCAGCAGGATAACACTGAACTGCCAGTCCTTCTGTTTTCGCGATATCTTTGTCAAGTGGACCCGGAGAAGGGAGAAGATTCCTAGTCCTAGCAGGAACGCTGTCAACGTTTGGGCAAGGGTGGAAACAAACGGAACTCCGTCCGTTAGATACTTTCCGAAGCCCTCTATCCCATTTCGAGGAACATCACCCTCCCGAAAGGCAATTGGCTCTGGCCAAAGGTATTTGAGTACCCAGAACAATCCGGAAACAAAGGTGAACGCGACAATTATGGATCGCCTTGACGAAGTTGGCGCCTTCGATAGAAGGAAAGCCCCGACTCCACCGGCGAGCATGACTCCAAGGATGATAAACCACTTGTTTGGATCAGTTGGATTGACATCCCATCCGAGGCTCAGGAGATTCGTAATCATTCAGTCACTTCCTCTTCGGTGGGCTCAACCGACTCTTCAACTTGTTCCTTCTCCCGTTCAATCGTGAGCATCTCAGGCGAAACGATCGGGTTGAACATCCGATAAACAAACGTGTCATCGGGAGTCTTCGTCCTTGGATCGCCGTCATACGGTTCGATGGAGGAAACATTCTCGTTGCCCCCTCGCACTTCTGCAGTGGTGTCCACTCGCTGAGTCGTTTTTGGCTGTTTAAATTCGTAGGAGTTCAAGATTGTTCCGAGCACCACGAACGAGATGATTAGCATCTTGCCCCAGTCCTGACCGACAAGGCTTCCAACGAGTACGGGCTGGCGGGTGATGTATGCGCTGGCCGCGTAGAACTCGTCTCCAATCAAAACGTAGTCGCAGGCCGCAATGAAGAACGGCGTTTGGGTGTTCTGGGTGGATCCAGCAATCTGAATCGCACCGATTGAGTTCGCGCTCTCGGCAAAGATCAGCGATTCGGCGTAAAACGCGCCAAGTAGGAACGTGGCCGCGACTTGTTCTCGAAGAATGATTCCTTGGACACCCGCCGCAAAAGCGAACTGGCGATCGGAAACGAACTGGACCGAGTTTTGGTCCATTCGCTCAATCATCCCTTGCGACTGATAAACGTCGCGGATGACTTCCTGGGCCAATGTGTAAACCGCGGCGTCCGCACAGCAGAGTCGAATCGGCGTACCAAACTGCGCGGCCTGCTTTGTCACGTTGGCGAAGATCGTAACTGCCTGCACGGAGACCGCATCAAGACTGCCGATGCCAGGAACCATGAGCACGGGGCGCCCCATTTCCGTCGCCCGCCCGATCGCGTCATCAAGCGCGTTCAGACCCGGAATGCGCCGAATAAAGATTTCTCCCTTCGACTTTCCGGCACGGGCAATGTTAAACAGGACAAACACCACGATCGTAACCGTGACGAATATCCCAAACCAGCCTGTATCAAGATATTGCATTTTCTGACTTGCCGCCCTTAGCCTTCGCTGACGACTCCAACCGATCAATCAACATGTCCATCCCCTCGCGATCTGCGATGAGACGCCCGAACCCTTGTACTCGCTCCA
>JAHBTC010000045.1 GCA_019638835.1 Fimbriimonadaceae bacterium
CTTTGGCCACGTATTCCAATCTTTTCGTCAGCGACTCGACGCTGCCACGATGGAAATCAAACCTTTGGCATCGAGAACGAATGGTAGGCGGAACCTTGTGATACTCCGTCGTCGCCAGAATGAAGAAAACGTGATCCGGTGGTTCTTCAATCGTTTTGAGGAGTGAGTCGAACGCCTTGGAACTGAGGTCATGAACCTCGTCAATGATGAAGATTTTGAAGCGACAGTAGCTCGGGCGATACTCGGCCGCATCAATGACCTTCGTCCGGATTTCTTCGATTCCGCTTTCGCTGGCAGCGTCGAGTTCGACCACATCCATGCATGACCCATTAGCGATCTCTTGACAGATCGGGTCGTCTTCGCTCGGGTTTGCGCTCGGCCCGTCGGTGCAGTTCAACGCTTTGGCAAGTAACCTCGCCGTGGATGTTTTTCCCGTCCCGCGGGGCCCCGTAAAGAGGAAGGCGTGTGAGAGCCGATTCTGCTCGATCGCATTGCGCAGGGTTCGGATGACATGTTCTTGCCCCACCAAGTCATCGAAGGTCTGACTGCGGTACTTGCGGTAAAGGGCCATATGCGCCAAATGTTCTCCAAACATTGAGGGGCAAAATGCCGGGAAGATTGCGTCGCCCAGCGATACGACTAACCGTTGCTGCCTTCCGGCCCTGGCGGGGTTCACCGTCCGTCTGTCGCGCAGTTCCCGGCGCCGGAACGCTGATTCCGACGCCGAGTTTTCTGCATTTCACCCCTCAGGGGGTTGCTTTCATCTTACTGCCCAGGGGCAGGGGTTTGCTCCGGCTCACCCGCCGGTGTAAGGACCGAACTGGAACCAGACCGCGAGGTCGGAGGCACGTAGTTGTCGGTCTTGAAGGTGGGGATGATCCCTCCTTCCATGGCGAATTCTCGTCTTCGCAGGAGTTGATCTCGTGTCAGTTCCATGCGATAGAAGACAACTCGTTGGCCCTCACGAACGTCGGTTCGCAGGAAGTTGGAGTCTGTGAAGCCTTCGCCATTCCAGCCGTACTTATCCTTCAAGTGCTCCGGCGCAATCCGGGGCGTGTAGAAGAAGTCTAAGTAGTACTTATCCCCTCGGAAGGGATAAATCGTTGGGTCGCGGCTCATGTTGATGGTGCGACGGAACTGCAAGTTGCGCACGAACAGTTCGTCCTGCATGTACGTCCGATCTCGTGGCGCGCTGAAGTCGTTAGCGTCGCCGCTATCCCATTCCAGTCCGGCTTCCCGTCCCCCCGGATAGTCGGCGTCGCGCAAAATGCACTTGACACGGGTTCCCACTGGATAAACGTTCCACGTTCCGTCAACTTCCAATACGCGCGGTTCAATGACCGAAACCCGAACGCTGAACTTGACGTCGTACGGCGGCTTTGTGTCGTAGTCCCCCGACTCATAAGTGCCGTTCTTTTGGGCGAAAAAGCCGCGCTGGCTCATGCGCACCAACAAGTTGTCCAAGTTGCCCTCAATCGTCTGCAGGTTTGCAAACGAGCCACGCTGTTTGTCCTTCTCGTATAGCGTTTCCGCGTCACGGTAGAACTGATAAAAAGTCTTTAGTGCGCCGTCCGCGTCGTTGTTGCGAAGGCGCGCGTGGGCGAGAAGGTTCTTTCGAGCCGGAAGCATGTCCTCTCGCTTCGCCGCCTCATCAAACCAATACACGGCATTGGGGAAGTCGTCTTGGATGCGGTGGTACCAGAGCCAACCCGTCTCGTAGAACAGTTCATACGTGTGCGGGTTGTTCTTCGCCCCTTCCTTGCCGAAGGCAACCGCAATCGGGATGTTCCGACGGTCGGCCCGGCTCTCGGAGTCCGTAAAGTTGTAGGCGATATGCCACATTCCGGTGGCATATACGTCAATCTGCTTCGGGTCAAGATAGGTGACCACCCGAATCATCGGGAGGATCGCGTCATAGTTTCCTTCGTTGAAATAGGCGTCCGCCCGCACCCAGAGAATTCCTGCGATCATCTCGCGGAAACCTGCCACCGCAAACAGCAACTGGTCTGCCGCAATGTTGCTGAGATCAGCACTCGGCGGTCGGTAATGTTCCCGCCAAAACGGCAGTGAAAGCGACTGCATCGTTGCCCCGGCGGCGAGCAACCCAAACATTGCCCCTACCGTTGGCCCGATCTTGAGTCGTCCCTTGTGCCTCATCTCAAACCTCGCGCCGGTCGAAGATCAACATCCCGGCCAGCAAAAGGATCGAGATGTAGACGATGCCGTAAATCACCATCTGTGCGTAATACACCTGCTCACTGACGATGACCGAACCCTGGTTGATGACCGAGTTCTGCACGTTGTACTGCGCGAAGTTCGGCACCAACCACATGATCAGGTTAGAGCCAATCTTGGCCACCATCGGGAGGTTCTGGTTCTCACTAATCGTGCTGAACAAAGAGCCAAACACCGTTCCGACCAAGTACACGCCGCCGCTCAAGAAGAAGTTCACGACCGGCTGAACGAAAGTCGAGAAGAACACAGCTACTGCCGCCAGCAAACACATCTGGACGAAGAACATGATCGGCACCCTTGCAAGACCGGTCAGCAGATCGGTGGAAGCCCCTCGTTGCACCAAGGCGAAGACGAGGATCATCGTCCCGGTCATCATCGCCATCATCAGACCGAGGGCACCAACCGCTCCAAGATACTTTCCAAGCAAGAACTGCCAGCGCAGAACCGGCTTACTGAGAATCGTATAGATCGTGCGCCGCTCAACTTCGTTTGGCAGCATGTAGACCGTCAAAACGATCGCAATGACGGCGCTCGAAAGCTGCAGGACACCCAAAATGAGTGATGTCAAAACCGTCTGAGATTGGCGTGCCGTGAGGACGTTCATCCCGGGCGCAACCACCAAGAGAAGAAGCGCAATTAGCAGGATGACGAGCAAGACACGACGACGGATGGCTTCACCAATCGTCGTGCGGGCGATAGCAAACACTGCGTGCATTAGACGTTCTCCTCTTCTTTGGTTTCGGTAACGGCGACGGCCTCACCCTTTTCGGTCATGCGCCCGCGCTCGCGGCCCTTGGCGACGTCGTCAGCACCAACCGCTTCAATGAACAGGTCTTCCAATCGTTTGCGCCTCGGGATGATGCTCTGCACCTTGCATTGCTTCGTCCGGAGGCTATCGAGAATGGAGTTGACATCGTCCGTGTCAGCAATATCCAAAATCAGTCTCCCACTCTTGAGCGAAACCACTCGTTCCGGTGCCATCAAGGCATCGTGCATCGCTTGATCTACGCCATCTGCCGTGATCTCGACACGACCGCCGGCGAGGAGATGTTCCAACCGGCCCTGCGCTACGATCTGTCCTTTGTTGATGATCGCTACCCGATCGCAAATGCGTTCAACGTCGCTCAACTCGTGGCTGGAAATAAATACGGTCTTGCCTTCTTCGCGGAACTGCAGAATCAAATCGCGAATCTCAATGTGAGCGATCGGGTCTAAACCACCGGTCGGTTCATCGAGGAACAGCAACTCGGGGTCATTTAGGAGGCTTTGCGCAAGACCAACTCGCTGCTGCATACCCTTGGAATACTGCGAAATCGGGCGATTGAAGTCATTTCCTAAGTTCACACGCCGGAGCAATTCAATGCACTTCGCCTCGTCCTTGATCTTGAACAACGACGCGTAAAAACGCATGAGTTCGAGACCCGTCATGTACTCGTAGTAGTAAGGTTTTTCCGGCAGATAGCTCAAACGACGGTGGACTTCGATGTCGCCCGCCTCTCCGCCCAGAACATACGCTTCTCCGCTTGTAGCAGCGATGATTCCGAGCAGAATTTTGATGGTCGTGGTCTTCCCAGCACCGTTAGGGCCAAGGAATCCAAAGATCTCTCCGGCCCCTACTTCAAGGTCCAGATTGTCGACGACGGTAATGCCGGAGCCACCGCGTCCTTTATAAGTTTTGACAAGTTTTTTTGTCTCAATCGCGAGATTCAAGTGGGACAATGCCTCCGAATAAAATGGCGAGCCGATGATACCTTGGCAGGCTCTCGCCAACCCGGGCGTTCCCGGAACACCGTGTTCAACGGCCCCGGCCGCAAATTCATTCCCGAGAAAAGACGTTTTGCGATGCCTCTCGGACGGCTTGCACGAAATCCGTCATCTTCTGCCTATCCTTCACGCCGGGAGCGCTTTCAATTCCACTCGCCAAATCAACGCCATCTGGGCGAAAGAGTTGGATGGCTTCCGCAACATTGTCCGGACTGAGTCCACCGGCAAGCCACAACTCACGATCCCAAAGTCTCCGCACCTCTTCCCAATGAGCGAGTTCCACGCGGTGGCCAGTACCTCCGAACTGTTCCGGATGATATGCGTCTACAAGCAGTCCATCTACGGTCAGGATTCGTTCGTTCCACACCGAGCCACCCGGACGGTACGCGAGCCACTTTGATTCATTCCCTTTCCATTCCAGGACGTCAACGGCTTGTACGGCATCGAATGCCGCCGGCACGGGCCGCCCGGCGCATGTTCCCATCACCGCCGTCCGCCTGACCCCTGATTGAGCACCAATCCACTCAACAATGTCCGCGTCCGGTGCGACGTTACGAGGGCTATTCGGTTGGAAGACCACCCCCATCGCGTCCACGCCTAATGACAAAGCAAACTCCGCGTCTTCAATGCGAGTGAATCCGCAAAACTTGATCTTTACCAAGCCATGACCTCGCGAACTTTCGCGCCTGGATCTTGGGCTTCACAAAACGCAGTTCCAATGAGAACAGCATGCGCTCCGGCGGCCGCAACCCGACGCACATCGTCATAACTCGTCAGGGCGCTCTCGCTTACGAGCGTCAGGCCCTGGCCCGCGAGTTGCGGAAGAAGGCACTCGCCCACCGCAACTGACGTTTCGAATGATTCTAAGTCTCGATTATTCACCCCGATCAAGGACGCCCCACTGGCAATCGCTCGCTTTGCTTCGGTCTCCGAATGGACTTCAACAAGGGCGTCCATGCCAAGCCCTTCTGCGACTTCGCGATACGAACGAAGTTGCGCGTCATCCAAACCGTTGGCAATCAGCAGTACGGCATCCGCGCCCATAGCGCGCGACTCCCAAACGTCGTACTCGTGAACGACAAAGTCCTTCCGCAGGCAAGGCAACCCAACGGCATTTCTCACAAGCTCTAAGTTCTCGGGTCGCGCTCTGAAGTATCGGACATCAGTAAGCACCGAAAGACAGTGCGCGCCGGCTTTCTCAAAAACCTGAGCCAACGCCGCGGGATCAAGGTTGTCGCGGATTACGCCTCGACTCGGGCTGCCGGGCTTGACTTCGGCGATCAATGCAACCGGAACACCTGCAGATTTGAGGGCGGCGTGAAACCCACGGGGAAGTTCTTGGTCAGCGATTCGTCTCTTGATGTCGGCTAAAGGCGAGGACAACTGTCGCTCTTCCACCGTTGATCTCTTGTACGCAAGGATTTCGTCAAGAAGATTCATGCGGCTTCGCCCCGCATTCGCGCAACCACGGCGTTCGCCGCGCCCGAAGCGATCACTTCGCGGGCGGTCGCGGCACCCTCTTGAGTCGTGGCGACAATCTTGCCGAGCATGAGCGTGACCGCGACATTCGGAATCAAGGCTTCACTTCCTCTCCCGCCTGTCATGGCTGACATCAGGGCTGCAGCGGCGGGTTCTACCTGGTCATGCCCTCGGTATTCGGAAAGTGGCAATGGCTCAATTCCAAAATCTGCCGGGCTCCAGATTCCTGATATGATCTCGCGGCCGTCAATACGGCGAAAGTGGGTCGGAGCAGAGGGCGAAATCTCATCGAGTCCGTCCTCCCCATGCACGACATAGGCACGTTCCACCCCAAGTGCCACAAGAGCCTCTGCCATCGGATCAAGAAATGCGCGGTCGTAGACTCCGATGAGGCGACGCTTCGCACCGGCTGGATTGCTTAGGGGGCCGACCAGGTTGAAAACGGTGCGAACACCCAACTCCTTGCGAACGGGCCCGACGGCACGAAAAGCCGCATGATGATGAGGCGCAAACAGGAAAGCGATCCCCGCCCGCCGAAAGCGATCGATGACGGACTGATCGTCGTCACCGAGAGGCACACCCCACGCTTCGATGATATCGGCACTCCCCACACGGCTACTCACAGACCGGTTTCCGTGCTTTGCAACCTTCACCCCAGCGGCCGCCGCAATCACGCATGCGCCTGTCGACAGGTTCAGCGTGCTCGGCCCGCCGCCGGTACCGCAAGTGTCCACCACCTCATCGTCTCCGAGATTGATGCGATGCATTGAAGCGACCGCCGCATCCACAAGCCCGGCAAGTTCCTGCCCACTTGCCCCTTTTGCCCGCCATGCACAGAGGAGACCAGCGCGTTGAACCTCGCTGGTGTCCCCATCCAGCAGAAACCGAAGCGCATCACTTGCCTGCTCTCGGGTCAGGTCTTGTCCCTGTAGCAAATGCTCCAATCGCGCAACCGGGGTCATTCGGGTCTGATTGTACTTGCGAGTTCACTACTAGAGAGGTAAAGTTGCAGTCGTCCATGGGCGACTACACCCCCATTCTGCTTCTGGCGATCCTGGCCGCTGTCATTAGCGCGGCGATGGTGACCCTAAGTTGGGTTCTCGGACCGAAGAAGCGTTCAGCTTTCAAGGAATCCGTTTACGAGTGTGGTGTTGCTCCTCTGGGAGACGCTTTCGAGCGATTCCCCATCAAGTTTTATCTGGTCGCCATCATCTTCGTCCTGTTCGACATCGAGGTCGTCTTCCTCTGGAGTTGGCTGACGGTTTTCAAGAACGCTCCTCTCGACTTCCAAATCTTTAGCGGACTTGCCGTTGCCGTATACATGGCTTTGTGGATTCTCGGCGACGCATACGTATTGAAAGTCGGCGCAATCGATTGGGACGAGACCACCTCTATCGCGCCGGAGAAGCTTGTCAGTTCCTTGCCTGCCGAAACAAATGTCGCCGGAACCCAACCCGTCTCTCAGCCCACGCCCGTTGGGGGTGGCAAGTAAGTGCCAATCCCGGTCTCGGATGGAGTCCGTCTTGACGTTCAAAGGCTCACGAGCCGATTTGGCGACCGAATTCTCGGCTCCTTCGAGCGCAACCAAGAAACCTACGTCTTGGTGGATCGCGCATCCATCGTTGAAGTCGCCCAGTTCCTTAAAGACTCGGAAGATCTCGCCTACGACTACTTTAGCGAGTGCGTTGGCGTCGATTACAGCGCTTGGGAACATGCCCGCGACTTAGATGAGCGATTTGAGGTTGTCTACAACCTCATGTCCGTCCGCCATGCTTCACGACTCTTTTTGAAAGTAGGCGTGGATGATGGCCAGACGATTCCCACCCTCAAAGACGTCTATCTCGGGGCTGAGTACCCCGAACGCGAGATCGCCGATCTCTACGGGATTGTCTTCGCCGGTAACGAGAACCCCGGCGAGCGTTTCCTACTCCCCGATGACTGGGTGGGCTACCCACTTCGAAAAGAGTTCCCCCTTGGTGGCGAAGATGTCGTTTTTGACGCCAATACCGAAGGTCCGGCGGTCGAAGATATCGCCATGCCCCACGCGGGCGAGTCGTTTGAGGGCCGCACCGGTTCCGAAGACGTCAGCGGTCGCTAATTCAGCCGATCAAGACTGATCATCTAGGCCAAGTTGTGCCTGACCCTATACAAGTGGGAGCGCGTTTCCCGTTCGGTCATGACATTGGTTCTCAGTGCAACCAATCTGTTCCCACACCCTCCATTTTAGGTCTTTTAGCCTATTTACGGACCATCTGGCCCGCGACTTGAGTCATAGTGACTGCGCACCTCGCGAGGAAAAGTGCCCACTGTCTCCGTATTGGGAACTTTCTAAACGCGTGTGCCCCGGCTGGGCGGGCTCAACCCAGAGCACTTATACAAGGAGAAACATGAAACGGAAAGCGTTTACGCTCATTGAGCTGCTTGTCGTCATCGCGATCATTGCGATCCTGGCGGCCATCCTGTTCCCCGTGTTCGCGCAAGCCAAAGAGCAAGCCAAGAACACCGCCCTGCTCAACAACTGTAAGCAAATGGGCACCGCCGGCCACATCTACTCGGCCGACTACGACGACCTCATCCCCGTCTATGGCGTGGAAAATGGCGGCGACGGAGTCACCTGGTGGCACGAAGGTTGGCAATATCACATCCAGCCGTACATGAAAAACTTCCAAATCGTGGAGAACCCGAAGCGAGCGAAGTTCAGCAACACCGGCGTCTACTATGACTTCCAGCGAATGCAGCACTTCGGCATGCCCGCTCGAGCCGCTTCGTCGTCCTCGACGGTCGTCCAAGGCCTCGGCTACTACGGTGGTACGCACAGCGGTCAAGCCAACATCCGATACGAAGGCGTTGCTGGCTACGCTGGTGTGACCCCCGGTCTCTCGAACACTGGTTCCTACAACGCTGCTTCCTACAGCACGTCGCAGTTGGAGAACATCTCCGACACGCCGATGATGGTGGAAGGCGGTAACTGGGAGAACTGGTTCGCTGCGATTCCTGGCAACGGCGCCGACCTCGGCCCGATGCGATACTGCGTCCGATGGGTGCCACCGGAGTACAACGCCAACGGCGGTTCGTACACCATGGCCATCACGGCTACGACCCGACCGATCAACGGTGCAAGCGGTGTCCACACCGGTACCAACTGTGCGCTCGGTAATGGTCGAACCACGTTCGTCGCTTGCGACTCGTCCGCCAAGGGCAAGGACTTCCGCAGCCACTTCTATCGAGGCGTTGCTTCGACCCGAACAGCTGGCGTGTTCGTCCTCCCCGGACTCAACCCGCTCAACTTCTAAAGCTTAGAAGTAGCTCATCGAAAGTACTCACCCGCAAGGGTGGGTACTTTTTTTGGTAAATCCTATACACGTATCACCAGTATCTGGGCATTTCGACCCCCGCAAGTAGAGATTGGCAATGACCTTGCTGGTAAGGTTCCAGACCCTCAGACGGGCCCATTCTTGGACCATAACCTTTCCTGAACATTCATTGGGAATGGAACGATTGCCCAAGAAAAACCATCTGAAGGGATGTAGCCGGACTCACATGAGACCGGATGCAATCATACGGAGACAAAAAACTAAACATGCGACGAAAGGCGTTTACGCTTATCGAACTGCTTGTGGTCATCGCAATTATTGCGATCCTGGCAGCAATCCTCTTCCCTGTGTTCGCGCAAGCCAAGGAGCAAGCCAAGAACACCGCCCTTCTGAACAATGCGAAGCAGATGGGCACCGCCGGTCACATCTACTCGGCCGACTACGACGACCTCATCCCCGTCTATGGCGTGGAGAACGGTGGCGATGGAGTCACCTGGTGGCACGAAGGTTGGCAATATCACATCCAGCCGTACATGAAGAACTTCCAAATCGTGGAGAACCCGAAGCGAGCGAAGTTCAGCAACACCGGCGTTTTCTATGACTTCCAGCGAATGCAGCACTTCGGTATGCCAGCTCGGGCCGCGTCCACGTCGGGCGTCGTCGCCACGAATGGCTACTTCGGTGGCACTCACAACGGCGTCGCCAACATCCGATACGAAGGTGTTGCTGGCTACGCAGGCACCAATCCGGCGCTTTCGAACACTGGTTCGACGAACGCTGCTTCCTACAGCACGTCGCAGTTGGAGAACATCTCCGACACGCCGATGATGGTGGAAGGCGGTAACTGGGAGAACTGGTTCGCTGCCATTCCTGGCAACGGCGCTGACCTTGGCCCGATGCGATACTGCGTCCGATGGACTCCGCCGGAGTACAACGCGAACGGCGGCGGCTACGTCATGGCCATCACGGCTACGACCCGACCGATCAACGGAGCTAGCGGCGTCCACACCGGTACCAACTGCGCCATCGCCAATGGTCGAACGACCTTTGTCGCGCTCGACTCCTCGGCTAAGGGTAAGGATTTCCGACAGCACTTCTACAATGGAAAGGCTTCGGAGCGAACTGCGGGAGTCTTCGTGATCCCCGGTCTCAACCCACTCGCTTTCTAACCTTCGTTAGAGACGCTAACGCCCTTCGGACCAAAGTCCGGGGGGCGTTTTTCATGAGTAACCCGGCAAAGGACTGTGTCATCTAAGGGGTCGTACGCAGACAAAGTTTCTGCGTAAGGACATCATGAAGACATATCGTCTTATCCTCTCAATCGTAGCAGTAGCGGCAATTGGACTTACACTGATCGCGTGCGATCCCGCCAAGTACAGCCCACCGCCCACGACCACAAACACCGACGGAACTCAGCGACCTGCTGGCAACGGTAGCGTTGAATCAGTCGTCGCCACCGAAGAAGGTGAGAAGTAGGAATGAGCGGCAAAGTCCCGAGGGCTAAAGATTTGACAGTGGAATGGTATAATTACTGTATGCGCTGGACGATCCTCGCTATTCTTACGTTGAGCATTCTGGGTGTTTTTTCCGTTGGCTGCCAGCAGTCCGGTGAAGCCACTCCTACGACCACCGAAAACTCGGATAACACGGCGCGACCCGATAGCGGTTCGGTTGACGTCAAGGTTGCACCCGAAGGCGAGTAATCGTCCATCGATCGAACAACCAAACAGGATGACTTGGATTCCCAAGTTGTCCTGTTTTTCTTTTTCCCGAACCCGGTTCGTGCCAAACTGATGATGGATCATGAGTAGCGACCTTTTCATGCCTTCGACCGAAACCGTTTTTGAGCGGACCGGCGAAAACACCATGATCGTGAACATGGGGCCGCAACACCCCAGCACCCACGGCGTCCTCCGCGTGATCTGCGAACTGGAAGGCGAAACGATTGTCCGCTGCAAGTGCGTAATTGGCTATCTCCACACCGGAATGGAGAAGGAAGCGGAGTACCAGACGTATCACAAATGCGTTGTGATGACCGATCGCATGGATTACCTCAATGCGAACGGAAACAATCTTGCCCACGCCCTTGCCGTTGAAAAGTTGTTCGGTCTAGAAGTTCCTCGCCGTGGTAACTACCTCCGTGTCATCCTGGCCGAACTGAGCCGAATCGCCAGCCATTGTGTCTGGCTCGGTACGCACGCATTAGATCTCGGGGCAATGACCCCCTTCTTTTACATCATGCAACAACGGGAGATGGTGCTCGACATGTTCGAGATGTTCTCCGGGGTTCGCATGATGCCCTCCTGGATCGTCCCTGGCGGCCTGCGCGGCGACATACCGGATGGTTTTGAAGTGAAACTTCGCAACTTCCTCGTGGAATTCCCGAAGGAGTTGGGAGTTGTGGAAAGCCTGCTCGTTGAGAATCCCATCTGGAAGGAGCGAACAATTGGTGTCGGTGTTCTCTCCGGTGCCCAAGCATTAGAACTCGGATGTTCCGGGCCGATCGCGAGGGCGAGTGGGGTCGCGTGGGATCTCCGCAAGAGCAACCCGTACTCTAGTTACGAAGAGTTTGATTTCTCCATCCCGGTCGGCCATCACGGAGACGTATATGACCGATTCCTCGTTCGCATCGCGGAAATGAAGGAATCATGCAAGATTCTTAAACAAGCCATAGATGGATTGCCCGCTGGTCCTTTCAATAGCAGTGATCGGAAGGTGGTGCCTCCGGATCGCTCGGAACTTGACTCGAGCATGGAAGCGGTTATCCACCACTTTAAATTGTTCACGGAAGGGTTCCATCCGCCTGTCGGCGAAGCCTATGCGGGAATCGAAGGGAGCAAAGGGGAACTTGGATTCTATGTGGTCAGCGATGGAAGCAATCGGCCGTATCGTTGGCACGAGCGTCCCAGTAGCTTCATGAACCTGAAATCACTTGAGGTTTTGGCCGTCGGCCGCCTAATCGCGGATGTGATTGCGATCATTGGCTCGATTGATATCGTCCTCGGCGAGATTGATCGCTAAGACCGCTAGGAAAAAGGGGCAGTAATCCGACCGGAAATGCGCCGTTTTCGGTGGAATCGGCGTACACTGAAGGGAAGATGAACCTCGGCAAGCGCATTCTGCTTTTCGTTGCGACCAACATCGCCGTCATTGCGATGTTGACTCTCGTCTTGTTCCTCCTCCAAGCGATGGGTGTGGACCTCGGCCGATACGGAAGCGTCGGATTCGATGCCGTAGTCGCCGTGGTCATCGGATTCTCCGGTGCATTCCTCTCGCTTTGGGCGAGTAAGTGGATCGCCAAGACCATGATGGGAGTACGAATCCTTAATCCTGGTCAAGGTTTGCATCCTTACGATCAATGGATCGTAGAAACTGTGCATAACCAGGCGAAAGCAGCCGGGTTGTCAAAAATGCCAGAAGTTGGTATTTACGACTCGCCGGAAGTCAACGCATTCGCCACGGGACCGAGTAAGAAAAACTCGCTCGTCGCATTTTCTAGCGGGCTGTTGGCTACGATGGACCGTGACGCAGTAGAGGGAGTTTCCGCCCACGAAGTTGGTCATATCGCTAATGGCGATATGGTAACCATGACGCTCATTCAAGGTGTCATCAACACCTTTGTGATCTTCCTTGCCCGAATCATTGCGCGAGTTGTTGCGTCTATGGTTCGCGAAGAACTCGGGTTGATTGTCTTTTACGTCACAACCATAGCGTTGCAGATTGTGTTTGGCATTCTTGGATCGCTGATTACTTCGGCCTTTAGTCGTTATCGCGAGTATCGGGCCGACGCGTTCAGCGCTAAAATCTCCGGTAAAGAAAAGATGATTCACGCGTTAGAGTCGCTTCGACGGACCGTTGACCTCGTAGATACCCGCCATCCCGCGATGGCCGCCTTCAAGATCAGCAACAAGAGCGCGTTCATGCGAGCGTTCAGCACGCACCCGGACATCGAAGATCGGATCGCCGCTCTCCGCAAGCTTTGATCTCTCGCTGCATTGGCCCCGAAGTCACCACTTCGGGGCCAATCCCTCCTTCCCGTTGCGCGTAGAATAGGGAACGTGAGCGAACTGATCCAAGTGGGTGCCTCTCGGCCCAAGGCCCCTGCCCCGGACCAACTGGAATTGCGGTTCTCGGCCAAAGCGATCTCCGAACTGGCCGCCCTCCGCACTCACTACCCAGACAACAAGTCTTGCATTCTCCCTGGGCTTTGGATCGCCCAACGCGAATACGGCGGCTACCTCTCCCCCGAAGCCATAGCCGAGGTCGCTCACCGTCTCGGTCACTCATATGCCGAGGTCGAGGGGGTCGCCACCTTCTACAGCATGTACACAACCGCCCACGCACCCGGTCGGCACATGATTGAGGTCTGCACCTGCCTCTCCTGCCACATGTGCGGCGCGTACCGGATCGTGGACTACCTGGAGGAGACGCTTGGAATTGGACTCGGTGAGACCACCGCCGACGGAATGTTCACCATCCACGAGGTCGAGTGTCTGGATGCCTGCGACCGGGCCCCAGTTCTACAGGTCGGTGATCAGTACATCGGCCCCGTCGACACATCTGCCATCGACGCCCTCCTCAACAAACTTCGAGGCGAAACCAATTCCACCGTGGTTCAACTCGCCGACTCAATTGTCCAAGTCCATCTTCGCGATACGGAGAAAGCCTAACCACCATGGCCGAACACAAACTGCTTTTCGAATTTGCCCACGAGTCGGAGTTCCGAACGCTTCACGGCTATCTTGCGAGGAAGGGTTATGAAGGCCTGAAGAAGGCGATCGGCATGGACCGACAAGCGGTCATTGATGAGATGAAAGCGAGCGGCCTGCGCGGTCGAGGCGGTGCGGGCTTTCCCACTTGGATCAAGTGGAACGGGATTGAAAAGGAAAAGACTAAGCCGCACTATCTAGTCTGCAATGCAGACGAGGGCGAACCGGGCACTTTCAAGGACAAGCAGTTGATGGAGGAGACCCCGTTTCTCCTCATCGAAGGCATGACGATCGCTGCTCACGCAGTTCAGGCAGACTGCGGATACATTTATATTCGTGGCGAATTCGTAGACGCAGCAAAGTCACTTCGCGCGGCGATTGATGAAGCGTATCAACACGGCTACCTCGGTAAGAACATTTTGGGGAGCGGACTTGATTTCGACCTGTATCTCCATATGGGTGCCGGTTCTTATGAGTGCGGCGAAGAAAGTGCCCTTATGAGCAGCCTTATGGGAGAACGTGGGATGCCCCGGCTCAAGTTCCCGCATGCCCCTCTCCCTACTGTCGCCGGCCTTTGGGATCACCCGACGATCATCAACAACGTCGAAACTTACGCCTGTGCGCCGAGCATTATCAAGAACGGCGGCGAGTGGTATGCAACGCTCGGAGCGAGCACCAAAAACAGCCGTGGCACAAAGATCTTTAGCGTCAGCGGCCACGTGAATAAGCCGGGCAACTTTGAGATCGAGTTTGGCACTTCGCTTATGGAGTTGCTCGAACTCGCGGGCGGTATGCAAGGCGAACTAAAGATGTGTGTGCCCGGCGGAAGCAGTGTTCCCATGATCAACGCCGAGGACTGCCAGAAAGCGATTATCGGTTACGAAGAGATGGGCGAGGTTGGTTCAATGGTGGGCTCTGGTGGGTGTATGTTCTTCAACGAACACACATGTATTGTTTCGTTCACATGGCGGACGGCGCAGTTCTACGCGTTGGAGTCATGCGGCAAGTGCACCCCGTGCCGCGAGGGAACTAAGTGGATGCTCCAAATCCTTGACCGCATCGTGCGCGGCAACGGCCAACCGGGCGACATGGACTTGCTGATGAGCATCACCAAGCAGATTGACGGACGCTCGTTCTGTGGTCTCGGCGACGCTGCTGCCTGGCCGGTCGCGGGGGCAATCAAGAAGTTCCCCCACGAGTTTGAGTACTTCATTCAGCACGGACGATCCATGGTGGACACACCGGAAGCGCGGGCGTTGGCCCCCCGATTGCACCAGCGCGCGTTTTCGTCGGTCTGAGCCTGTGCTCCACCCAGCCTCGCAGGAGGTTTACGTGTAACCACGGTTGCTTTCGCCACTGCTAAGCTGGATCGGCGGAGGAAAAGCAAGTCCAGGGACCAATCCGTTCCTCCCCCAACCTCTCTTCACAGGGAACAGGACTGGCGATGGATAATCCTGATTGCAAGCGCATTCCCCCGATCAAATCTTGATTGAAGAGACGCCCACTTACGTCAAGTAGAATCATGAATCCACCCGGCCGTAGCTCAGTGGATAGAGCGCTTCCCTCCGGAGGAAGAAGTCGGAGGTTCGAATCCTCTCGGCCGGGCCAAGTACAGGTTGTCTCTGTTGGACGCCCCAGTCTGAATCACTCTCGCCACTTTGGCCCGACAAAGCGATAGAATCCGGCCATGACCACCAACCGCATGGAGGCCTTCAGCGACGGCGTGCTCGCCATCGTTATCACGATCATGGTATTAGAGTTCAAAGTGCCCCATGAACCGACCTTTGAAGCCCTTCGCCCGCTTCTCCCCGTCGTTCTCTCCTATATCCTCAGTTTCATCTATCTCGCGATCTACTGGAACAACCATCACCACCTTATGCAAGTGACAGAGCACGTCAATGGCAAGGTTTTGTGGGCGAATATGCACCTACTCCTCTGGCTTTCCGTTATCCCGTTTGCCACCGCATGGATGGGCGAGGCGTTTGGGCAAGTCCCCGTCACGATCTACTCCTGCATTCTTCTGATGGCCGCAATTGCATTCACCATTCTCGAGCGCTCAATCATCCGACTACACGGACCGGATTCATTGCTCGCTCGCGCGACGGCCGGCAGTTGGAAGGAGTTCACTTCCCTTGCCCTCTATCTGGTCGCTCTGTGCGCCTCATTCCTCAACCCTTGGATCAGCATCGACTGTTTCATAGTGGTTGCGATCATCTGGCTGATGCCGGACGGCCGCATTGAGAGACTGATGTTGGAGGAATACCAACGATCGCAGGAAGAGACCAAGGCCTAGCCCGCCGCAATCAACCGTCTCCGCAAGGCGTAGGCTAGAGACAACCTGCATGACGTTTGCTTCCGCCTGGACGAGCCTCCGCGACAACTGGAAGAACAGCCTCCTCAGTGCGTCCGGGGTCGCTATTGGTAGCATCGCCATTCTCCTCCTCGTCAGCATCGGCCTCGGTGTGGAACAGGACATCTCCGGACAAGTTGAAGACCTCGGCGCCAACGTTCTCGTCGTCGTCGCTGGCCACATTGATCCGAACCTCGGATTCAACCCAAACCTCAACGGACAGAGCTATTTTCGGGATGAAGACGGCGCCCGTCTCGCTACGGTCAATGGCGTCAAGAACGTCGCGACACTCAACTTCGCTGGCGGCGGAGTCAAGCGGGGCGAGAAGTCGGTGTATCCGCTCATGATCGCATGCACCCCCAACTGGTTCACGATGCACGGCGCGAAACTTGAGTCCGGGTCGTTCATCACTCCACAGAACGAATCCCAGCCGGTGGCGGTATTGGGTGCGGTGGCAAAGAACGCGCTTTTCCCAGAAGAAGATCCCATCGGAAAAGAAGTCGTGATCAACCAGGTCACGTACAAGGTCGTTGGGCATTTGAAAGACATGGGGGACAGCGAAGGCATGTTCTCGATGACCAGTTTTCAAAACGTAGCGTATGTGCCGTACGCGTTCCTCAAATCGAAAAACCCCGACCTCCAGATTGATCGCTTCATGGTGCAAAGCGAACCTACCGCCGATCCTAAGGTTCTCGTACCCGCCCTTCAGGCTTCACTCGGAGAGCGACTCGACACCCAGCAATACTCTGTTCTCACGCAAGAAGACCTTCTCGGTTTAATCTACAAAGTGATGGGCATCCTTGGCACTCTCGTCGTTGGATTGACGGGTATCGCCTTGTTTGTTGGGGGGGTTGGCATTATGACTGTGATGCTCATGAGCGTGAATGAGCGGCGTGTTGAGATCGGTGTGCGGATGGCCGTGGGCGCGCAACCGGCTCAGATCTTTAGCCAGTTTTTGTTCGAGGCCATCCTGATCGGCATCCTCGGATCAATGTTCGGGCTCGTATTCTCTTCGGTAGTGAATACTGTGCTCGCCAACACAACGAGTATCAAACCGCTGATGACTCCGGGCACGGTGCTCTTAGCATTTGGCGTTGGGATCGGTATTGGGGCGATTTTTGGGGTCATCCCCGCGATCCGCGCCAGCAAGGCCGACCCGGTGGTGAGCCTGCGAAACCTCTAGTCGAGTTTGATGCCCGGTAACTTGATCCACTCGCTCCGCAGACCAGGATAAACGGCGCGCGGGAACGAGAACATGAAATAGTAGCCCGAGACACTGACAACCTCGTTGCTCATCGTTACCGTATCTGAATCCGTGCGATATGTCATCGCCGAAGCCTCTGATTGACTCTGCGATTCTCGTTCAAATGCATCCACCATCTTGATGATGTTGGTCAAAGTGCGGGGGCCGATAGCGCCGGCGTGAGGGACGTCTACAGGTCGGGTGTAGTTTGGCCCCACTCCCATCAGCCATGCCGACTCCTCCCGGTTTGCGTCGCGAGATACTTTCTGGATTCCGAATCTCAGCGGTTCGCCGGCGTGATGCGCTGAGTCGGAAGCAAACTTGACCTCAAAGACCTGTTGCTGGAAGTTGATCACTTCACCTTTCAACTGTGCAATACGGTCGTACGCTTCTCGGTCGGCCTTGACTTGCTCACTGAATTGCACATGGCTCGTCCAATGCAAGGGAGGGGCCGCGAGAAAGGAGAGCGCAAGAAGCGTCGTCATGTACGAATTGTACGCCCTGAGATTACGATTTATCTACGCATCTGGGTGGACAATCTCAAGAGTTGCGCTCGCTAGCTCAACCCGCCCATCAGATGCCTGAACGGATTCAAGAATCCGCGCTGAAACTCGATCGCGAGTCACTCTTCGCTGCTTGTATTCTACGACGTACCGAAGGGTGAACTCGATCCAGTTGTCGTTGATCGTCATTGTCACCATCGGCATGAGATTCGCATCCTCGAGGCGATAACGATTTCGAAGTTTCTCCCAATCAGCCTTCGCATCCGACGATAGGGTTGCGACCGTCTCCTCGCAAGCATTCACAAGGATCTCGCGGGCAAGTTTATGATCGGATCCGTGTCGAACAGGCACGGTAAACTCGTCCCACAAAAATGGAAACTCACCTGAATAGTTGTAAACGGGTTCCTTGAATACAAAACTATTCGCGACTCGAACAATACGTCCATTATAAAGGTCGCCTTTGACCCATCCTCCTGTCTCCATAATCGTTGTGCGAAGCACACCCACATCGATCACGTCGCCGGTAATGCCCCCCAACTGGACTCGATCCCCGGGACGGTAGAAGCCCCCTAACGAAATCGCAATCCAGCCGGCAATGGAAGCGATTACTTCTTGTAGAGCAAACGCGATCCCAGCGCCGGCGACGCCTAGCGCTACCCCGACGCCTGTGATGTTGCGGCCAAAAACGATGACGGCCGCAAGAACTACGATAAAGAACGCGAAACTACTGATTGCTTTTCGCAGCCGGTATTGCGTCTCGTTGTCTGAAACAAGGCGCGGGACGGAACTCCCGGCGAGACGAGCGAGAAGAAATGTTAAGAACGCAATAGCGCCGAGAACTGCGAATGGTTGGTACTCAACTGGTATGGACCGCTCCAATCCAAACATTTCCCTCCTCGCAACCTCAGCGCTATTCTAGTTCAACCTTAGGGGTTGAACTTCCGTTCGATCATCTTTTCGACCGCAGGCTTTGCGCCGAGTCCGACACTGATGGCGAACGCCAGAGCAATTCCAGCGGCAATCACGATCATAGTGCCTTGCACCACTTCGCCGCCTACTCCTAGCTGAGCAAGGGCCACGCTACCACCGAAAACGAGGACGGATACCCGTACAACCCCATTCACAGTTTTGGACGTATCGGCACCGAGTCCCGCAGCCGAAGCTTGCGCGATGTCCCCGAGAGTGCTACCCAGTTTGATCGCGAAACCAACAATGATGGCGGCAACCAGTACGTTCGGAATGTAGTTCACGATGGACTGAACCATTTCCGCGAGGTAGACCATGCCAAGAATATGCATGACTTCTTGGGTAACGATCAAAGCCACGATCAAGGCAATCGCCTTTGTCGCCCATTCGGACGGCGACATCTTTACCGTGCCGTCCTCAACCTTCGACTGTAAGTCAGCCAGGCCGATTTTTCCCAATAAGGAGTCAACGCCGAAATTCTGCAACATGGCTCGCACGATGGGACTGAAGATTTTGATCGCGAAGTAGGTCGCGAGAACGAGCAAGAACGCAGCACCGATGTTCGGTAGGGCAAGGAAAACCTTGTCCCAGGCCGCACGCAGAGGCTCGACGATCGGCGTCAGTTCCAGCTGATCAAGCACGGCAGGGACTGCGAACAGCAACATCAGCCAGAACACGACATTGGCAATCAATTCAGACAACTTGCTAGGTTGCTTCGAGTCTGGGTCGTCAGTAAGTCCGAACTGTTCGGAGTGCTTGTCGATACCCGACGACTGCAGGAAGCCTTGGATGATCGGTCGCACGATAGAGGCGAGCAAGAACGACACAAACATGATGAGTGCCGCACTCAGCAAGTTCGGGAGAATTCCGACCGCCGAATCCACAAGCCCTTGTGCCGTCGAAGCGACAAGCGTTAGGCCAACGAGTTCAAACGCTGACTGCGCGAACAACAATATGACGAGGCCATAGCCGAGCAGTCCAACTATTTGGCTGAAACGTCGCTTTTCCGCCATCTCAGCGGACATCAACTTCAAGTTCTGAAGTCTGTGGTCCACTCCGAATCGGTCAAAAAGCCTGACTATTCCGGTGCGGGCCAAGGATGCAATGATCCAGCCTATACCCAAGAGCACAAGAGCACCAAGTAAATTTGGAATCCCTGAAGTGACTCGATTCAGCATCTCCGTGAGAGGCTCGGCAACCATCGTTAGGTTGAGTGCCGAGAAAAATCCCACGACTACGAAAAGCATGACTACCCAGAAGGCGAATAGTCCAACTAAGACGGAAGGTCGTTGTGACTCTGGCAGAACAGCATCGGCCCCTGCCTTAGCCTCAAACGGCTTATCTAGGCCAAGCTTCTTGCTAACGGCAACGAAGGCTCTTTGAACTAACTTCGCCACAATCCAGCCGCCAAAAACAAGTACTAGTCCAAGCAACACGCGTGGGGCCCATTCACCTAGTTGTTGCAGGACATTGTTAAATCCGATTGTAAGTGATTCCATGATCTCTCCTCTGCGATTCTAGAATCGCATCACATAACTCATCTTCACCATCAATCGTGAAGAATAAGTCCCCGCTTCAATGAAGAACTCGTCATCATGCGCATAGCGCACCGCCGTGTTGAAATTCTTGGTATCCCATTCTCCAACCAAGCTAAAGCCATTAGGAAAGAAGAGTTCTCCCCCGGCAAAAGGCTTTTCGCTGAAGTAGCCCGTTCCGACACCTGCGTGTACTCGCATTCCAACTGCTCCTCTCTCCTCGGCCAAAGCTGGAGTGATCAGATCTGCCGATGCGACAAAGTAAAACGTCTGGTTCGCCGCATCTGCCGCATCAAGCACCCCTATACCGAGTTCAAAATCGCGGAAATTCGACGGCAAGATATGCACCTTCGCGTTGGCGATGAACTTGTTGTCTTGCCCAGATCGACTGAGATAAGATGCACCGACCTCAACGTCCTGCACAATGCCAAACACACCAGAAGCCGAAGTGAAGTCCTTCGTGACCGCCATTCCAAATCCGTATTCATTAGGGTCTACGGTGTAGGCAGATGGAATGAAGATTAGGCCCGTCGAACCCCAAATCGTTCTCGCTTGTCGACGGGAATCCCGCGAACCTTCTATGAATGGGGAACCTTGCAGAGGAGCCGTCAATCGAAGAGCGACGGTTTCTTCTTTCTTGACTGGATACTTCGGTGGTGTCAACGCGCAAATGGCGAGGCTCCCGAATGAAATGAATGTAATGGTGGCTAGGTGTTTTGCGAATGTCATACTCATCGGCATTGGCACAATCGCGCACCGCGAGTAGTAGTTCTCGCTAACGCAGACGCCTCTTCCGGACTTCTAGTATAGCATATTTATGACATTGAAGATCCAAGTCCATGACTTTGAACTTGGCAAAGGTCTCTCTTGAACTTACCCCAGAGTGTGACAGATCAGGATTGATCCGTGCCTTAGCTCAGCCCTCAATTTCCGTGCAACAGTCTGCTGATCTGTGTAATCTGGAAACTACTACTTGTCCAGACATTCCCTCGAATTAGAAACCAGATTACGATCCGTGGATGGAACAAGATACCAATGTATTCCCGTCGCCAATCGTATAGGTGCCGTTGGCCGGGCAAGAAGGGATGCTCTTCAAGTACGTAGGTGAAAGGTCAGGAAAAGTCGGAGAGGAGTTTCCGACGAGGCCGTTGTCAATGATCCATTGCTGTTTGGACTTTTCGATCCGTTCGCGGCTACCCGAGCAAGCACGCTCTTGAGATCGCTCGCGGACCGCCCGCCAGTGAGGAACGGCAATTGCCATCAGAATCCCAATCAAGACCACGACGATCATGATCTCGACTAGCGTGAAGGCACGACGCCTGATTACTCCCTTGGCCACAAAGTGATTTTCGGAATCTGATTGTCGGCTCGTTAGAGTCGAAACCAGGTTCCTAAGCGATTGACCCTCGCGCTAATCCGCCCGGGCGACAAATGCCGACAATGGCATCGAACCCCAATCGTCGCCGGACCGCGACCGTACACTGACTGTCCCGGCCTCCAAGTCCTTGTCGCCGAGAATGATCATGTACGGAACCTTCGCCTTCGTATTCTCGCGGATCTTCTTGTTCAGCGATTCCCGACGATCGTCTACTTCGACGCGCCACTTCGGAGACTGCGACAAGTCAATCGCTGGCACTTCGCCTTCGGTTGGCTCCATATCGGGAGTTGCAAACCCACGCAGGGCTGACGCCACCGCTTCCGCATAGGCGTTGTGACGGTCTGCGATCGGCAGGACTGCCACCTGAACTGGAGCCATCCAGAAGGGGAACGCTCCGGCATACTGTTCAGTCAACAATCCGATCATTCGTTCCAGAGAACCGAATGGTGCCCGGTGGATCATGATGGGGCGATGCGGTTTGCTGTCCTCGCCAATATAGGTGAGATCGAACCGCTCCGGCAGGTTGTAATCAACTTGCACCGTCCCCATCTGCCACTCGCGACCAAGAGCGTCCTTGATAATCAAGTCGAGTTTCGGGCCGTAAAACGCGGCGTCACCCGGCGAGAGTTCGAAATCTAACCCCAACTCCGTACAAGCCTTGACGATTGCGTCTTCTGCCAACGACCAATTTTCGTCGTGGCCGACGTACTTGTCGCTCTCGGGGTCGCGCGTTCCCACCCGCACTCGGTAATCCTGAAGCCCGAGTTTGGCAAGCACCGTCATCATCAAATCCACGACGCCTTTGAACTCGGCAATCAACTGGTCCGGGCGGACGAAGAGGTGGGCATCGTCCTGCGTAAAGCCACGGACCCGCAACATTCCCGCCAGTTCCCCACTTTGCTCGTACCGGTACACCGTCCCGAATTCGGCGAGCCGAACCGGCAAGTCGCGATAGGAGCGCAACTCACTTGCATAAATTTCGATGTGAAAGGGACAGTTCATCGGCTTCAGAATGAACGTCTCCTTCTCCTCGTCCTCCATGAACGGGAACATCTTTT
>JAHBTC010000046.1 GCA_019638835.1 Fimbriimonadaceae bacterium
AGTGTACGAGCAGTTAGGTTTGATTCCCGATGAGGCCGTTGATGCACTGATTGAGGCGATGATCCGTTTCGAGATTGGCAACGTACACGCGCAGATTGCGGAGTTCTACCGAAGGGGCCGCGACCCGCGCACGATTCTTGAATCGATGATGTATCGCTTATCGGACTTGACGCGATCACTTTATGGAGTACAGGATGGGGCAGATCTTGCTCCACAGGAAGAAGCCGCCCGGCACTCCCGGGCCAAAGAGTGGGGCGCAGAGACAATTTTGAATCTGCGGGGTGCAGTTGCGGTCGCTTTGAAAGGGATTCAAGACCTCACCATTCCCCGGCTTTGGCTCGAAGCGGAACTGGGAAGGATCGCCGGAACTTTACAACGTCAGCCTGTATCTCGTTCCGCCGTCGCGGCGGTCAGAACCCCAGTAGAAGAGCAACCAGCGCCCAAAAAGGCAGAGCCGGCACCCGCCGCTGCCAAGCAAGAAGCAGCGCCCGAACCGCCAACGGAAGCTAATCCGGAACCAGCGACCGTTGAGAAGCCAGCCGGAAAGAAACGGGTTCCGATGCCGATTGAGGATGTTTGGCAAGAAGTAGTGGCCGAATGGAGTGCAAAGAGTCCGAAGGCGAAGTCTTGGTTACAAGGCACGTTTGTTCGCGATGCGGACGAAGAAAGATGGACAATTGTCTTTCCCCGACAGATCAGTCTGACCCGATTGCGCGAGTCAAAGAACGCTCAGGCAAAGATTCAAGAGTCCGTGAATGAGAGAGTGGGAGCAAAAGTACGGTTAGACATGATTGCGGAATCGCCAACCGCGGGGTCTAACACCGTGGATGTTGCCGTCTCAACGGTAGAATCTGAACTTACAGGCGAGGTTCTTTACGAAGAAACCAAGCGGATCTTAGGACAGGAATAAGGATGAAACTCCCCAAGAATTTCGGTGGCCAAGGCTTCGGCGGCATGATGGACCAGATGAAGTCGGCGATGGCCCGGGCACAGCAACTGGACGAAGAACTGGAAAACGACCGGATTGGCATTGACCGGGAGATGGTCAAACTCGTGTTCAATGGCAAGGCCGAACTGATCGCCATGAAGGTCAATCCCGCGTTGGTGGACCCCGAAGATGTTGAGGGCTTGGAAGCCGAGATTACGGCGGCGTTCCGCGAAGGCTTTGCCAAAGCAACCGAGATTCGCGAGGCCAAGACGTCCGAAATCATGCAGAACATGCCCAAGATTCCGGGCATGAACTTCTGATCAGGCGCGAATGACTTACGCGCGTCCGCTTGCCGAACTGATTGGACACCTTGAGCGACTGCCGGGCGTCGGACCCAAATCGGCTCAGCGGCTCGCGTTTCATATTCTCCGTATGGCTCAGGACGATGTACGTCGTCTGTCCGAATCGCTCGTGGAGGCGCGGACTTCACTCAGCCTTTGTCAAGTGTGTCAGAACGTTTGCGAAGGGCCCCAATGCGCGCTTTGCGCCGATGAGCGACGTGAATCGTCGGTCATTTGTCTCGTGGCCGAACCAAGGGATATAGGTTCGATTGAGC
Organism: Fimbriimonadaceae bacterium; assembly: GCA_019638835.1. Lineage (GTDB taxonomy): Bacteria > Armatimonadota > Fimbriimonadia > Fimbriimonadales > Fimbriimonadaceae > JAHBTC01. Next base: position 1,545 of record JAHBTC010000046.1, read on the forward strand.
GGATCGGCGAGTACCGGGGCCGATATCATGTTCTTCACGGATTGTTGAATCCGCTAGCCGGAATCGGGCCCGAGCAACTCAAGATTAGGGAGTTGCTTGCCCGGCTGTCAAGTGGGGTCGAAGAAGTAATCGTGGCGACAAACCCTACGGTTGAAGGTGACGCGACGGCGCTTTACTTGGCAAAGGTGATCAAACCTCTGGGGATCCGTGTGACCCGATTGGCGCACGGAATGCCGATTGGCGGCGAACTTGACTACGCGGATACAGCGACTCTGATCAGCGCGATGGAGTACCGGAGGGAGATTTAGTGCGCATCCTCGTAGTGGGTGGAGGCGGGCGTGAACATGCGCTGGCTTGGCGATTCACCCAGGACGGTCATGAAGTCTGTGCTTGTCCGGGCAACCCTGGAATCCAGACGGTTGGGGAATGCATTCTTGAGACGCCGGAAGACGCCTTCCGGCGAATCGAGCCCGACTTGGTTGTTGTCGGGCCCGAGGATCCGCTGGTGGACGGAATTGCCGACCGATTGCGAGCATTGGGAGCCACGGTTTTCGGCCCCGGTGCGGACGGTGCACGATTGGAAGCCAGTAAGGCATTCTCCAAGCAGTTGATGGTGGAGGCGGGAGTACCGACGGCTGTCGCCGGAACCTTTTTTGAACCCCGATCGGCATCCGACTATGCCCGCACGCGCTTTGATGTTGGTCGAAAGGTTGTAGTCAAGGCGAGCGGCAATGCTCTTGGAAAAGGGGTGGTTCTTTGCGATAGCATAGATGAAACGAACGACGTACTGCGCGAAATGATGGTGGACAAGTCCTTTGGTGACGCGGGAGAAACCGTCGTCATTGAAGACCGCCTATTCGGACCGGAGTTCAGTTTGCTCGCCGTTGTGAATGGAAGAGATTTCGTTTCCTTGCCGGTCGCTCAGGATTACAAGCGCATCGGTGATGGGGACGTGGGGCCGAACACTGGGGGCATGGGCACATACTCTCCGGTCGCCGCGATTCGCGAAGAATGGGTTGCGCAGGCAGAAGAACAAGTGGTTGCCCCAATCATCCATGCTTTGGGTGAGAAGGGTATTGACTACCGTGGTGTGCTTTTTGCCGGACTAATGGTTCACGAAGACAAACCGATGTGCCTCGAATACAACGTGCGATTCGGAGACCCCGAGACGCAAACCGTTGTGCGGCGGATCGGCCCCGGTTTGGCGGAGTTGCTACTCTCGGCGGCCCAAGGCGGTGCACTTTCACCTCTGGAAAATCAGGTGCCTGCCGCCGTAACTGTGATGCTCGCCAGTAAAGGTTATCCGACAACTTCGAAGAAAGGCGATCAGATCACGATAGGTGACCTGCCAGAAGAGGTTGTCCTTTTCCATTCCGGTACAGCACTGCGCGACGACGTGCTTGTCACGAATGGGGGCCGAGTTTTGGGGGTTTCGGCCACTGGTGCCACCGTTGCCGATGCGCGTCGCACCGCTTACGAAGCCGTGGGGCAGATCGTGTTTGATGGCATGCAATTCCGATCCGATATTGCGGGGACATAAGGGCACATGCGAATGTGTCGGGGTTAGACTCGTTGTGTGATTTCGCGTTACTGCACGCCAGCGATGACCGCCATCTGGAGCCGAGAGGCAAAGTACGAACGGTGGAAAGAAGTCGAACTAGCCATCGTGGATGCCTGGTGGAAGGCGGGGCTCGTTCCGCAGTCTGACCGCAACGAGATCCATGCAAAATCAAGTTTCAACCTTGATCGTTGTGACGAGATTGAGTCTGTAACGCGCCATGACCTGATGGCGTTTGTCCGTAACTTGTCGGAGAATGTCGGCGGGGTAGATGCACTTGACGACTCCCAGACTGAAGCCCATGCTGGTCGGTGGATCCATTACGGTGTCACGAGTTACGACGTGATTGACACCGCCCTGGGAATGATGATGCGGGACAGCGTTGATGTCTTGGTCAAGAGTCTCGGGGAACTCCAATCTACATTACGATCCCTCATGGAGACACATGGTCATCATCCGTGCATCGGGCGCACCCATGGAATTCACGCCGAACCAATCACGTTCGGACACAAGATTCACGGCTGGGCGATGGAGTTGCAGCGAAGTGAGGTGCGCCTTCGAGGAGCCCGGACAGAGATTGCGGTCGGCAAGATTAGCGGCGCGGTGGGGATCCATGCTCACGTCGAGCCTACGATGGAATCGGATATCTGCCACCAACTCGGTTTGGAACCGGATGCAAATAGCACGCAGATCATTGCACGAGACCGGCACGCGCATGTCTTGAACGTGGTCGCCGTTATGGCAGGGTCGCTTGAGCGCATTGCAACCGAACTTCGCAACCTTCAGCGAACCGAGATTCTTGAAGTGCAGGAGGCGTTCGCGGCCGGACAAACCGGAAGTAGCGCGATGCCTCATAAGCGTAATCCTTGGAATAGTGAAACAGTTTGTGGCCTTGCGCGGATTGTGCGCGCCAACGCCCACGCAATGATGGAGTCCATCATGACCTGGCACGAACGTGACCTTACGAATAGCAGTTTGGAGCGAATCGTATTTCCTGATACCTTCCAGTTAGCGGACTTCATGATTCATCGCATGAATCGCATCCTTTCGGGGCTCAATGTGTTGCCGGAGAACATGCTCCGAAATATGCGGCAAATGGGTGATTTGGTGTTTAGCGAACATGTCATGGTGGCCCTCATTGCTAAGGGTATGACCCGTGAGGCGGCCTACAAAGTTGCGCAACGAAATGCGGCGAAAGCTTGGGAAGGGCATGACTTTCGCGAATCGGTGGCCGCCGACCCCGACGTCACCTCCAGACTCGTGGAAGCAGAAGTGGCCGAACTGTTTGATCTTGAGCACCATCTCAGAAATGCACCGACCATTGGTTCCTTCACCTAATGGTTAATACTCAACCGTCTTGGTAGGTTTATCTGCTAAGGATTCGGCATTTATTCCTTCCGATCAGATAACATAGAAGTATGCGAGGGATCGTCGGCTTTCTGCTAGCAATTATGCTGATGAGTCCTGCGCCAAAACCTGCGCTTTCGACTGAGATTGATTCTGCGGTTTCCAGCGTCGACCCGTCGGTAAGGACGCCCGAATCTGTGGATTGGCAACTTCCGGCCCGCTACGTAGGACAGACGGTCAGTCGACATCCTCGCGGATTTGACAAACGTTCCATCGCCCTGACCTTCGACGACGGACCAGACCCTCGCTTCACACCGGGCATCCTTGACGAACTCAAGAAGCGCAATATGAAGGCGACATTCTTCGTGTTGGGCTGGCGCGTGGAACGATATCCAGCCCTCGTCAAACGGATTTTTGATGAAGGGCATACAGTAGCGAATCACACCCGCATGCACCCTGCGCGACCGGATCAGGCAAGAGCGACCGAAGAGGTGAAAAGTACATCCGAAGCGATCAAAAAGGCGTGCGGGAAATACCCTACACTTTTCCGGCCACCTTACGGAATCCGAGATAGTTGGACCGCGCGGATTGCCAAGGGCGAAGGCATGGCAAGCGTGATTTGGACGATCTCAAGTGCAGATACCCAAACGAAAGACACGAAAACAATTTTTGATAATGTAACCAAGACGCCGAGTAACGGTGACATCATCTTGATGCACGACATTCACGAACACACGGCGAGCGCAATTCCTCGAATCTTAGATGAACTTGATCATCAAGGCTGGAATTGCGTTACCTTGGACAAACTGTTCCGCCAGTTCGACGAGTTTGAGAACTCCCGCAACTGATTGAGTTGCGCGAACGTTATGCACAGTATGCGAGCGTATTTTTGTGCCTTTAGTTTGCTTGCGATGGCCGCCATTTCATCGGCCGCAAAAGTGACCTTGACGATGGGGCCGGCCCCCCTCGGAGCCATCCTCCAATCCATTGGCGAGCAAACGAACGAGAACTACGCAGTGAGCGAGGAGTTGCGTTCTGACTATCTGGTCATTGCCGTCAAGAATGTCGAATCCGCAGAACTGCTCGCTCGAATTGCCGAAGTAACGGAAGCTACGTGGCGCATCCAAGGGGAGCAGGCGATTCTCTCTCCGGATACGAGAAAGGCTCGCGAACGAGCCCAGGCCGCAGTCGATAAGCGGCTTTCAGAGTTACAGAAATCCCTTGATAAGTTTATCGCGAACTCGGACGAAGAAACGACCGGATATCAGTTGCTGGCACAGTTGATCCATAGCCAGTCGAAGCAAACTTTGGAACGCATGGTCACTGGACGCACGGTGCTCAGTACCAATGCAAATCGACTTCAGATTCGTCTTTCAGGAGATGTCAGACCGCTTGTCAACCAAATGGTGAGTGAAACAAACCAGCGCGCTAGCGAAGCGGGGAACGCCATGTCACAAATGGCTGAGATGGGGCCATTGCTCAACATGTACAGGGCCCTTGGTATGGACCCGGAAGCGATGTTCCCCAAACCAATCACGACCGAACCCGCGAAGCTGATCGTGGTGTTCGATCCAGATTCCAACCGATACGGTAGCGGAATGACGGCGACCGCAATGCTCGCCGACGCGGAACAAAACATTCTCGGCTCGGTGATGTTGCCGATCGGTGGATACTTAGAAGAGGCGATCGCCGAGCCAGGCACAACGGACAATGAGACGGTGCTCGAGTCGGATCAATCTCCGAGAGATGCCGCGCGCGAGAGACTTATGCGGACGCTGCGCGACCCGGACGCTGCGATTACCATTAGTGAGAAGACCAGCAAACTTCTTGTTCTGATGCGGCGGGGCAACTCGCCTGCGACCGCGTTGGCACCGCTTGCCGAAGACGAGGAGGCCCTCATGTCGCGGCCCGATCTCAACGATCCCCTTGGTTTCGGTGTCAAGGATGTGTTCGACGTCCTCGCGACCGAATCGACAAATCAGATCGTCGGATTAATTCCAGACGACGTGTTCGTCAACTTCGGCTTTGAGTCCGAAACGCCGACGCTGGTGAACTCATTGCTCGCTTGGCAAACCTACACCGAGTTTGCCGTTAGCGATGGCTGGACGCTCGTCTCGCCGATTGATTTGGATGCTTCTCGAGCTAACCGCATTCACCGTCCTGCGCTGGCTGCACTGATTGAATCAGGCATCCAGAACGGCTCGCCGCGACTCGACGCTTGGGCCGACTACGTGCGGGCGGGCGGGCTCAAAGAATCGGGGCCGTCTGCCATCGAAGGACTCTATCTCAATGTTTTACTTGGCTATGCGGATGGGTTTGGAAGCAATGTCAACCCCAATGCCCTGCGGGTCTGGGCATACCTGCAAGATGGTCAAAGGGCGAGTGTGCGTCAAGGGCAAGCCGTGCGACTCTCCAATCTCAATGGAGCGGCGATGGATGCGATCTATAAGTGGATGCTCCAACCGGGCAGCCTTTCAAAGGCGCGAACCGAACCAGCCCCTGGTGGTAGCCGCATACTTGGGATGATGATGTCGGGAATGCAAGGCGGCATGTTTGGTCTGACGGGAACGCTGTGGCAAGAGCCAACCGAATTGCTTGCCGGCGGACTGGGTGACCAAGCTGTTCTGGGCGCACTAATAAGCGAAGAGCCGTTCGTGCGACCCGTTAGCCTTGATGACCGCCCATTATCCGCTTTTCCTGCGATGGGGCCTGAGGAGTACGCGTTCTTTTCCGAGTTGTTCAACGGACCACTTGCGAGTGAAGTCACATTCCCCAATCGCTTTGAATTGGGTGATCGGACCATGCTCGAATTCATCATCAAGCCTGTGCCCGGTTGGGAGATGCGGGGTTACCTCTCGGACATGAAGGCCCGTCCTGGACGCCCCACTTTTGGTCGTGGCGAGTTGCCGAAAGAGTTTCTCGACGGTGTGGATGCGGCGGCAGAATCCTTCAAGAAATTAGGTTTGATGGAGTTCTTCCGCATGATGGGCGAAGGCGGTATGGGCGGCCCCGAGCAAGTGGGGCCGTAAGCGGACGTGTGCGCTCGATTCACTCAGTTCGGTATTCAACAGGTTCAACAACTGTTTGGGCTCGTTGCTCCGGTGCCGGACATCCAGGATCGCTACAACATCGCGCCATCGGCGGCCGTCCCCGTTGTGCGGTGGGGTGAGCAGGGGCGAGAACTGGCGCTCATGCAGTGGGGACTCGTGCCACCTTGGGCCGACGACCCCAAGATCGGCACTCGGATGATTAATGCCCGCAGCGAAACGGTTGGCGAGAAGCCGAGTTTCCGTGCGGCATTCAAACGCCGTCGATGTCTGATACCGACATCTGGATTCTTTGAGTGGACGGGCCCCGACAATGCGCGACAGCCGTACTTCATCACGTTCACGGAGTCACCAATGGCATTTGCTGGATTGTGGGAGACGTGGGAACGCGCAGAAGGATATCTCGAAACCTTTACCATCCTCACCACACACCCGAACGAAAAGATTGCTGCCCTACATGACCGGATGCCCGTAGTCATTCGTAAAGAGGACTTTGGCAGTTGGCTAAACCCTCAGGTGCCCGCCGAACCTCTTTTTGAGCCTATCCCCAATATGCTCATTGAGTATTGGCCCGTTGACAAGCGGATGGGCAACCCTCGAAACAACGATGCACGCGTGTTGGAGCGAGTGGAAGTCGTCACTCAAACGGAGTTGTTCTAGAACAGTTCGAAACTCTCGTCCATGGCGGGAATCTCGACGGCATCCCACCCTAAGTCTTGTTTGATCTTGTCACGGAGCACCTGTTGAACCGGATACTCGCCATGGACAATGAATGTCTTTTTTGGCGGCGTACGGAAATTCCCCAGCCATCTCATGATTTCGCCTTGGTCCGCGTGTGCAGACAAGGAGTTGAGCTTTTCGACGCGGCACCGAACATCAATGGGGTTACCAAAGATCGAAACGGTATCGGCACCCTCTAAGAACTGTCGCCCCACCGTTTCACCAGCCTGATAGCCCGTGAACAGAAGAAGCGTATCGGGATCCGAAACGCGGTGGAGAACGTGGTGGAGCATACGACCGCCATTGAGCATCCCGCTCCCCGCGATGATGATCATCGGGCCCCGATAGTCGTTGAGTGCCTTGCTCGCTCCTCGGTCACGGACAAAACGAACGAGGTCGCGGCTAAAGGGCGAGTTGCCCTCTCGCAAGTCAATTTTGAGATCAGGATCCATATCGTCCGACGGATCAACGTAGAGAAGCGTGGTCGCGGTGGCCATCGGGCTATCCACGTAGATCGGCATCTTGGGGAGGCGGCCTTCGTCGCGAAGTTCGTTGACGTAGTACAGCATCTCTTGGGTGCGACCGATCGCAAAACTCGGTACGAGCAGGGCAGAACCTCGTTCGAACACCCAATTTGCCATCTCCTCAAGGCGCGCTTTCGTGTCCTCTACGGAATGAAGTCGGTCTCCGTAGGTGCTCTCGATCACCAAGTACTCGGCCCAGTCCACAGGTTCCGGATCAACGAGTAGCGGTCGATCATAGCGACCGAGATCGCCGGACATCAAGATTCGTTCGCCGTTTTCAAAGTAGATTTCGGCGAACGCCGAACCGAGAATATGCCCGGCAGGAATGAATTGGAAGGTGCCTCCCCCCGGCAACTCTTGAAACTGGTGGAAGTGAACCGGCACAAGCTTCTTCAGCGTGTCGTAGGCGTCGGCCTCCGTGTATAGAGGGAGGGCAGGAGCGTGTCGGCTCGTCCCCTTTCGGTTATGTCGGTCGGCATCTTCTTCTTGAAGTCGCCCGCTGTCTGGCAGAGAAATCTTGCAGAGTCCGATGGTGCCGCGCGTGGCGTAGACGGGGCCCCGGAAACCCTGCTTGATGAGCCGGGGGAGATAGCCGATGTGGTCGGTGTGAGCGTGAGTGAGGATGACAGCGTCAATGTCAGTGGCGGCGATGGGCAGGCCTTTCCAGTTGAGGGCTCGGAGTTGCTTGCCGCCCTGGAAAAGTCCGCAGTCCACGAGAATACGCTTACCATTCGTTTCGATCAGGTGCTTTGATCCGGTAACGGTTTGGGCGGCGCCCATAAAAGTGATGCTTGCCGACATGCCAGTTCATTCTAGTCGAGTCGGTAACATCAGTGCGTTGTGCCAGAAGCGGAGATCAAGATCGGATTGATTGGCGGGACGGGGGTCGGATCACGACTCCAATCGATGGGAGGTCAGTCCCTTCTGGTGCCGACGCCGTACGGGCCGATGCGTGGCTTGATTCAATCTCGGTCTGGCTACCGGGCGGTCGTTGTTGCTCGTCACTCGACAGGGCATAAGACGCCACCGCACGACGTGAACTACCGTGCCATTGCTTGGGGATTAAAATCGTTAGGGGTCCGAGGTGTTTTCTCCACGGCAGCCGTAGGTTCGCTTCGCACCGATTGGGGCCCTGGAACACTTGCCGTCTGCAACGACATGATTGACATGACCTACCGCAACCTCACCATGTTCGAGCGTGGGGTCAAGCACGTGGATGTTTCATCGCCCTTCCCGGCACACCCGTCGCTTGCGGCGTCGGTCGCAAAGTGCACGGGAGGAGAAGTTCGATTTGGCACCTATCTGGGTTCAAATGGCCCTAGATACGAGACGCCCTCGGAGATTCGGATGATGCAGAGTTGGGGCGGTGACGTAGTTGGGATGACCGCAAGTTCGGAAGCGATTGCGATGGCTGAAACTGGGGTGCCGTATGCTTGTCTTGCCGTTGTGACGAACCTTGGGTGCGGACTCGCAGGGGGCGACCTGAATCACGAAGAGGTAGTGGACATTATGGATCAGCAAGGAGACCTGATCGTTCGGATTCTTGATGAAGCTGCGCGGACACAACTGGAGCGATGAGCGCGAACGACCGAAACACTCTGGTCTTGGCGCTGGCCTTGACGCCAGGAATCGGGAGCAAGACGATTGCGAAATCACTCGTCAGGCATGACCTCTATCGGCGAACGCCACGCGAGTTCTTGACCTTGCCGGAAGAGGTTCTGGTTGAAGAGTATCGTTTGAAGAAGGGGCAAGCGGCTCGGTGGGTTGCCGAGCGAACCGAACGTTGGAGCGAAGCCGAACGGGTGCGAGAGGAGTTAGTGGGAAAGGGTGTTCGCGTGGTGACGGCGGCGGACGACCACTATCCAACTCTGCTTGAGGGGATGGACAGCGACCCTCCCGGAGTGCTTTTCTACTATGGAAACGAACGACTGCTAAATACATCCACCTTCACGGTGTTGGCGTCACGGGGAGGGAGCGAGGAGTCCATGCAACAGATCGAGCGCATGACAGAGGACGGGGTTCTTGCCGGAGAAACCCTCGTGATTGGCCATGACACGCCTGAGTACCAACGGGCGGCCGTCGTTCCGCTACGTTGGGGGGCACCGCGCATCCTCGTTTTCGATACTGGGTTCATTCATGCCTTGGGGGAAGATCTGACCGAGGAACCGTTCCGGGCGGCAAGGTTGTGGCGCTACTCGTTTGACCCTCGCACCGACTTGGTGGTTTCGGCGGTGCCGCCGGATCGAGTGTTTCACCTGAACGGTAACAAGGTGCGCGACAGGCTTGTGGCGGGCTTGTCTCGTAGGCTAGATTTTGCATACCTTGCGCCCGGTCGCAACATGGAGCGAGTGCTGATTTCGGCTCTGCGTGCGGGACGACCCGTTCGCGTAGCGGAAACGGTGCCGAACTACGACGCCTATCTCGCACAAGGTGCGGGGTTAGTGTTCGTGGGAGACGAAAAAACCGGCTGAGTCTCAGCGCCAAATCAGCGCGTTGGCGACGGGGCGTTCTCCGCCGGAGTCGCTCGGGCGGGTCACCATCCGGTCACGCAACCAGAGTCCACTACAACCACTTCCGTCAAGATTCATCGCCTCCATACAACCTTGGCGGATCATGTAAGCCGCGAGGTCAACGAGTCGGATTCCTTTACTTTCCCCTGATGACTCCACCACAACCAACAGGAGCGAGCCATCCTCTTTCGCGCCGATTGCAGTGCGAGCAATCGGCTCCTGGGGTACTGCAGTTGGCATTCGTTCGGGCGACCAGTCAATCGCCATGCGTCGATCGCGAACGAGGACCGGACCGCCCCCAATGACATGTCGGGTTCCTGCGGGGATGGCGGGATCGAGACGACTCTCAAGGGCAATCTCATCGCCGGGCTCAAGTGCCGCGAGGGGTTCCGATGGGGTGCCGCGCCCCGTAATGACAAAGTGTCCATTAGGGATGGGTTTCCAGTACCTCCCGGATTCGACACAAGTGACCCGTCCATAAACCGCACCCGCGACAGGGAACTGGCTACGATTCACGCGTACGGTGATGAAAACGCTGGGCGGCGCGGCATAAGCGATCGCGGCGGCGGGTGTGTTGACTGCGGTCATCTCGGAAGAGCAAGATTCGTTGAGTCCCGAAACCCGTATAGTTCGGCGGTTGGGCAATCGAAGCGCGGCCCGCCACTCGGGTTCGACAATCGTTCCGCCGGCGATTCCCCATGCGAAAGCCGGTCGGTTCCGCGCGGGGCGGCGCACAAGTTCCTGACTGGTGACCATCATTCCTTGCGGCATCCCTCCGTAATAAAAGTCTCCATTCGTAGCGAGGACCGCATCAAAATCGCGGGCGACATCAGAGATTGTCTCTCGCCCTTGCAGCCGGTTTTCGGCGAACATAGTGCGACCCGCAAGCACCGGAATAAGGCGGGAGGCTGCTGCTCTCGGGATCGTCACCGAATGGATCGTCGCGTTGCCGACTACTTCCCGACGGTAGGTGAGTCCGGAATCTAGGTTTCCGAATGCCGGGGTGGCGGCGACCGGAGGATCAGTGAGTAGTGCCACCAGCAACGCGAACATTTCAGGTCTCCAATCGTTATTGTGACGCCGCCGCGTCGTACGCAAGCACCGTGCGAACGAATTCCGCGTGTGACCACGCGAGGGGTTGGACACTGAGGGGAGCACCGGTTTCGGGATGGAGTTGCTCAGGGAAGTAGCCCGATGGGGTGGCCAAGCGGCAAGCCCAGTCCAATCGTTCTTCGGCTGACGCGAGATCCCCTAGACGGATGTCCGCCTGGGCGACCCACATCGTTGTGATCACCCAAGGGTTTCCGGGGTAAGTGCCGCTCTGCCGGAAATAGTAATCGTGGGAGTTGCGCGCGATTCCACCAATGGGTGAGTGCACGGTGAGGTGTTCGACGACGAAGTCGCGGATTCGCTTGAGTTGTTCTTTGCCGGGGTCATTGATGAGAGCGGCAGCAAGGATCGCCGCATCGGGGGTTGCGTCGGGTACCAAGCCTTGTTCGGACGCAAGAAGTGAACGGTAGGGAACACCAGTTTCCGGGTTCGTTCCGTTGAGCAGCCATGCCTCTTCCATGCGGTTCGCAACATCCTCGTAGCCTTCGTGGTTGAACGCTTGCGCTGCGCGGCGGAGGGCCGAAATCGTAGTTGCGACGGTGTAGGCGTGGACTCCTCGCCGCTCTTCCCATAAATCCCAAGAGGGTTGGGGAAGGCCAGTTTCGTCTACGAACTCGCAAAGAAAACTGAGCCATCCTTGACCCATTTCATCAAGATTTGGATCAAGGCCAATGTGGTCGCAATAGATCTGAGCGGTCGCCGCTGTTTCGTCAGATTGAATTGGAAGGACGGGTTCGTCACGGACTTCATACGGGTGCCAACTCGCACCAAGGTGACCGTCGGGTCGATACTTTTGTTGGAGCGCACGGGCAAAAAGCCGTGGAGAAACGACGATCGCTCCCAGTGTGCCCGCAAACTTTATGAACCGTTTGGTTAGGTCTTGCCCCATGGTTTTTTGGGTGACCTCGCAGATATGCGCGGCATCACGCGGCCAGCAATATGCATAGTGCGCACGGTTGGTGAGCATGATGTCACTGTCAAGGGCGGCGATGATTGCGCCGTTTCCCGAGTGGTGGGCATTGAGGACATGAAGCGACGAGTTGAAGTGCCGTGCCCAACGATCCGGTGATTCTCGCAGACATTCCGACCTCATTCCCTTTGGGCGCCAAGGCTGATCACATTCCCCGTTTTGATCGAACTGCGAATAGCGACCGTCTTCCTCGTTGATGAGGAACATCGAAACTAACTCGGCGATTGCGAGTCGGGTACGCGCCCAGCCCTGCATTTCCGTCAAATCTACATCGAGCCGAAAAACGGTATCCACCGAGCCTTGGGCGATGAGTTCGCCCTGAAGTTCGCCATCTTCAGCGTCTCGCCATGTACCCTCCTTGACGTCAAAACGGGTGATGCCGCATACCTTTTGAACGAGACCGCCACAGTTTGAATCACCGCTCACCAAAAGGTTGTACTTGCCACGATAGTGGATCATCGCATCAACCTCTCGCCAGTAGTAGGCGGTGTTGCCGTGGTCGCACTCTTCCATCATCGGGGCGTGATGCAGGAAGAGTCGGGCAGGCGTTCCGCGTCCCGCAATGTCTTCAACCCGGATGAAACGCTCATGTTGGAACGGACTAACGGTTTCGGTGATTGTCAGCAAGATTCCCAGGGTGGCATTGCGGAGCGTTGAAACGGGACGCCAGGGATCGCCTTCGCCCGCGACAACGATCTCCCATGAATGATCGGAAGTCCAGAAAAACTGCCCGTCGCGCCACACCCCAAACCGGCATGGGTGACCTAACAGGTGGTTCAAGTAGCCGACATGCGGATACGTGAGTTCCCGGAGTTGATATCGGTCGTCGTATGCGAGCGCAAGACTTCCGTTTGACAGCAACAACGACCGGGGCATGGACTTCCATTATGGACGGTTGGCGTAACTTGAAGCGAACCAGAAACGAACCCGCTTCTGCGGGTACAACCGAAGGTAATGCGTTCGCTCTGGCTGGTACTGATCACCCTTGCCTCTCTACTCGGAATTGGCATCTTCGCCACAGGTTGCGCGGGCACATCCGCCGAGTTCAGCAACCCACCAACGGGGCTCTCGCTGAACCCGAGTAACCCGAGCGTACGTGTACGGCAATCCATCAAGTTCACTGCAATCAGCCCCGGTGGCTTTGGCGGAACGCTCACCTGGTCGGCGAGCGCAGGGAGCATCACGCAAGACGGTCTCTTCACTGCCCCCGCAACGACTCAAAACGTTGTGGTTACAGCCAGCATTGCCGGCGGCCCTTCCACCTCGACCAACGTCGCGGTGACGGATGGAGTTTCAGTAGTCTTGACCGAAACGTCGGCTCCGGTGCTCTGCCCGACGGCAGAGTTCAAGTTCACCGCCGTCGTCGGTAACGCCGTGAACAACGGAGTTGTCTGGTCGGCGACCGGTGGTACGGTGAACTCAGAGGGACAGTTCGTGGCGGACGGTAGCGGGCCATACTCAGTCACCGCGAGAAGTGTGGAAGACACCACTGTATCCGCGACTCTCTCGGGTCAGATCGTTGATTCTCCAAATGTACGATTCACGATCCAAGGCAAGGGGTCGTTCGTCATTGCGCTGGACCGCGCTTCTGCACCCGGTACCGTGACGAACTTTGTCAACCTTGTGGCAAGGGAGTTCTACGACGGCATATTGATCCACCGGTTTGAACCGGGCTTTGTGATTCAAATGGGTGACCCGCAAACGAAGACGCTCAATATCAACGACCCACGCATCGGTCAAGGCGGTCCGGGCTACAACATTCCGTTCGAGAACAGTCCTCTTCGGAACATCAAATATTCGGTCGCTATGGCTTTGAGCGGGCCCCGAACGGATACCGCGGGCAGCCAGTTCTACGTAAACCTTGATGATAATCCGGAGTTGGACGGCGACTACTGCGTTTTCGGAAACGTGATTGTGGGGCAGTCGGTCATTGATTCATTGATTCGAGGGAACCGCATTTTGAGCGCTCGGACGGAGTTGCCGTGAGCGACCCGAATAAGACCGTGATGGGGGGACCGCAAGTTGCGGACCCGAATAAGACCGTGATGGGCGGCCCCGGCTTAGACCCGAACAAGACGATGATGGGTGGGCCGTCGCTGAATACGACAATCACAATCAAGCCCGTTCAGTGTCCGGTATGCAAAACGTTCAATCCGCCGGGAATGCAGGTCTGTAGCGACTGCGGACTCATTTTTGAGTATGCGCTTGATGGCGATGCTTTTGGGGCACCAACCATTCGGTTGCCCGTGCTCGTGGATGATAATGGACGCGAGTTCGTCGTTAGACCGGGGGTGAACAAGGTTGGGCGAACCGGAGATATCGCGCTCGAAGATCCTCGTGTCAGCCGCGCCCATGCCGTCATCAAGAGCGATCAGGGTGCGCTGAGCATTGAAGATGTGGGGAGCACCAATGGCACCCAAGTGAACGGGGAGGCGATTGCCGCCAACGCCTCGATCCCTCTCAGTGCAGGTGACAAGTTGTCCTTCGGCGGTCTGGAACTAGTGCTCGGGATGCCCGGGGAAGCGAACAAGACGGCGATGCCAGCCGGTGGCAGAACCATGGCGATGGCTGCCGCCCCGGGCCAAGTCGCCGCCGTTGCGTATCTCGTGCAAGAAGGGACCAAGCACCCGGTGGCGACGGGCAAAATGACGTTTGGTCGGCGCGACGGCAACGACCTCGTGCTGTCGGATCCGTTCGTTAGCGGCTCTCACGGGATGATCGAAGCCGATGGCACCGGTGTGTACTTGACGGACACGGGAAGCACAAATGGCACGGTGGTCAACGATGCGAAACTGACCGCAAACCAACGAACGCAATTGCGCCCCGGCGACCGAATCAAACTGGGCTCGATCGAACTCGTCGTGGAGTTCGCCGAGAACTGAGATGGACGAAATCACCGCTCCATTTGCCCCGGTTGAACTCTCGCCACCTCCGCCTTTAACGGTTCGATGGCGGTACCAAATTGCGGGTCGCACGGATATGGGGCGGGTCCGCGAGAACAACGAAGACAAGTTTGAATTCTATATTCCAGGGGACGAAGCAACACTCGCTCGCCGAGGTGCAGCATTCATTGTCTGCGACGGAATGGGAGGCCACGAAGCGGGACAGATCGCGAGTGAACTGGCGGCGAAGACATGGGTAGACGTTTACTACCAACACCCGTCTGATGACCCGGCAGCTGCCGCCGAAGCCGCTACCCACGCCGCAAACCGATTCGTTTTTGATCGCCAATCCGCGATTCCGAAGTTCCGAGGGATGGGTACCACATTGACCGGCCTTGTCGTGGTCCAGAACCAAGCCGTCATCGCCCAGATTGGAGATAGCCGCTGTTATCGCCTGCGGGGTGGGAAGTTAGAGGCGATGACCACGGATCAGACATGGGTGGAAGAAGCCGTGGCGTCCGGAATGGATCGAGCGGAGGCCGAATCCCATCAATATCGCCACGTGATTCTGCAAGCGATTGGTACGATGGCCGACGTCAAGCCAGTGATGCGAACCGAAGAAGTTGAGGACGGAGACATCTTCTTCCTATGCTCCGACGGCGTGACCAACCATGTGGTGGACGAAGCCATTGAGCGCACCCTTGCGGATTTCGGCCCCGCGCAGGCAGCGTGGAGCCTTGTCAATCAGGCACTCATCGGTGGCGGTAGCGACAACGCCACCTGCATCGTCGTCCGCTTCGATCGAGAAATCTAGTCGAGGTCTTTACCTATTGGAGTCTCAAGGAGGCGCCATAGATACCATGCCGCGACGGAGCGATAGGGTCGCCAAGGCTCGGCGATCGGCCCCATCTCCCTGGGTTTGAGAGGACAGCCATTGAGGATCGCAACACCTTTTTGGATACCCAGGTCGCCGGTCGGCCAAACATCAAGCCGGCCGAGATCGAACATCAGGAACATATCGACAGTCCATTCGCCGATGCCTTTGACCGGGATCAGGAGGGCACGTATCTCGTCGTCGCTGAGATCGCGGAAGTCAAGCGGGATCCGGCCCGAGTTATAGGCTTCCGCGAGTGATCGCAGATAACCGGCTTTCTGGCGACTCACGCCTGCCGAGCGTAAGTCCTCGTCGGACAACTCGGCGAGATGGCGCGGGCACGGTTTCTCGTTCGGGAATAGCTTTTCAAATCGTCCCCAAATGGTTCTCGCGGCCGCGCCCGACAGTTGTTGATAAACCAGTGTTCCCGCAAGGGCCAAAAACGGATCGCGCGTTGGATTCCACTCCGGTGGGCCGTGTTGCGCAATGAGTTCATCAAACGGTGAGAACTGTCGAAGATGGTTGAGGGCTTCGTTATGATCCATGGCGATTGGCGAAGTACTGGGCGAGGAGACGAACGCCGAATCCGGTGGCACCTGGGACGTAGGCACCCTTGTCTTTGTCCGTCTTCGCGGTGCCCGCGATATCAATGTGCGCCCACGAAATCTTGTCGGGAACGAACTGGTGGAGGAATGTTGCTCCTTGAACTGGGTGCGCCTTCCGGTTCGGCACAGAATTGACGAAGTCGGCAATCTGGGATCGCATCATTTCTCGGTAATCGTCATCCAGTGGCAGTTGCCAGAGCCGTTCGCCCGTGGTCTGTCCTGCGCTGATCAATTCCTGAACGAGTTCGTCGTCGTTGCCGAACAGACCCGCAAATGTAGAGCCCAAAGCGATCACAACGCCACCCGTAAGAGTTGCCATATCAATGATGCGGTGGGCTTTTTCAACCTCGCTTGCCCAAATCAAACCGTCGGCGAGAACCAGACGGCCCTCGGCATCGGTATTCGTTACCTCAATCGTGATGCCATTGCGGTACGTCATGATGTCGTCGGGGCGGTACGCGTTGTTGGAGATTGAGTTTTCGGCGGCGACGAGCAGTCCAACGACACGTGCGCGAGGCTTGATCACGGTTGCGATCGCCTGCATAACTCCGAGCACCGCACATCCGCCAGCCTTGTCAATCTTCATCCCGGCCATTCCCTCTTTAGGCTTGATAGAAAGGCCGCCGGTGTCGTAGGTGATCGTCTTGCCGAGGACGACCGTCGGGGGCAAGTCTTCAGTTCCGGGGGGCGCGTACTCCAATCGTATGAGGCAGGGTGGGTTTTCGGATGCCTTGCCAACCGTAATCAGTCCGGTCAAACGCTCCTCCTCCAGTTCCTGACCGGTGATAACCCGAATATCCAGGCCGCAGTCCAGAGCAACTTTGCTCGCGGCATCCGCCATGTATTGAGGTGTTGCCACATTCGGGGGAGTCTCGGCAAGGCGACGGGTGAGGTTTGCCGCTTCGGCTAGCCGCAGTCCGCTTCCGAGACCCTCGTCCAATTCTTCAACATCCGACCAAATGGTCAGTTCTTGCGTTTGGTCAGGTTTGTTTGCCTTGCCTCTAAAGTCGGCGAACCGGTAGGCGAGTAAACCAAGTGTTTCACCGAATGCTCGGCCGATGATGTCAGTTTCCGCTCGGTCCAAAGTGATTTGCGCTGAGGTGGCGCGCAGCAATGACAACCGTCGACCGACGGCGGCGGCGGCCGTGCGAGCCTCGGATTGCCCGAACTTCTCGAATGGTCCGAGACCAACGAGAACCGCGCGCTGCCCGTCACTCTGTGTGGTCTCACTGATTGCGCTGAGTTCCCCGGCAAACTCCTTCCGGGTGGCAGCGGTCTCAATCATCGGATCTTCTTTGGCGGATACATCGCGGTCGGAAAAGACGCCGACGACACGGAAGTCGGGATTGGAGGCCGTGGAATGCCGGATCGAGCGAAACATCGTCTCAGTTTCCCACATGAACCGTAGAGAGGGCCGGGGAGTTATGATAGGAAGGGAAATGCGCTACCACAAAGAGTTTGAACATTGGTTTGAAACTCCTGAAGGTGAGCATCTCTTTCTGCGTCCGATTCGCCCCACTGACAAAGAACTCCTCGTCGCGGGGATGCAACGGTATTCCCGCGAATCGATTTTTCGGCGTTTCATGACCCAGAAGCAATCTCTAACGGATGATGAATTGACTTATCTGACCGAAACCGATGGAGTGAACCACATTGCCTTGGGGGTCGGCCATCGCATCACTCGCGACGATCAAGACTGCATTGAGGGGGTCGCCGTAGGGCGATGCGTGCGACTGGTTTCGCAACCGAATACTGCTGATTTCGCGTTGTTTGTCGGTGATCCTTGGCAAAAAAAGGGCGTGGGAACGCTTCTTCTGATTCACCTTGGAGCCGCTGCCCGAGAGCAGGGAATCAGCGAGTTCACGGGCGAAATGCTGACGCGGAATCTTCCGATGCAGAGGCTCGTGAAAAGTGCCGCCCCAAACGCACGGTGGTACGTCCGGGGCGAGATCACTGAAGTCGAAATCGACTTGTCTGATTTGCCAGAGCCCTAACCAGAGGCGCGCCGGCGCGGGTTTTGCGTATTGGCGGCAGGCTCAGCGGCTGGTTTCGGCGCTGGCTTCGTTGCGGCTTTCGGTTTAGATGCGGGCTTTCGTTTGGGGGCAGCCTTTTTAGGTGCTGGTGCGGATTCTGCTTTTGCGGGCGCGGCTTTAGCGGCGGCGACCTTCGGTGCGGTCTTCGGAGTGGGTTTTGCTTTGGCGGGAGCGGGCGCGGCTTTGGGAAGAGTTACCGAAGTGCTGACGGTTGCCTTCAGCATCCACGCCGCCGATTTATGTACGCGCTGGCGTTGAATGGCCAAATCCTCGGAAGCATCGTCGTCGGCGTCGTCGGCAGCATCAATCAGCGCTTGACAGGTTTTTGCAAGGGCCGCGTGTGAGCCCGCAAGGTCGGCTACCATATCGCTCGCCGTCTTCGCAGTTCCTTCTGAGATCGAAGTCAGGGCAAGAAACTCCTTCATTGTTCCGGGTGAGCCGTTCCCCAGAGTGCGGATATGTTCGGCAATCACGTCAATACCGGCGAACAACTCGTTGTACTGCGCTTCGAACAGAAGATGCAGTTGGTAGAACTCGGGGCCGGTGACGTTCCAATGGTAGTTCTGCGTTTTCAATTGGAGGACGTAGGAATCGGCGAGGAGTCGATTGAGGGCGTCGGCGACGTTCTTAGCCATAGATATGGTTTACCAGAACGCAGGGCCTGACATAATCGTTGAGAATTCTTCCGAGAACCGAGAAAAACTAGTGGAACTTGGGTTATCGTTATCGCGTTGAATAGGGAAGACTTTAGTCCCAAGCATCGAATTACCTTATCATGAGTAGTGAGAATCGCCTCCTCCGAGCCGTGAACCAAGCGGCGAGCAAACTTGCGAGCGCGGACGACGCCGATACGGTGTTGCGCGAAGTGCTGGCAATTTGCGTCGAAGCGGTCGGGGCGATGGGCGGCACAATCTATCTGCACGAGCCCGCGACGAAAAGCCTTCGTTTCCGATTCGTTTTGCCCGAAGAAGTTGCAGATCGTCTGGAGCGCATTGATATTCCGGACAGTTTCGGCGTGGCCGGCGAAGTGTTCCGGTCACGCAAATCGAAGATCAGTGATTTTCCCAACGCGACGGAGCGTTACCGTAGCGACATTGAAAGGAAGGCAGGCGTCACGGTTTACAACATGTTGACCCTGCCGCTTACCGTTACAGGTATGGATCCGATTGGCGTTATCCAATTGGTGAACAAGGTTGAGGGCAACTTTACGGAAACCGACGTGGAGGTTGCCGACACGGTTTCCGATATCTGTGCGCTCTCGGTGATGAACTCAAGGATGCTCACGCGACAGCGACACGTGGCCGCGCTCGAAGGTATGGGGCGCATGGCGCACGACCTCGCTAACAAAGCCGGGGTGCTTGTGGCATTTCTTCCCGAGTTCGAACGAAACATCGAAGGGTTGGAGCGAGCCCTGAAGGAAGCCGGAGTCGAAGGCGATGCGCTCCTCTATCTCCAAATGTTGCGGGGCACATACGACGATGTGTTTGCACCGTATAGCGATCGCGTTTATCGGTACGCCCGACTTGTGAACAATCTGGCAGCCGGAAAACCGCTTGAACCCAAGTACCGCGCACACGACTTCGGTTCGATTGTCCGAGAAGCGGCCGAATTCATGGAGCCCATGGCGCGAGAAGCGAGGGTCAAGATTGAGTACGACATTTCGGCGGATGGACCGATCGCGGACTACGATGATCTTTACGTCATGCGCATTGTTGAGAATCTGGTTGGCAATGCCGTGAAAGCAGTCGGCGACATGGTTCCGCCGGAGTGGCCGGGACAGCACCGGGATCGTGACGAAACCTTCGGTAGCGTGACCGTGGCCGTCAGTTACGCTAAGTCGAACGCGATTCTGCAGGTGAAGGACACGGGCGCGGGAATGTCGCCGCAAAGAGCCCGCGAGATCCTTGCGGGAACCGCCCGATCCGGTTGGTCAACGAAGAGTGGAAGTGGGCTCGGCACAAAGGTCGTACTGGAACTAGTCACGGCACTCGGGGGCACGGTTTCGATTGATAGCATGCTGGAGAAGGGAACGACCTTCACGGTGAGATTCCCTTTGCTCAACGCCCGCCCCCGCAATGACCGCGATGGTCTCGCGGCGTTGGGCGTTTCCTAAGTCGACTCCTTCTTCTTTCTTCGTTTGCGGGGTGCCGCCGGAGGCAGAAGTTTGCGAATCTCCTGCAGATCGCCAAAGCAGAGTAGCTTGTCACCTTCGTGTACCACGTACGAACCTAAGGGATTGGTAACGACGATCCCGTTTCGGTCAACGGTCAATACAACAATGCCCTTCTCACGCAGATTGAGTTCGCGGAGGTTTTGATTCACAAGTTCGCTCTGGCCGCCCACGACTAGTTCGGCGACTCCTTGCCCGGTTTCCACAGTAAGCCTCTCGCGAAGATCTAACTCCGGGAAGCGAACTTGATCTCGTACGTAGTCAATGATCGCTCCGGCGACATTGATACCGGTTGCGGTTTCGATTCCCTGAAGACCGGGTGAGGAGTTGACTTCGATCACCTGCGGGCCGGACTTAGTCTCCAACATGTCAACGCCGGCAACGCGGAGCCCAAGGATTCGCGCCGACCGAAGGGCGGTTTCCACATACGCCGGGTCAAGATCCACCGCCTCCGCCTTCGCTCCGAGGTGGACGTTGCTTCGGAACTCTTGCCCCTGCGCGACGCGTCGCATTGCCGCCACTACCCGATCACCTACGACGAGGGCGCGAATGTCGCGGCCCTTGCTTTCCGCGACAAACTTCTGG
>JAHBTC010000047.1 GCA_019638835.1 Fimbriimonadaceae bacterium
GATAAGCGTGGCTCCGGACACTCTTCGTGTGCAGATCCAACAAGTGCTCAAAGGCTAAAGCATCACCCCGTTGCGCCCGGGAGACCAGATGGCCTTCCCAAGTTTCTACGCGGGCGGTTGCCCACAACGGACGCTCATTTCGCGGTTCCACGATTTCAACATAATCACGAAAATTGAGGACCTAGGTCAAAACCGTGGTCTAGCCCCATAAGTTGGGTCTCTTTCCTTTTTTGGATGGGACTTTGACCCGTCGGACTTGGGACGTAAGGAATATGGGACGACTCGCCAAAGATTCAGAGCATGGGGTCGAAGGCGTGGGCTTGCATCACTGCAGTCACACTTCCATTTGCGCTGTATGCCTACATAGGGATTCTTGGGCGCACGCAGGTACTGGCGTTCGAGAACGTCGAATACGGCCCGGCGGTCGCCGAACGGATCTACGCATACGGGCCTTTCCTCTTGGCGGCAGACCGATCTTCGGTTGGCGATCCGCAAGATATTGAAACGAGGGTGGTCGAGGCCTCGGAAGAGTGGATTCGAGCCAGTGATGAGGGCGTCCTGACCGATATCTTGCCGGCGGCACTCGACGATCAAAGTGATTCGGGAGTGAAGTCAGAGATATTTGCGAGTCGCGATCGATTGATTCGTTCCTTGCGCAAACTGGCGCGTTCGGCGTGGGCCAAGGGCGATTCAGATCGTGCAATCCGATTGTCAACCACTGCACTCCGGCTGTCAGAGGTCGCAAAATTTAGCGACGTCTATTCAGTCACTAGGCTCTCACTCACCCAGCGAGATATTGTCATTGAACTTCACGAAAAGGCGGATTCCTTCACTCCGGAGCAACTCACGCAGATAGAAGCAACCCTTTCCAGCCTTCAGGATCCAAAGGTGCCGACAGATAGGCTCGTTGCGCACATCGAACTCCTTCACGTGAGGACCAGCAGTCAAACAACTTCGGATCGTGCACTGAGGGGGCTACTCGTTTCGGCGAAAGAAAACCCGACGATGCAGACCGCGCGTGAGTTGAGTAACTGGGCCAAAGCCAGACCCTTTAGTGAGGCACTCGCGGCCATCTCATCGCAACTGTCAATGATGTACAAATCGCAAGATCAACTTGCCGAGGCTCAGTCCGACCTTCAGACGGTGCTATTGACCAAGAGTCAGGATCCCGTTCTCGCCCTTGCTGATTGAGATACCCAAATCTCTGAGGTTCGCTGCAAGATCAACAACATCCTCTGACTCAGGAAGATTCCACTCAATTTCTGCACTCGGAGAATCAAGTCGAAGAATCTCTACGGGGGTTTGATATCGTGCCGCAATCTGCTTTGCGAGATCAATTGTTGAACCTGAGCCCACGATCGGCCCTGTAGCCGCAGGCCCAGGCAGCACGATCAAACGGTCATTCTCCGTTGAAGCAACATCAAGCTCAACAAGTCGAGGGCCATCGGTTGGGTTTTGAATTTTTTCGGTTGTCAGATTGGTACCGATCGCGACCGTGCTCCAAACTTCCCCATCTTGACCCTCGCGCAAAAGCAGCTTGTCTTCCTTCGGAGACTGGTATCGCAATGTCAGTTGATCGTTCGCCCAACTCAGTTCGGCGCGCTCAACGATAGTGTTGCCGCTTGGAATAATTCCGGCGACCGAGGCGCCCGAGTTAGGAGAAAACAAGGTGACCCCTGCCGTGACTAACGCAATCGCTGCGGCCGCACCAATCGCCAACGGCTTCCAGTGGAACAACTGTAAAACGTTGTTTGTCGCGGGCTTTGCGGCGAGGGAATCATCTAAAACGGCCGAAATCCGGGCATTCAAGTGCCCGGGGATTGAAATGTCTTCGTTTGCGGATTCCGAAAGGGCGTGACATACCGCCTTGAATTCTCGGAACTCTTGATTGAGTGCCGGATTCACCTCAAGAGCCCGCTCCAATTGCTGACGGAGCGCGGGCTCAAGGGTTCCCTCTAAATAAGAGGAAAACAAATCGCGTGCTTGCTCAGAATTCATAGATTCACCTGTGTTTCTTCGGCCGTCCGTGTTGCCGGATCATGCTATGGGCATTGAGACTTCATCCTAGTTGGAAAAGTTCCATGTGTCCAGACAACTTGTCACGAAGTGCGACGCGGGCCCTATTGAGGCGACTCTTGACCGTGCCGATGGGCAGATCAAGTGAGTCCGAAATCTCTTCATACGAGAGTCCCTCTACGTGATACATGACAAGCATCGCCTTCTGAAATTCGGGCATGTCGTCTAACGCTCCCTGCACGGCATCTTCGCGGGCGTTCTTCTCCAAAATCGCCTCAGGCCCCTCAGACGGATCTTCGATCTGACGTTGTATCTCTCCATCCTCCACCGACATGGTTTGCTCTAGGCTGAGATGAGTCTTGTTCTTAACCTTCTTTCGGGCATCAAGAAAACAGTTGGTGACGATCCGATAGAGCCATGTGCTGAACGCGCTTTGGCCCCGGAAGTGGTGCAAGGCATTGTATACGCGAACAAAGGAGTCGGCCACAATATCCGCAGCTTCGTTCGGGTCACGAACTAATCGGAAGGCATATTTGTATGCTCTATCCTGATAGCGAACAACCAACATGTCAAACGCCTGCCGATCCCCTTTACGACTTCTCTCAATCAACAGAGCGTCATCTGCGGCTTGCGTCAACTCACACCACCTTTCTTTCCGCTTGACCAGCCCTCTCTCATCGCGGCGTGTTCCTCGTCGCTCAACGGCGTGACCGCTTCCCCACTGATCAACCCCTTCGCATAGAGCCTTGCGAGAGACCGGCCAACGACACTGGATAACACAACACCGTTTCCGTCGTCATCATACAAAGAGACGGAAAAACTTTGACCGCCCGAGACTTCATCGAATGCGTCGTATTTGACAATGCCGAGATGCCGCTTGGCGGTTTTCATTTTTTTCTCAAGGGCATCCACGCGCAAATGATGATCGTTTACCTCCAGTCTTAGCGCGGCTCGTTCCTGGAAGTGTCGCTCCAGAAGGTCTTCCAATGACTCCCCGCGAGAATCCTGCATGAGCGCGGTCCACTGCTGACGCATTTTTCGAAGTTGCAAGGATTGCGAAACGACGACGACGAGCAATCCGACCGAGATGACTCCTGCACCCACCGTGACTGCGGCTGCCAGATTCGGATCAAGCCACGTCGTACTCATGAGTTCAGCACCCGGAAGGGCCTCTGAAGTATAACCGTACTAAGGCCGAGATCGCCAAAACGCACTATGACGGGTAAGCGAAAGAAGTTCATTTTGACCGGATTCACGCTGTTCCTGTTGCTCATGCTTGGGTTCAGTGTGTTCTCGTATTTCAACTTCGCCACCGCCGTCGTAAACGGTGACAGCATGTTGCCGACCCTGAAACCGGGTAGACGATTGCTCTTCACTCGCGCCTACTGGCTCGTTGGCGAGGTTCACCGGAACGATATCGTAGTTCTCCATGATCCGACCCGAGACGATGTCACGATCATCAAGCGGGTGGCTGGTCTCGCCGGAGACACCATCGATCCACTCAATGTGCCGCGAAACTATTCACTTCGAAATGGCCCGTATCAGGTTCCTCCGGGAATGGTCTATCTACTCGGTGATAATCGCGCTGTGAGCGAAGACAGCCGTGAATTTGGCCCAGTGGACGCAAAGGAGATCCTCGGAAAGATTGTTGTCGCAACCGGGACCGACAATGAATCAGGAGACACCAAGTAGAGAGAAGTGAGTAACGCGAAGTTCCCCTGTGGTCAATACGGTCGACAGAAGCTGGAGTTTTATCCGGCCCCTTTTCGGTCACCACTTCGGGCGTTCGCTGCACTTGTCTTCCCATGGCATGAAGAGAAAGTTCTTCTTTGCAATATCTGCGATCGCGGGTGGTGCATTCCAAGCGGTCGAGTCGAGCCAAACGAGTCCTCTCTCGCGGCCGCCGAACGTGAAGCCCACGAAGAGGCAGGAGCAATCCTTAGCGACCTGCTCTATATCGGTTGCTACCGAATCACTGAAAGATGTGACGTGCGGTGGGCAGATGTCTTCACGGCTCACGTCGAAGACTTAGAGGAGTTGAGCCCCGAGTTTGAGTCAATCGGTCGTATGTATGCCGACGTGGAAGAGTTGCCGGACATCTATCATCTCTGGAATCCACTCACAGAGGCACTTTTCCTTCACTCTCGCGACATACTCCGTCGCCATCGCGATTGCACGAAGTATCTGCGCGACTGTTCTAGTTGATCAACTTCAGTTGGCCAGATGCAACGGCATCCATATCTCCAACCCGGTGTTCAGGTTCGAGGGCATGTTTCGCCATCGCTTCAGCCACGGGAAGAGGATAATCGCCCGTAAAGCAAGCCGTGCAGAATTGACCGGTCTCCGGCCCAACGGCGCGCGTCGTACTGGGAAGCGACAGGTATCCCAATGAATCGGCCCCGATCTGAATTTGAATCTCGTCTACTGTGCGAGTAGCGGCCGCTAACTCCTCTTTGGTCGGCATGTCAATTCCGTAGTAGCACGGGGAAATAATCGGTGGCGACGTTATCCGCACGTGGACCTCTTTCGCACCGCTATCCTTGAGGAGGCGCACGATTTGCCCCATTGTCGTGCTTCGAACAATAGAATCGTCCACGAGAACTAATCGCTTACCGGCAATCTGCTCTTTGAGGGGGCTCAGTTTCAGGCGAACCCCCAGTTTCCTCATCTCTGGGTCAGGCTGAATGAAGGTACGGTGGATGTAGCGACTTTTGATCAGGCCCTCCACGAGCGGAATTCCACTCTTGCGGCTGTAGCCAATAGCCGCCGGGAATCCGCTGTCCGGCACCGGTACGACCGCATCGGCGTCTACTGCGTACTCGACGGCTAACTGTTCACCCATGCGCAATCGAGTCGAATAGATCAACTCATCCATAATGACGCTATCGGGTCGCGCAAAGTAAATGAACTCGAACAAACACATCGCGCGGCGAGGCGATTCCACCCCTTGTTCAAACCGAATTCCCTTCTCATTGATCACGACGACTTCGCCGGGCCCCACCTCGCGAATAATCTTGGCTTGCACAGGAGCGAATGCACATGACTCGCTGGCAATGACATAGCCACCCCCCTCTATCTCACCTACGATGAGCGGTCGCAAACCGAGCGGATCACGGAAAGCTACGATGTCGCGACTTGTGAGAACAATGACACTGTACGCACCTGTGATGCGTTTCATTGTGGCGCGGGCCGCCTCTACTGGCCCAAGGTCAGCGTGGTGCGCATAAAGCCGGGCGATCGCTTCGCTGTCGTTAGTACCGCTAAACTGATATCCTTCGGCTTCCAATTCATTTCGGAGCCGTACTGTATTGATGAGATTTCCGTTGTGAGCGACGGCAATGTCACCCACGAGACTCGTACAACCAATGGGCTGTGTGTTGACGGCACTCGCTCCGCCCGTAGTGCTGTATCTCGTGTGACCAACGGCAGCGTAGCCGATGAGACGAGACAGGATCGCTTCGTCAAACACCTGCGAAACCAGGCCCTGCGCTTTGTGCATGACGACATCGGTGCCATCACTGACGGCGATGCCGGCTGCCTCTTGACCGCGATGCTGCAAAGCAAATAGGGAGAAAAATGCAAGTCGCGCGACGTCTCTACCGGGCGCGTAGACTCCCACTACACCGCATTCATGGGCGGGTTTATCACTCATTGAGAATTCCGGGGCCTGCTCAGGTTCCGGTCCGGTAGTCACTTGCCGAGTATACGTGGCCCGAGGTCGGCCCAAGCGGGGCGGTAAGGTCTCTTCATGGCAAGAACGGTCGTACTGATCTACGGCATTATCAACATCCTCGGTGGGATCATCGGGTTCGTGATGGGCAAGAGTGTCATGTCTCTCGTTGCCGGTGGTGCCTCAGGACTGATTCTTGTTTGGTGCTACATGATCGCGCCGACCCGACCAGCAACCGCGTATCGTCTCGCGGGGATCATTTCACTCATCCTGATGGGGTTTTGGATCTATCGTATCAACGAGGTCATGTCGCAAGAGAAGTCCATCATGATGCCTGTCGGGAATCTAGTTTTGTCAATTGCGGTTCTCGGCTTTCTCGCGTACGCCCATTTCGCGGCCCAGAAAAACAAGATCTCAGAGTAGATGCGCCGCTTCCCTCTCCGCGATCAGAAGAGGCGATTGGGCTGCATCTCTTTTTAGAATGGCGCCCACGAGCCAACCGAATTCTGAGTGATGTCGGCATTGGGTCACCGCACCGACTCGGTCTCCGCTGTGGCTCCAAACCGGACTTGCGAACGCGACCGGTTCACTCACTCGCAATACCGTCCAGACTCGATTTACGTGTCCACGACTGTGAATGCGTTGCAGCACTTCTTGCCCCATGTAGCACCCCTTGGCGTAGTGGATGTACCGCTTGTCAAACCACTCACCTAACTCGGGAGGCAAAGTCTTTTCGCTCGTATCTAGTCCGATCTGCGGAACACCTTCTGCAAGCCGTAGAGTGAGTAACTCTTCTTCCGCCTCAAGGCTGACGGAGTGTTCTTCGGGAAGCAGAATGTCAAATCCACCCGGAACAGGAACCCCAATAAGATTGGGAGGTTGATCGTCAGACAGAATCGTGGCGACCGGACCGTTCAGGATTGACAGCGAGACATCTTCGAGGATTACGTAATCGTTTGCTCGCCGGAGCAAAACTTCGGGGTTCTCGGTGACGAACAAGTAGCCGTGTTCGGGATCAGAATTCTGAACTAGCCCTTTGTCGGCGAGAAACGGGAATTTCGAAAGCAGATCGGCTGAGAGGCGAATACCATCAACGACGGCTCGCAACTGCCCGGTCGCTTCCACAAGACAAAAGGCAACAGGTTCGCCTAGAGCAACGCGCATCTCGTTGGTTGCTTGGCCCTGCCACCACGCTTCAACATCCGCCCCCGCCGCCAGAAGAAATCGACGCTCGGGCCGGAGAAATGCGCGTGGTGCCGACATCCGTTCCTTCTACCGGTTGCTCAATGCCCGTACACTACAGACATGGGTCTGTTGGTCATCGCTGCCGCGCTTGGAATCGGGCTCGGATTTGCGGGGCGGGAAGAGCAGAGATTTGAGCGTCTCGCGGCTACCGACATTGCGGCCCGCCTTGAGGGAGAGAGCAAAGCAGTAAGCGTGAACGTGCGACCCGACGGGCTCGCGGCACTTGGCGGCGGCTTGACTTTCGCAGAGATCACAGCCCATGACTTTAGCCTTCAGCAACTCCCTCTCTTCACTGAACCGGATCGATCCACGGCCGGGAGAATTGATTTGCTCAGGCTAAACCTCAGTAACTTCTCTCTACGGGGATTGCGCGTTGCCCGGCTAGAAGCGAATATCCCAGACTGTCGATACGACTTTGGGCTGGCGCGGCGCGAGCACCAAATCCGGCTAAGTCGAAGCGGCGAAGGCACGGGGCAAGTCGAGATTCGGGCGGCAGACCTTGCAGAGTACATCGTCGCTAAGTTCGCGGAAATCAAGACTTGCACAGTAGAACTTCGCGGTGGGTGGGCATGGATTGAAGGGTACGGCGAATTCGTGATTGTGAAGAGTAACTTCGCTGTGATCGCCCGCGTGATCCCCGACGGCTCCCGAAAGCTCGCGCTCTCGGAGGCCAAGATCTACTTCGATTGGCAACGGGCAGATGCGCTGGCGGCGAAGGTTCTGCTTGACACGTTGAACCCAGTAGTGGACTTGGATGCAGACCTCGGCTTGCACGGTGCGGTCGATGTGGAATCGGTACGGTGTGCCGATGGGTTGCTCGTTGCCGCCGGCACGACAAGGATTCCTACGCGAACCACCGATAATCTCAGTGAGTGATCGGACTAATCCTCTTTACGGTTGAACCAAATGTCGCCTATCTCCGCGAAGGCGAACGGCTGGCCGTCACGCAAGGACATCGTGGCATGGAGGCACTCCTCGGACCTGATAGGGACTGGGTTGGCAAGTGGTTCGACGGTAGGACCACCCAATCGGTAGAGTTTGTTGTCTCTTTGTCTCCCCGAATAATGGCTAAATGGGCGGGATTCTCGGCCCGCCGGGAGGGCAGAGATGCCGGAGAGGTCTGGTCTGAGGTTTCTTCGCTCGCTGAACATCCAACCTTCGTAATTGGTCTTGCGGCGTATCCCCGAATGCGTACCTTTGATCTCTTCGAGCAGATTCCTCCCGACCCTGAACCGATTGAAGACTTCACCGTGGTTCTCGTGCGGACAACTGGAGAGGAGAAACTCCAAGTTCAATCGCTGGCGAACATACGTGGCCGAACCCGCCGCGATACCGATGGATTTGACTGGTGGAGCGCAGTTCGATACGGTCTGCCTCCGCAACGTATCGGCTACTTTGGCGACTTCCACCGGGCATACTACTTCGCTTCAGGGAGTGACCCGGTCGAACCTGGAGAGCAATACGAACTTCACATTTACTCGGATCGGCGAACGCGTGTTGCCCGCTTCACCGCGCCTTCCGAATAAGCTGAAACGCTAGTTAGTCGCCGAAACAGCCGTCGATCTTCTCCAACTGCTCGTCGTCGACTCCCCACCCGTCGTACTCGCCACCAAGCATCTCGGTCGCACGCTCAACTTCAATGCTGACCGCATTCACGTCGTCCAACGTCAATTTGTGTTCCAATCGAACGCGGACTCCGAAAGACGATCCTCTTGGTTCCAGATGCTCTACGCGCTCATGACCATTCTTGACCATCAACACGACAAACTCCTTCGCCGATGCCTCCGAAACAAAGTACGCGTAGTGGTCTACCCACACTCGTTGCTCCAGTTGGACTCTGTGTTGCGCAAGTTGCCGGATCGCTTCGGCATTTGATTCTCGACGTTCGGCCTCGTGCATAGCCCGAGTCTTACCTGTTCGGGCAGAATAGACGCACGATGCGCATTGGATTATTCGCGGCTCTTCTCAACGACAAACCGCTCGACGAAGTTCTCGATTTCTATCAGGCCGAAGGTCTCCAGGCCATCGAACTCGGTGGTGGAGCATATCCGGGCGCGGCGCACCTTGATCTAAGTACGTTGATTAAGGACTCGGCTGCTCGCAACGATTTGAAAGCAAAAGTTGAGGACCACGGCCTCATCATCAGCGCGATCAGTTGTCATGGCAATCCGATTCACCCTGATCTCCGAATAGCGAAAGAGCATCACGAGGCGTTCAGACGATCTGTTGAACTCGCTGCTCTTCTTGGAGTGAAAACCGTGAATGGGTTTAGTGGTTGTCCCGGCGACCATGCGGGAGCGAAGAATCCGAACTGGGTGACCTGTGCTTGGCCCGACGAATATCGCGACATTCTTGACTACCAATGGAATGAAGTCGCGATTCCCTACTGGACGGAACAGAATGCCTTTCTGGACGAGCATGATGTGAACTTTGGGATCGAAATGCACCCCGGATTCATCGTCTACAACAACGACACCCTTCTTCGACTCCGCTCAGCCGCAGGCAACCGGATCGGCGCAAACTTTGACCCGTCGCACCTTTGGTGGCAAGGGATTGATCCGCTCCTCGCTGTTCGCCAACTTTGCGAAGCTGGAGCCGTGTTCCACGTCCATGCGAAAGACGCTGTCATTGACCCGGTGAACTCCGGTCACAACGGCAACCTTGATACCAAATCGTACGGCGACCATCGAGGGCGGGCGTGGCAATTCCGATCCGTTGGTTACGGACACGGCGCGGAATGGTGGAAGACGTTTGTCAGCGATCTTCGCCGTTTCGGCTACGACTTCGTTCTAAGCATCGAGCACGAGGATGGGTTGATGTCCGCGCGGGAAGGCTTACGCAAGGCGATCAGTGTGCTCCGCGAAGCAGTCATACAAGAAGAAGCCGGCCCAATGTTCTGGGCCCGCGACTGACAGGACGGGAGGGGAATAACGGCGGCTCATTTGAAGGGCCTTCGGTAGAATGAGGCTTCGCCGGAGGCCTATAGAGCGTTGTCTCGAAGCAGTCTATTTCTCATTGCCGTATTCCTTTTGACGGGACTCGCCGTTTGGGGACACCAGTCCAAGCCGTACATGCTCGGCCTCGATGTTCGCGGTGGTACGCGACTGACGTTCCAACTGGATCCCACAGACCTCGATCGACAAGTAACTGAAAGCCAAGTCGCACCGGCCTCTATTCAACGCGATACCGTTCGCATCATGAATAACCGCGCCGGTGCATCACTCGGCGTGCAAGAAAGTACGGCGGTCGCTAAAGGCGATGATCAAATCATTGTTGAACTTCCCGGATTTACGGATGTGGAGAAAGCCCGAGAGACACTCGGGCGCACAGCGAAAGTCCAGGCGTTTCACGCTCAAACCGTAGATATCGGCGCATACACACCGGTCTCCGAGCGCAGGACATTAGAGGACGGCACTCCCTTCGTCGCTTTCCAGAATCGAAGCGGCGACATCATTGAACCGGGCGATAAAGAATACGACGACATGATCGGTCGATGGAAACTGATCCTTGAAGGTAAGGATGTTTCAGACGCGCGACCGATGGTTCAAGGCAACGGTGTCGTTCCTGAGTTCTTCTTCTCGAACGAAGGCGCGAAGAAGATGAGCCAATGGAACCGACGGTATCTCAACAAGAGCCCCAACTTGGCATTCGTTCTGGACGGCCGCGTTCTTAGCATCTCGCCGGTCATGGATAACGTGATCCTGAGCAACAACGCGTACATCAACGGTCAGTTCGATCGCGAGTACGTTGTGAATCTCACCGACACGATCAAGTCTGGTGCGCTCCCGGTCACTTTGAACCTCATTCGCGAGGAAACCGTTGACCCAACAATTGGCGTCTACGCCCTCGATCAAATGATTCGCGCGGGAGTGATCTCGTTCGTGATCATCTGTATCTTCCTGATCGTTTACTACTCATTCCCTGGCGTGATCGCGGCTATCGCGATGGCTCTGTACGCCCTCTTCACGCTCACCGCGCTGAAGATGATGGACGCTACATTTTCGCTTGCCGCGATTGCAGGTTTCGTCCTCTCTGCTGGTATGGCGATTGACGCCAATATCCTGGTTTTTGAGCGAATCAAAGAGGAACTCAAAGCCGGCAGAACTCTCGATCGGGCGGTCAGGCTCGGATTCAAACACGCTCTTAGCGCGATTGTCGACTCAAACGCTTGTACGATCATCACTTCTATGGTTCTGGCCGGACTAGGTGAGGGCCCCGTCCGAGGCTTCGCCATCACGCTCATCGTTGGTGTCGCGATTTCGTTCTTCACCGCGTTCACGGTGACCCGCGCACTTCTCATGGGTGCGATGGGGCTGGGTATTGGCAACAACCCGAAGGCGTTCGCCCTCGATCGAGCATGGTTCGGAGAAAAGCTTGAGCAGTCTGCCGACAGTCGGCGCCTGCCGATCATCGGCAAGATGAAAACGTGGTTCATCGTATCCGCTCTCATCATCATCCCCGGCATCATCGCCATCTATCCACTCAACGGTATCAAGCCAAACGTTGAGTTCTCGGGCGGTTATCAGGCGCAGTTCAAAGTTCCGGAAGGTCAGAATTTCACAGCAGGAATGGTCACCGAGAAACTCGATGGCGCAGGCCTCCGTGGAGCGAATGTCAAGTTCGCCACGTATCGGGGCGACAAGTTCATTGATGTGACAATCCCACCTAGCGACCGCATCGCGCCTAACGATCCCGCAGCCAAGGAAACGATTGCGAACGTACTCGGCGTTTCAAGCGAAGGCGGAAGCTTCAGTGCAGTCGGCCCTACCATCCAACGGGAAACTTGGGAAAACGCCATCAAGATGTTGGCGTTCAGTTCGGCACTGATCGTCCTCTACCTCACCGTCAGATTTGGTATTGCCGTTGGCGGAATGCGGAACGGAATCAAGTTCGGTGGCGCGGCAATCCTAGCGTTGATCCACGATGTTTTCTTCGTTGTTGGCCTCTCGGCAATTGTCGGCCTCGCCTTTGGCTGGGAAATCAGCGCGCTGTTCCTCACCGCAATGTTGACGGTTAACGGCTTCTCCGTTCACGATACGATTGTCATTTTCGACCGTATTCGAGAGAACTTGACGCGAGCGAAGGCCGGCGAAGACCTCGGTTTCATCGTAGACAAATCGGTCACGCAGACAGTGGCCCGGTCCATCAATACGTCCTTCACTGCTCTCGTTACGCTTGCGATTCTCATCGCCATCGGCACCCCCACATCGGACATCAAGTTCATGTGTGTCACGATGCTGGCGGGAATTGTCATCGGAACGTACTCATCCATTTTCAACGCTTCGCCGATTCTCTATCTATTCGACAAGTGGACGATGAAGCGAAAGGGAGAAGGAGCAGGACTGGTGGCCGAAGCATTGCGAGAAGCCAAGCAGCGTGCGGCACTGGCTGTCGCTGGAGCCTCGCAAGTGGATGGATCGGCAACCGCAACTATGATGGACGCACGCCCGGTGCAGCCGGCAAACGCACCCCAACCGAAGGCAGGCGCAGGGTACGCCAATATCAAGCGTCGTAAAGGTGTCGTCGAAGTCCCGATGGACAAGAAGGATGAAGACGACGAAGACTAAGTCCTCGTTTTGACGCAACCGTTGTGGCTCCTCAGATCAGCGAGATTGAGGAGCCTCTTTCCTTTTGAGATTGAGACTTCGTGATAGCCGACCGTTTCGCATTCTTCCGGCCGAGCATTCGGGCTGTGCGGGGGGCACTCGCGCCCATGCTTCTCATTCAGACGGCAGCCGCAACCCTTATCTTTGCCTACTTCAACAATGATTCAGTTCGCACCGTAGCGGCTCAAATTGGGGCGTTCAAGGTGCAGTCTGGGCTACTCGGTGCTTTCGTCGCGGGCCTGATTGGTGGCGGAATCGTGCCCGAAATCGCCAGAGTCTTCACCGGCAAAACCAAGCGGCTGGACGCCGAGAACCTGATCCGCATTGGCTCAACCGCGTTCACCTATGGAGTTGTCGGAATCCAGGTAGACCTGCTTTACAACTACCAAGCGGTCTGGTTTGGGCAGGGCAACGACGCCGTAACGCTTCTGCAAAAGACGGCGGTGGACATGTTGCTCTTTTCTCCTCTCCTCAGCATTCCAACGGCGACGTATCTCCTTGGCTGGTGGCAATCCAGTTTTAGCCGAAGATATTGGGCCAAAGCATTGACTTGGAAGTTTTTCCGTGACGAGTGTTTGGGTGCCATGCCTCTTTGCTGGTCGTACTGGATTCCAATCCTACTGCTCACTTACGCCCTGCCCTTACCTCTCCAATTTCCCTTCGCGATCCTCGCCGAGTCGGCTTGGAGCATCGTATTCGTTCTCCTCGTCGTGGACCGGGGCGCAGCCCCCGAAGTAGCCGTACCGTGACCGTTAGAGTTAGAATCAGTTGTGCTTGTCGCCGCATTGATCCTTTCGCAGCAGCCGCCCGCAGATGCCCTCGCCAACCTCACAGAGCAGCGACTCGACTTGATTGAGAAATTTGCACTTGAGCAAGGTGCGGTCGGAATCTCAGTTTCCATTGCGACAACCGAGCAAGTGCATAACTACCGCTGGGGGTACGCCGACCGGGACACCGAGAAGCCGGTGGAGAGAGACACGTTGTTCCGATTGGGCAGCATTAGTAAGCCCGTCGCGGCGACTTTGCTCATGCAATTGGTTGACAATGGCAAAGTGAAGTTAGAGACGGGGATTAGCGAGTTCGTTCCTGGCTTCGACGACAAGAGCGGCGAAGTAAATCTCCGACGTGTGCTTTGCCACACTTCCGGGATCCGTCACTACCGGGCGGGGCGTACCGACGTCTTTTTCCGGCCGCTGACGACCGTGCAGGCTCTTGATGTATGGCGACGAGACCCTCTACTGTTTGAACCCGGCGCAAAAGAATCGTATAGCACTCATGCATATACGGCGGTGGTGGCCACGATCGAAAAAGTGAGCGGAGAATCCTATCCGCAGTATCTTCGCGCTCACTTATCACGCGAATTCGCCTTTACGTTGGATGTCGAAGACTCGACCAAGATAAAGCCAGAGCGATCTTCTCTGTACACCAAAGCCGAACCGAAGGCATTGGAATCAAAGCCCCGTGAAGACCTGAGTTGGAAGTACGGGGGCGGCGGGCTTGAATGCACGGCAAATGATCTGGCCCGTTTTGGGGTAGCGGTGGCGAATGCCAAGGCGCTTAGCGCTGAGACAAGAGACTCGATGTGGACGAGGCAGTCGCTCGCCGACGGCACCGAGATCAACTATGGCCTCGGCTGGAATCTTGCTCGGGATGGATTCGCAATGCACGGAGGTAGCCAGCAAGGATGCTCTAGTTTCCTCTTGGTCGATCGGGAGCGAAAGATTGCTGTTTCAGTATTGATCAACACCCAAAACATAACGGCGGCTACGCTCGCTGATACCATTTACGCGACCATTCCTCGCTCATGAGGATCGTTATTCCGGGTGGAACTGGACATATCGGTCAGTCGGTTGAGAAGCACTTTCAAGTTCTTGGCTGGGAAGTTGTGGTGATTGGCCGCAAGGGCGGACACTTGCAGTGGGATGGAAAATCCCTTGGCCCATGGTCGGAGGCTCTCGATGGTGCCGACGTCGTGCTCAATCTTGCCGGTCGCTCCGTGAACTGTCGGTACAACGAAGAGAATCTTCGCCAGATGATGACCTCTCGGGTTGAAAGCACAGAAGTGCTCGGGAACGCGATCGCTCGATGCGTCAACCCGCCACGGGTTTGGCTTCAATCTTCCACCGCAACCATTTACGCAAATCGACTGGATGCGCCGAACGACGAAGCCACCGGAATTCTCGGAGGGACGAGCGAAACAACCGACCCCAAGTGGCACTATAGCGAACGAATCGCATTGGCATGGGAGAAGGCACTCGACGAAGCCGATACGCCCCGAACGAGAAAAGTAGCGTTGCGGTCGGCGATGGTAATGAGCCCGGTGCGAGGCTCCGTGTTCAGCGTGATGGCGAGTCTCGCGCGTAAAGGACTCGGCGGGCAAGCGGGATGTGGCCGGCAATTCGTGAGTTGGGTTCACGAACTCGACTTCTGTCGGTCTCTGGAATTCCTAATCGTGCGGGACGATCTTGCCGGCCCCATTAATGTCTCTTCGCCTTATCCGCTACCGAATCGGGACTTCAATCGTGTTCTGCGCGAGGTAGTAGGAGCGAAGTTCTCGTTCCCAATTCCGGTACCGATACTAGAAGCCGGGGCGTTCGTACTTGGCACTGAAACCGAGTTAGTCCTGAAGAGCCGAAGGGTAATTCCCGGCCGGTTACTCAGTGCGGGTTTTGAGTTTGGCTTCCCGCATTGGCCCGCCGCCGCTCGGGAGCTTGCCTCTCGGCTCTCTGCATGAGACTACGGAATGCGGAAGTCAACAAACACCGGAAGGTGGTCACTGGCGCGGTCGCCTTTCTCCGTGTAGTTCACGCCCGTATCCGTGACTTCAACACGACCACCTCGTCCTTGCAATGCATCCCCCCCGGAGTAGATTTCGGCCGTTCCGCTCGTGGTTGCGGCAAGCCCTTTGCTCATTAGAATCTGATCAAAGAACGACTGTGTGACCATGAAATCGTCCGGGAAGCGCGGGTTCTGCCCTCGGAACCGATCGTTCTCGGCCCTCGCTCCCGGGCGGATCGGGGACAATGCGCGGCCCGTATAGAGGGAACTCAGACCGATCGTAACGTAATCCTTTTCGCATAGCGGATCACAAAGGTTCACCATCAATCGAGGGGTAGCCGGACCTGCGGGGGCAAACAAATCACCCGTTTCTAGGATGTTAGCCGTCACGTCGTTAGGGGCGTCGTTGAAGTCGCCCGCGACAATCACGTTTGGCTCGTTCTTCCACTTGATGTACGAAGCAAGCATCCCCGCTTGCATTTGTCGTTGCCAATCAGTGTTTGCTCGGCCGCCTCCTCGGCTCTTCATGTGGGTCGAGTAGATCGTGAATTGGCGACTACCATCCAACTCGATAACGGCGCGCAGGGCATCTCGGCCGCGAGGAAATGGACCTTCTAACGCTTCGCCTTTGAACACCATTTCCCAAGTCACAACACGTAGCGGTCGGCGCACGGCGAGCGCAAGTTCTTGGTCCTCCTTCGGATCATCTACCATGATGATCTCCCAGTTGCTGTCGAAGATTTGGCGCAGTGCAGCCTTACTTTGAATCTCCTGAAGCGCGATCACGTCTGGGCGAATGTTGCCAATCACCGACTTGAGATTATTGATGCGGCCCATCGATGAGTTCTCACTGAACCACTCAATGTTGTAAGTCATCACGCGAAGCGATCGGTTTTGGGTTTCGCTCGTCGCCCGAGACGTCTGGACGAACGAAAGGACGGCTCCCATCAACACTGCTGGGGCAACGAACGCCCACCACCGCTTCTGCATGCATGCAAATTACCCGCCCCCATCTTCAAGAGCGCGGGTCGAGAACTGGACTAAACTGGTGCCCTATGCGCAAGCCATCTCTCAGTCCATCGCGCATCAGTACGTATCTGGCGTGTCCAGTCAAATACAAGTGGACGTACGTAGATGGGCGCGGGAAATGGCTGATCCGAAGCAAGAGCTACTACTCTTTTGGTTCCAGCCTTCACCACGTCCTCCAACGATTCCACGACGCCGAAGATACGGGAGTGACCACAGTCCATGAAGCCCTTGCTGCCGCCGAGGAAGGATGGATTGACGCCGGTTACGGTAGCCAGGCCGAGATGATGGAAGCCCTCGCCGAAGGCAAAGACATTATCCAAAACTACATTGACGATATCGCGCGGCAACCAACCACCAAGCAGACTCTCTTCGTGGAGAAAACGCTCCGAAAAGACTTCGGTACGTTTGTCTTGCTTGGTCGGATTGACCGGCTTGATGAACACGACGACGGCACGCTTGATGTTGTGGACTATAAGAGCGGACGGGCTGGCGTGACGGAGGAAGAAGTCAAAGGCGACCTTGCGATGCAGATCTATCAACTGCTCGTACGGGAAAAGAACCCGGGACGCACTGTACAGGCGACCATCTACGCGCTCCGTACAGGCGTCCACGCTTCTGCGAGCCTAAGCGATGAAGAAGTCACTCAACTAGAAGCCGATCTGCAACTACTCGCTGACGAGATTCTCAATCGCGACTACGAATCGCTCACACCGGTTTACAAGTCAATCTGTCCGCAATGCGACTTCCGCTCGCTATGTCAGAAAGATCCCGAGTTTGCCGCCTCGTTCGAGGGCCAATCGGGAGTTTCTTCGGCAGGTCGCACTCCGGCCGATGCCTGATCAAGCACAGCCTTTCCTTCGGCTTTGAATTTCTCCAGATCAAGGTCTTTCAAGACTTGAGCAAGAAAGTCGGGCGTCAACTGTTCCCCGCCGACGAGACTGGCATAAGCCCAGAAAACCGCGCGGTCTTCGACGCTGGCACTCAACACCTCGTTCGGTCCGCCCCAAAATGGCTGGAACAAGCCGTTTCCGGCCAGCGCGCTCACCGTCATCACTTTTGCGCGCGCCAAGGTGCTTTCGTCCCAAGCCTCAACGTCTTCTGCCATCGCCTCGGTCGCTTTGGTAAGTTCTTCAATAGGTTCCGATGAGCCCGCGCGCCAAGCCACCATCCGCGGTACCCAGCCTCTCGCCGTCGGCCAAACCACGACCTCTTGCCGATAGGAGTAGCCGAGTGATTCGCGCAGAATGCGCGTCATCGTGCCTTCCTTCCCAACTCCGAGGGCCATCAGTGCGGCAATTCGGTGGACAAAGTTCGCGTCACGAGCCGTGATTGGAGTACCCGTCCATTCAAAGGTGCCCGCGATTCCTGGGATCGTTGCCTTGACCTTGGGATTCTCACCGAGACGCACCCTTGCCTTAGGAATCTCATTACGTTGCGAGAACTGTTTCTGAATCTCGGCTATCCCTCTTCCCGTGGGAACCGCTCCTGCAATGCAAACGACCATGCGCTCTGGCTGGAATGCGGCACCCTTGACTTCCTCAATGTACTTAGCATCTAAGTTGTCCCAATCGGGCACATGGGGATCGGCCCAACTAGACCAGGCATCCGATTGCTGGCGGCGTCGAACCACAGCTTCGGCAAGGTCTTCATCCCGAAGCTTCGGTCTCCTGACCATCGCACTTGCGATATGAGCCGCCACATCAATTCCTGCGGGAGGCGCAGTCACTTGAACGATGATCAGGTCCGAGAAAACCCTTACTCGCGGAGGAACTCCAGATTGGGTTCCGTACTCCCAGATCGCGTTTCGGGAGAACTCGGTCGTGCCATCTATGAGAGAATCTCCGATGGCGTACCAGGCGGCAAGATGTCGCCCGGAAAGGTTTTGTGGCGCTGGAACCACGATCGCAACTGTCACTCGGTCAGCACCCGGCATCGGGAACTCGCGGACGAGAGGCAAGTTCACTGCAGGTTGAAGGATCGCCGCAGCCAAGAGCGCCGAGATCACTCCGTGCCTCCTACGCGGACGCTTTCCGGACCGACGAGACGGGCCCATCCTGCAAGAAATGCATCGGACGACAATCCGTTCGCTTGCTCTCGCATGGACTGAAAGTTCACCGCCCTCCCCTGAACCATGATAATGCCTTGAATCTGGCCCGCAATCACCGGATCGTTCTCAGCCTGACCAATCCATTGCAGAAGCATCCGTTTTGCAACCGGTAAGAGTGCAGCCTGCTCACTTGGATCAAGGGCAGCGAGTCTTTGGAAGGGTGCCATATCCTCGCACGACAGAACTACGAGTCCGGGGCGAGTTGTCGGGGTGTAGACCAACGAAACGGATGATTCCTGCAATCGGATGGCGAATGCTGCCGCTATCGTAGCCAGGGTTCCGGGCGTTCCGAGCCCGGATACTACGGCCGCCCGCCCAAAGCCAATTCGCGTGGAAGTAGGTGGAACCGATATCGGTTCTTCTTCGTTGTCTGCGTATCGCTCATCTCCAGGCGGAAGTGACCCTAAGAGTTCGGTGACTCGAGCCGCGGTAATGTCGCGATCAACGTCGCCAATAACAACGCAAGCCATGCCGTTCCCCACCATCTGCCGGCGATGAAGGCTTTCGATGTCCCCAACCGTGAACTGCTGGATGGCCCGAAGATCGCCAAATGGATCGAGACCAAAATCCGCGAAGGCCGTCTTCCATGCGGCGGCACTGACAGAATCACGCCAAGAACGCAGAGCCCATTCTTGGGCCATGATTTTCTTTTCTCGTTCAAGGTCGCTTACTTGAATCTCAAGCGGCCCCAAGATTCTTTTCATCGCCTCGAATGCGGCGGCAATCTGTTCAGACGGGCCCTGGATTTGGACAAATGTTGCGTCCCTTGTCGTGATCGCACTAAGCCCGAGCCCTCGGACCTCCAAAAAGGCGTCGACGTCTCGTTTTGGACCCTGGGCAAGAAAGTGCTCCCAAACGTGGCGCAGTCCGTGAGTGGTCTCCGAATCCCTCACGTTGTCGGCGCTAATTGTCAGCGTCATGCAGAACTGACCGTTCCGCATTGATGAGTCAACGAGGTAGGCCGCACCGTTAGGAAGAACCTCGCGCCGACGCGGGGAGTCATTTTGTTCTCCGGTCGGCACGACGGCGGTACGGCCTGGCACCAAGAGAAGGGCCAAGACACTGGCGAGCACACCGCTAGGATACCGCCGAGGGCACCTCACTTTCAGCGCAAATAACTTGCGCCGTTGATGTCAATCACGATGCCCGAAAGATAGGCGGTCTCCGGTCGCATCAGGAATGCGGCCGCTGCGGCGCAGTCCTCGGGGGTAGCCATCCGCCCGAGGGGGATATCAGCGAGAATTTGAGGCAAGCGCTGCTCCATCCCTTCCCTCGCCATGGCGGTCTCAACCCAACCTGGCGCGATCGCGAAGTGCTGAATGTTCAGTTTGGCGTGCTCCACCGCTAAAGCCCGCGTCAGATTCAAGAGAGCGGCCTTCGAAGCGCTGTAACACGACGCCCCTGCCTCGCCACGATGACCGACACGCGACGCAACGTTGATAACGGTCCCGCCGCCCTGCTCCCGAAAGTCGGCACAGGCCGCCCTCACGAGAGCAAGAGGTGACCAGAAATTGACCCGGAATGTACGTTCCCACGCGGAATCGAACGCTGTCGATTCGGAGTCGAGGAACGAGAGTTTCTCGTAGATTCCGGCGTTGTTGATCAAGCCGTGCAACGATTCGACTCGGTTCACATCTTTCCAAAGCGCAGTTCCGTTTTGAGGATCGCTCAGGTCTGCTTGAAACACGCCGATGCAACGATCGCCAAGTTCCTGCCCTACGGTTCGGGCAGCCAACTCATCTTTGGCGAAGTGAACGGCAACTCGATGACCATCGGCGGCAAGGCGTAATGCAATTGCACGACCAATTCCTCGACTCGAGCCGGTGACAAGTACGCTTTTGGACTGCATGGCAACCATGTTACAATCTGATTCGTAATAACGCTAGCGTTGGTGCGACTATGAAAAGAAGTAAGCGAAGCGGAAGTCTGCTCGTATGGTCGGCGGTTGCCGCAACCCTCACCGCCGGGTTTATCGCGGCGAATCAGGATTCGCGTCAGGACGAATCCGTCAAAGTCACGTTTTATCTGAGTACGGACTGCCCGGTAGCCGCGGCAACTTCCCCAAGAATCGTACGACTTGCCGAAAAGTA
Source organism: Fimbriimonadaceae bacterium (assembly GCA_019638835.1). Taxonomy (GTDB): domain Bacteria; phylum Armatimonadota; class Fimbriimonadia; order Fimbriimonadales; family Fimbriimonadaceae; genus JAHBTC01. The sequence goes on from JAHBTC010000047.1 coordinate 20,542, forward strand.
CAGCAATGAAGGCGTCTCCTTTGAGGCTCTGTTCCCAAATGAGTTAGAAACCACACAGGGCATCATGCAATACGCGAAGGAGCGAGACTTCAACTTCCCTGTCGCATTGGATGTCGCGGGAACTCAGGCTCGCAAAGATGGTGTGAAGATTGTGCCAACGGTGATTGTGCGCAACGCCTCAGGCGCGATTGTCTACCGTGGACCGCTTGATGACGAGAAGGTCAGCACCCGAGTCAGCAAATCGTATGCGGCCGACGCATTAGACGCCGTACTGGCTGGACGCACTCCGGTACAGAAAGATGTCGAACCGTTCGGATGCTTCTTGATGGCCGGCGACCCGCTTCCCACTATGGAGGAAGTCAACTACGCCGAACATGTAGCCGAGATTCTCAATGAGAAGTGTGCAACCTGTCACCGGCCGGGTGAAGTCGCCCCATTCAGCATCATTGGCTACGAAAACGCCAAGAAGTGGTCACGGATGATTGCCAAGGTGACGAGCGAAAAGACGATGCCCCCGTGGCTTGCCGCCGATGGCGTCCCGTTCGCTCATGACCTGAGACTCTCGGAACGGCAGATCGCGACTCTCAAGACCTGGGCGGAAGCAGGTGCGCCCCAGGGTGATGAGTCAAAGACTCCGACTCCTCCGACATTCCCCGTAGATTGGGCGCTCGGTACGCCCGATCTGACGTTGGAAATGGCGGAGCCGATCAAGATGGGAGCAGAGGGTGAAGATGAGTACTGGCACTTTGTCATCAAGCCAAACATCACCGAACCGGTGTATGTGCAGGCGATTGATGTGAAGCCAGGTAATCGAACCATCGTCCACCATGTGATCGCCTTCCTTGACGAGAGTGGACAATCAGACCGACTCGTCGCTGCTCCTGGTGCGAGATCCGGCGGATACCGCAATTCCGGTGGTGGCCCCGGATTCGTCCCCAGCAACTCATTTGGAGGATGGGCGCCGGGAATGATGCCGACTCGATTGCCTGAGGGCACCGGATTCCTCCTGAAGCCAGGCACGAACGTCGTTCTCCAAATCCACTATCACAAGAGTGGCAAGGAAGAAGTAGATCAGACCAAGATGGCGCTTTACTTTGCCAAGGAAAAGGTTGAGAAGCCCGTTTCGATCGCATGGTTAGCGAACCCGGTGATTCGAATACCCGCCGGTAACCCCGAGGTCAAGTTCACCCAAACCATCCCTATTCCCGTTGACATCACGCTATACAACCTGATGCCCCACATGCATATGCTCGGGCAAAAGATGAAGGCCACACTTGTCAAGCCCGATGGCTCGGAAGAACTTCTCATCCAAGTGGACCAATGGAACTTCAATTGGCAGTTCGCTTACAGTTTGAAGACGCCGCACAAAATCGCTGCGGGTAGCAAACTACGAATCGAAGCCGAATACGACAACAGCGCAAACAATCCGTATCAGCCGCACAACCCTCCGAAGGATATTCGATGGGGTGAAGAGACTACGGACGAGATGATGTTGCTCGTCGCGGCGATCTCGGTGGACGGACCGCTCAATCAGAATCGCGGAGCCACCCTCGCCGAAAGGATGTTCCAACTGTTCCTCACTGGCGGTCAGAACTGAGAGCGCTTGTTGTGATTCCGGCCCGGATGGCGAGCGTTCGCTTTCCGGGCAAGCCCCTTGTGGACTTGGGCGGCAAACCAATGGTCCAATGGGTGGTGGAAGCAGTTCAACGATCCGGCATTGGGGATGAGGTCGTCGTTGCTACTCCGGATCCGATTATCGTAGATTCCGTGGAGTCGTTCGGGGCGCGCGCCGTTTTGACGTCTGCTCATCACCCAAGCGGAACCGATCGCATCGCGGAAGTCGCCGAGCACATTCCGGCCGAGGTTTATATCAATGTACAAGGAG
>JAHBTC010000048.1 GCA_019638835.1 Fimbriimonadaceae bacterium
TGGTCTCTTGTTTGACCATTCCAATGCCTTCGACATACCAGGAAGTCGTCGTTGCGGACCAACCTTCCCGCTTTTCTTCCACAGCAATGACCGTGGCCGATTTCTCGCCCATAGACGTGTTCACGGTTTGGGTTCTGTCGACGACCTGACCAAAGCAAGTGCTCGGCGACGGCGGTGCTGCACCCGGCGCATTGCCAGCCATCGTTTGACCTCTGAATGGCTCATCCCAGTTCCACTTATGGTCGGGATCAAGCGTGGCCGGGATGTTGGGGCCGAGGGCCCGATCGCCGTAACCCGGTCGGTCGCTTTCCACGGAAGCGTTATAAACCAAGAAGATGCCTTCACGTCCAAGCAACTGGTATTGATAATTCTTCACCTCATTTCCACCGGGAGTGGTCGTTGTGTTGAGGTACTCCAGCACAGTGCCTTCATCATTCCGGATCGTACGAACCGCTTCGATAGTGGAAGTCACGTCGGGACTGTTCGGAATCGAAACTTTGTACGTCCACTTACTGCCGACCTTCCAATTGATGAGTGCCGACGCCTCTCGCCAGTCGCCGCTGGCTGGGGTGGCTTCGCTGGGACGGGCCGCAAAAATGACCGCGCCCGCCGTGGCGAGAATTGTCAACGCGGCAAGCGGCGAAAGCGGGTTGATCTTCATAACCTTCATACTCCTGTGACCGAATGATATCGGATTTGCGCCTTAGGCTAGCGGGTCGGGCGTCGCCTCAACCCCGATTCCGATTGTCGCAATCACTTTCGATACGCCGAGACACTCGTCCTCGCCCGCCCGATGAACGACGCAAAGTCCGTAATGATCAATCTCCCACGTTTCGATGGCTGCCTCTTCGGTGGTGCATCCGGTGGCGATGCGTAGGATAGAGATCACTTCTTCGTAGGTATTGGTCTCGTTGTTATAGACAGTAACGATCCAACCGGGCCCTGGTTTCGTGACCGCGACCTCTTCTAGTCCAGGAAGTACGCCGGGGGCAGTATTCCATTTCATCGATCCCACTCCGGTTGTACATCCGTTTGCACACCCACGCCGTTGATGACACCTGCCACCTCGTGGCATTCGTGCTCGGCTGCGAAATGCACGTCGCAACGACCGAAAGTGTGCGCTTCCCAAGTCTCGATCGCGGCTTCCTCAAGGTCGCAACCGGTTGCTGCCATGAGTATACGCACCACGACATCATAAGGCGTGTGGTCGTCATTGAAGATGATTACCCGATAGCGTCCCTCAATCAGAGATGAGGGCTGCGGGTTGGAATCAATCTCCGGGCGGACTGCGTTCTGAATCAATCGCAAGGCTTAGATTTATTCTAACCGCTCAGAATCAGTTTTTTCCGAACCTGAGTCTTGGCCAAAGGGAAGAAAACAAAGGAATCCCATAATCAAGAGCCCGGTAAGTCCCATGACAAGAAAGGTGGTGAAGCCTGGCGGAGTGTAGTTCACGCGCAAAGTTCCCGATTCACTAGGGGGCTGTGCTGACTGAATCCAATCTCCGGGTTCCAATGGGACTGGCTTTCCGTTGAGGGTTGCCGTCATTCCGGGGCGGTAGAAGAAGTTTGCGAATACTCGTTCACCCGCTTGCACTTCCAAAGTAATGCCACGCGTATCCATCGCGGTAATCGTTGTCCACTCGGGCAAAGTTGGAATCTCAACGGCTAGCCCATTCGGATCCTGGCTATCTACGACGTGTGTGACACCGGCTGGCGCGGACGTGACTTGCTTGACGAGCAGCATGTTTCCGTTGGTGGGCGGGAACGGAGCGTCCTGCGCCGTGAACTGCGAGAACCGTTGAACGTCACCTGAAGTCAGAACGGAGTCGTAAACGCTCGCCGAAGGAATGCGAAATAGCGTCGGAATGTTAGGAACTCCCAAAGCACGCATCGGAGGGCCGGGCAGGGGCCAACTGGGGGTTACGAACGCAGTTCTTGTGTTCGGGTCACTGAGTTCCGGCCAGGGTGACCTGTCCGGAATCCCAATTGGGGAAGTCACGATCAATCCTAGCGAAGGGATTGCGATGGATAAGATGGCCGATGGCAAAACGTACCGTCGGGTGGTCATTGAACGAGCGAACAGGAATGTGAGGGCAGCCGCCCCCGCCGAGATTGCTCCTACGATCAAGTAGTCGTTCGCAGCGAAGAATCTCAGGGCTGAAACGGGCGGGCCCTGCGGTAACCAAGAAGCGGGTGCCGGCCCCACGAACAGATATGCGAAGGCGACGACAAACGAGCCAAAGGCAACAATTGCCGAGACCTTTGCTCGCTTAGTTGGCTCTGCGTGATCTGAGTTCGTATCCGACGTTCGCCAAGCCACGCCTCCGGCGACCGCCGCCGCGAGGACGAACAAAACCGCGGCACGCCCCGGACTTCCCGTACTTGACCATCCTGGCACGCCGAAATAGAGGAGAGCATTGAAAGGCGTACCGAGTGCGATGAGCAAACCCAAGCCCCCGACGCAAGCGAGTGCACCGCCGGTTCCGCTAACTCCGGTGCGTCCTCGCCGCCATCCCACAAGCAGAGCCAATGCGAGGGGCCCGATTGCGACTGCGGATTCGGCAGGGTGCCCGCCTGCCTTTGCATACTGTAACCAAGAGCCGGGCATCGGAACCGGAATCCCCTGTACTTCGACCGGAGTCCTTGGATTGCCAAGGAAACGGCTATCAACGACGGCGAGGTACTCATCCGGTTGAATAGCACTTGCTTGATATCCTGCCATCCCATCGGACGTGGCAGATCCGCGACGGTGGCTTTCGGATGACAGTTGCAGTACTGGACCGAGGTGAGGCATGGCAACCATGACACCAAGGGCAATCGCCCCTAATAAAGGCAATGCCTTGGACCACCTCTGATACAGCGCTAGCCAGTAGATGGCTGTGACGGCGACGGCCATGAAACCAAATGCAACGAACTGAAGATGACCACCAAGGATCATCATGGCGAGGCACGCCGCCAGGGCTCCAATGGTGCGACGTGAACCATCTCCTCGTGCAATCATAGTAACAAGCCCGATCACCCATGGAATCCATGCGCAAGTGGTAATCACGCTAGGCAATGGGGTCCAAAGAAGGAAGAAAGCAGAAAGCGAAACTAGTGCGCCCGCGATCAAGCCGCCCTCTTCGTTAGCGCCTAACGTTCGAGCCCAGAACCGCGCACCGAATCCCGCCCACGCCAGGTGAAACCAGGCAAGAAGCGTCAGAGCAATGGCAAGCGGTACCTGCAAAATCCCAAACAACATGTGGAGGGGATAAAGCGCGCCCGACTGACCATTTGCGAGCAAAGGTTGCCCCCAGAGAGCGTATGGGTTGAGAAACGGAATCTGACCTTGCGCCCAAGACTCCAAAACGAGTTTGCGCCACGGAGTGAACTGTAGGCACGAGTCCACCATGAGGATGTCCCAACCGTGCTTGACTTGGCCGTCTCCAAGCGTTACAGCGCGAACGTCATCCCACGGACCAATCGTGTGCCCACCAAAGAGCACGAGAAAAAGCGGAACGATAGGAAGGAGGGCGAGAATGAGCGTCAGCCGGTGGCGGCGGAGATGCTCCATACCGTCAGCAGAACTTGATCTGACGAAGGGCGTTCTCGTGATTAGGATTTAGCCCAAGGAGTCGATTGAACTCGACACACGCCTCATCTTGATAGCCCAGCATCATGTAGGTCATGGCGAGGTCATTGATGATCTCTTCGGACTCCGGATTGGCGGACGATAGTGCCTTCAGATCCTCGAGCGATCCATCGAAATCGCCTTCAAACCCCTTAACGAGCGCAAGCTGCCAAGCCGCTTTCAGGTGGTTGGGCTCTGCATTGAGCGCACCCTGCAAGTAAAGTTTGGCTTCCCGATAGCGCCCCTCGCATCGGAGCTCAAACCCCTTGCTAAAAAGTTCCTCTGCCGTCATGGTGTCGGGAACAGTTAGTATACGACCAATTTCAGTTCGCTCGCCATCCCTTTGCCTGGTCCCAGCATTTACGCCGGGTCAGGCTCCATGCGACCGTTTCCGGTTGAGGTGCGTTCACTGACGTTTCGCTCCTCATTTTCAGGGTCTGGTTTCACTTCCGGCGTGCGCTTTCGCTCAGGCATCGGCTCACCATTCATGATCGCCTGGAACTCAGCCTTATCAAGAGTTTCGTGCTTCAGCAAGGCTTCCACGACCGCTTCAAGTTTGTCGCGGTGCTGAATCAGAAGATCTTGGGCGCGGCTGTGAGCCGTCTCCACGATCTGTTTCACTTCCTCGTCGATCATTCGGGCGACATCTTCACTATAGTCACGATCCTCGCTGATGTCGCGGCCGAGGAACGGGTTGCGACTGTGTCTGCCGATCGCGAGCGTACCGAGGCGATCGCTCATTCCATACTGGGTAACCATCGCGCGAGCGATTGCGGTGACTCGCTGCAGATCGTTGGACGCGCCGGTGGTTACGTCGCCAAAACGTTGCTCTTCTGCGACACGGCCGCCAAGCAGGCCGACAATATCTTCTTCCAACTCCTGCTTGGAGACAAGGAAGGAATCTTTTTCGGGCAAGTGCCAAGTAGCTCCGAGCGACATACCTCGAGGCAGAATAGTCACCTTGTGAACCGGATCAGTCTTCTCGAGTAGGTGTCCGACAACCGCGTGTCCTGCCTCATGGTAGGCAATGACGAGCCGTTCGTGTTCATCCATGATACGGCTCTTACGTTGAGGACCGGCAATGACTCGATCAAGGGCCTCCTCAATGTCGTCCATCTCAATTTTATGCCGGTTGTATCTTGCCGCCAGCAACGCTGACTCATTCAAAGCATTGGCGAGGTCGGCACCTGTGAATCCGGGGGTTCGCTTTGCCAATACGTCGAATGCGACGTCATCGGAGAACGGCTTGCCCTTCGCGTGAATCTTGAGGATCGCTTCGCGTCCATCCGAGTCAGGGGCGTCCACGACAATCTGTCGGTCAAAGCGTCCGGGGCGGAGCAGTGCCGGGTCAAGCACATCCGGTCGGTTTGTAGCCGCGATCATGATGACGCCGCTATTCACATCAAACCCATCCATCTCGACCAGCAATTGGTTGAGGGTTTGTTCTCGCTCGTCGTGGCCCCCACCGAGACCTGCTCCTCGCTGTCTTCCAACCGCATCGATTTCATCAATGAAGATCAGGCTAGGTCGGTGGGCTTTGGCCGTTTCAAAGAGGTCTCGAACGCGGGCCGCGCCGACGCCAACAAACATCTCCACAAAGTCGGAACCGCTAATGTGGAAGAACGGAACTCCGGCTTCACCAGCAATCGCGCGGGCGAGATACGTCTTACCGACTCCTGGAGGGCCAGTCAGAAGTACACCCTTCGGAATCTTGGCTCCGAGCGCCGTATATTTCTTCGTGTTGCGAAGAAAGTCAACGATTTCAAACAGTTCGTGCTTGGCTTCATCAATTCCAGCAACATCTGCGAAAGTCACCTTTGGGCCCTGGTCATTAGCCCGTTTCGCTCGTGAGCGACCAAAACTCATCGCTTGGTTGCCACCCGATTGGCTTTGCCGCCACATATAGATGAAGAATCCGATGAGGAGTAGCGGCCCCAAGATCATCCCAAGGAACGGCAGGAGCGTTTGGCTGACTGGAGGATCGAGGAGTTTGTACTGAACCGACTGGGCTTGCATCGTGTCCAACAACCTTGAGCCGGTATCGCTCTCGGCTGGAACCACGCGTGCGGTGTACTTCGTGCCACTTGCGAGTTCGCCACGCACAGTGTTTCCTTGCCACTCAGCGGTGGAAACGTTGCCAGACGTCACTTCTTTCTCGAACTCACTTAGAGTGAGTTCTTTGGGGGCATTGTTTTGCAAGCCGATCCCGGTGGCCAGTGGACCTCCCATGAGGTTCGCCACGAAGATGACTAATAAAAGCGCCAGAAAGGCGACAAACAGAACTCGTCCTGGACTATTTTTCAAGGGCAAAACCTACTTTGTTGAAGCGGTATCGGGTCATACGGATGTCAGATGTGCTTGGTTTCCCACTCGGCAACCGAAGTCCCTTTGAACTCCAATAACGTACCCGACTCTCGCTTCTTTGGATTCCGACGCCGCCGCCATGGCCTACGTTCTATTGTCGGCAGAAGGTCGGGGCTAACTTCCTTCGTTTTGACGATCGTTCGGTGCCAAGCGACACAGCCAGAAAGGTTCGCCATCTTCGATCTTGACTCGATCCTCGATCGGGCCGCCCGGAACCCAAACGGGGCCCACCATGTCGCAAAGAATTGGCAGTCGCCGTTTCGCAGCCTCGGTAAGGTGCATTTCGCTCAGGATGTCGCTCAGCAGACGTCGTCCCGGCGCACCCAATGGGCACATCTTGTCCCCAGTGCCGAAGGGACGTAGATATATTTCGCCTTGAACTTTGGATTTTGCGACTCCTGTCGTCAGTCTATTGGGATCGCGTGGAAAGGCCCCTGACCCATGAGAAATCGTTAGAGTCCACCCAAATCCTTGCGCTTCCAACTCGCCGGGCACAGGGACAGATTGGCGATACGGTTCATCAACGGACTTGACCGAAAAATGTAATCGGTCTTGATCCCACTTCACCACTACTGAGGGAAGTGGAGTTGTGATACTGCCGGTGCCTTCTCGGAGAATCGTTTCAATATGATGCGCTTCCGGTTGGGCTCCTAGCGTTGCCAGAACGAGCCTGATCCCGCGCTTCTGCAAGACTAACGGCTCGGCACGGAATGCGGGGGCCCCGAGGGCGACTTCGCAATCGTCGGTCAGGAAACGGAGGTGGGCGTTGAGAGAAATCTCACATCTCTCCATCGCCGCCGCCGCCATGCCGTCGAGGAAACGATCTTCTTCGCCGACCAACTCGGCGAGGGCCGCGATGTGTTCATCGGCTGCTGGATTCACGAGGCTCAATTCCGGACGTACACGCGCCCGAATCCTCGCCCGACTGAAGGTCAAATCGGAGTTGGATTCATCTTCGACCAGTTCGACGCCGAGTTGCTCGCAATAGGAAACGGTCTCAGATCTTCTTGCTTTGAGGAGCGGCCGGAGATAGGGGTCGCGACGAGCAGGGATTCCTCCAAGACCGCGCAACCCGGTCCCCCGAGCCAGGCGGAAAAGAATCGTCTCCACTTGGTCGTCCAAGGTATGACCGGTCAGGATCCACTGGCAGTCCGTCCCGATTCGTGCCCGCTCCAGAAAATTTTGACGCGCTAGCCTTCCTGCCTCTTCGAGTCCCATCTTTCCTTGTTCGGCCATTAGCGGGACGTTGGCGCGACCGGGAAGGAAAGGCACCCCCCAGGACTCTGCAATTGCGCCAAGCCGGGCTTGCTCTTCCTCCGATCCGGATCGTTGCTGATGATCGAGGTGTGCGGCGACTACGTCCAGTCCTTCTGCAACGCAAGCATGGAGGAGGCATGTCGAATCCCGACCTCCACTCCACGCGACCAAGAACCGAGTGCCATCTGGGTTTACGCCAAGGACGGCGACTTGGTCGGTCAGCGAAAGATCCACGGATTCGATTCATACCCAACCCAGCGGTATCCTGCCCGTGCCGATGCCTCCGGGAACCGAAGTCAAAGATCTCGTTTCTCAGGCCTTGTCTTTGGATAGCCAAGACGAGGCCAAGGAGTTGTTGGATGATCTTCGTCCGGAAGATATCGCAGACGCGATCGTCAGATTAGAGGAAGAAGAGAAAGTTCAAGTCCTCAATCTTCTCTCCGAGGCGACCGGAGCCCAGGTTCTGATTGAGCTTCCGACGGCAGAATCTAAGGCCCTCATAGAGCAACTTCCGGATGCCGTGGTCGCCTGGTATCTCGACATCCTCCCCATGGACGATGCCCTCGATCTGTTAGAGGACATCGGCGAGGAGCGATACAACGACCTCCTCAACATGATTCCGGAGGAGGACGCGAGGGAGATTCAGCGCCTGCTCCGCTACTCCGAGGGCTCGGTCGGCCGCATGATGACTGAGAGGTTCTTTGAGTCGTTCCCCGAGCAGACGATGGACAGCCTCCTCGGCGACTTACGCGGCGCCCCTATTGAGAAGTACGAAACGGTCAACGATATCTATGTTCTGGATAATCGCCGGCATTTGCTCGGCGTGTTTAGCCTGCGTAAGCTACTTCGGGCGGCACCTTCAGCGGTTGCTGAAGAGGTGATGAACGATGACGTGGTGGTTGCCCAGGCGAATGACAAAGCCGAAGACGCGGCCCGACGCATGGCACGATACGGTCTGTACGCTCTTCCGGTTCTTGACGAGCGTGGACGCATGCTCGGAATCTTCACCGGAGACGATGCCCAGACCGTTCTGCGAGAAGAAGATACTCGCGACGTACTCGCACTCGGTGGAGTTACGGGCTCAGGTGACTCCTATATCGGATTGCGTTGGTACCAACTTTATCAGCGACGAATTTACTGGCTACTTGGCCTGTTTGTGGCGGAGTTCGGAACAGGAATGGTGATGCGACACTATGGCCAAGGTGAACTCCAGATCAACCCGCTCCTCTTATTCTTGCCGCTTTTGATCGGTGCAGGGGGAAACGTTGGCGCCCAGGTGACAACAACGATTACCCGCGCCCTTGCCCTCGACGAAGTGCGACTGTCCGACTGGCGGCGAGTCATGGGGCGCGAACTGCTCGTCGCGTCTTTGATTGGACTAACGCTTGGGTTCGTTGGCTATTTGCGTGCCTTACTTTGGGGAACCGATCCTCGGCTCAGCGTCATCGTCGGATTAGCTCTCCCCCTTATCGTGATTTGGGCGGCCACGGTGGGGAGCGTTCTGCCAATTGGTGCGAAACGGATGGGAATCGATCCTGCCGTCATGAGCGCCCCGTTCATCAGCACATTTGTGGATGCAACCGGTCTGGTCATCTATTTCCAACTCGCCCGGACTGCGGTAGAGATGGGCTTCTTGGTGCTTCCGCGCTAACGATTGGGACGAGCGAACCGGGCGGCAAACCAAATCGTTAGGGTATTCGTAGCGTAGTTATTGCCATGAACTTCAAGCAATCATTTTTGGCTGGTCTTGTCGTGCTCGGGGTGTCGCTGTCAGCGATTGCTCCGGCCCAAGCGGGCTCGGCCCCATCCACTCCCGACGCAGATTTCCTTGCCGTCAAGAAAGACATTCTCACTGAAATGAAGGACGTGATTACGCGTTTTGCGTTCGTCCCCGGAGCCGACTTTGGCACTCTCGAGAACCGGCTTACAACCCGACAAGCCGACCTCGATCGGGCCGAAAATCCAAGCGCATTCGTTCGCGTGGTCAACCAGGCTCTTCAAGAATATGGATTCAGCCATATTGTACTTTTCTCACCAAGCGATGCAGAGCGCCGAAACTCGGGCCGGATGGTTGGAATTGGCATTCGAATCCAACTGGAAGAGGATGGAATTCGCGTAATGTTCACTTTTGCCGATTCGCCCTCAGCCCGCGGCGGATTGATGGCAGGTGACTTGATTTTTGAAGCCGACGGACGACCCGTTCGAACGGCCGGAGATCTTGCGGGCGAAGAAGGCTCGGAGGTCACGATCAGGTACCGACGAGGCACTGAAGTCCGAACCGCGACTCTCAAGCGCGAGCGATTTAGCACGGTCATCCCGGAATCTGTGAAGTGGATGAATCCGGAAGTCGCATTGATTACGATTCCCACGTTTGACACGGGTTACGACCGCAAAAACGTCGAAGACGTACTTGGCCAAGCGCAGAACGCCAAGTTCGTGATCCTCGATCTGCGATCGAACGGCGGTGGTGCGGTCGCAAACCTTATGCACTTGGCTGGTTTCTTTATGCCCCGAACGAACAACCTCGGTACGTTTGTGGACAAAACCACCTACAACCGATATATCCAAGCGCACGAGGGCGAAGAGAACCCGACTCTGGGAGCAATAGCAACTTGGGCGCGGCGACCGATCGGCGTGATCCCGCAGACCACCAAACGGTTGACAGGAAAGGTGATCGTCCTGATCGATGGCGGGACGGGTAGCGCAAGCGAAATGATGGCGGCTTCGATGAGAGACCAAATGAAGTCAAAACTCATCGGGTCTTCTTCGGCAGGGGCCGTGCTCGCATCGCTCATTCGACCGATGAAGCATGACTTCGCCATCCAGTTCCCGATTACCGACTATGTGACGCCCGGTGGATATCGCATTGAGGGTAATGGCCTAAAACCGGATATTGAAGCCGATCCAATCATTCGGTACAACCAACCGGATGCAGCCGTGAACGCGGCGATGAAAGATTTCGGTTTCAAAGTCGAAGACTGACGGAACGAGTTCAATGGCAACCCCCGGCGATGGTCTCGCCGGGGGGTTTTCTTGTTTAGATGCGGCCGAGACCTGCAGGTGGGGAAGTCTTCCCAAGGAATCCAGTGAGGGCAATGAGCGTGGCAATGTATGGCAGGGAGGCCCACGCTTCGGTAGGAATCTCTACGCCAAACACGGGGGCACCCTGTAATTGGATCCGAAGGGCTTCAATTGCGCCGAAGGCAAGAGCGGCCGCAACCGCTGCTCCTGGGCGCCAACCTGCCAAGATCACCGCCGCCAATGCGATGAATCCGCGTCCAGCCGTCATCCCGTCCGTGAATCCTCCGGCATTCGTCAGGATCAGCGCTCCACCAAGCCCGCAAAGAATCCCGGTTGTCAACAGTGCGCCTACGCGTACCCTTATCGGGCTCAGTCCCATTTGCCGACTCTTGTGGGGGTCTTCCCCGACGGCAAAGAGGTGGAGGCCGGGCCTCGTTCGGGCAAAGCCCACAATGATGACAACTGCTGCCAGAACGCCGAGACCCCAGTACATCTCCTTCGCGAGTGTAGGCGCGCCACTGAGTTGGTTTTGGTCAATGAGAGCTTTCGCGGCGAAGTTCGTGCCCCCCAGCGAAATCAAGTTGATCGCCATTCCGGCTACGACATGATCGATTCGAAGAGATTGCGTTAGCCAAACGAGTCCGAGGCTCAAGATGGTGGCGGTTAGCAGTCCGGCACCGAGGCCGAGGATAGGTGAACCTGTACTCGCTGCGACAAGCGAAGTTGCACATGCCGCGCCAAGGAGCTTTCCCTCCAGCGCGATGTTCATGATGCCTGACCTTTCGGACACAAGGCCGCCAAGAGCTGCCAGCACAAGAGGCAGTCCAAGGGCCACGACATTCATCGCAAAGGTCAAGAAGTCATTCATCGGAGCCACCTGTCTTGGTTCGCAACGATCCGACGATGAGGATCAGTCCGCCCAAGATCAATCCACTAAGGCCCTTTGGAATTCCTTCTAATCCCATTCCGCTTGTTCCCGCGTTGAGAATGGCGAACACCATGCTCGTGGGAATGACGAACAGCGGATTACCTCCCGCCAATAGTGCGACCCCTAAAGCATCAAATCCTCGCCCAGCACTGATGTTTTCGTAGAATCGGCCTTGGTCGGCGAGGACAATGGTGGCTCCCGCGAGGCCCGAAAGTGCACCACTAGCAGCCATGGCTCTTGTCGTGATCTGGGACACGTTAACGCCCGCTACTTTGGCCGCTCGCGGGTTCGCGCCTACGGCCTGAAGTTCGTAGCCTGCCACCCGGTGCCTCAACCAATACCAAAGCAACCAGCAGAGAAGCAGTCCAATTGGAATCGCCCAAGTCAAGTGAGCGCGACCAAAGGAAGCGACGGGTACCCATTCGGCGGCCCCAGCAAGTCGAGGCGATGTATCCGCAATCTGGTTTGGATCCTTCATGGGGCTCTTCACGAACCATGCGGTGAGCCGAACCGCAATCTGGTTGAGCATGATCGTGCTGATGACTTCGTGTCCTCCGCGATACGCTTTCAACCAACCCGCCGGATAGGCCCAGAGTGCGCCCGCAACCATGCCCGCGATGGCCGCTAAGATTGCGCCGCTTACGTTTGGCATCTGCAGAGCAACTGCCGTGGCGGCACACGCACCGACCAGCATTTGACCTTCAGCACCAATATTGAACAGCCCGGCACGAAGAGCAATGAGGACAGCGACCCCGCCAATCAGAAGAGGGGAAAGTTCTCGCAAGGTGACGACCCAACCACGTGGTTGACCGATAGACGATTCCCAAAATGAACGCGCCGCATCCGGCAATGGAGTTCCGGTGAGGAAGATAGGGAAGATGCTCAGAGCGAGCACGATGATGATGAGAGCCCAGTGATGACCATTCTTCATTCGCCGACCCCCACCATAAGACGACCAATTGCTCCACGATCACGTGCGGCATCGGCATCAGGTTCCGCCAGATGCCCGTGACAGAGCACGATCACCCGGTCGCAGTGGGTGAGTAACTCTTCGAGATCATAACTGACGACAAGCACGCCTCCCCCGCTCCGAGAAACATCACGAAGTGCGGCATACACATCCGCAATTCCGGCCAAATCGAGACCACGTGCCGGCTGAAAAGCAAGTACAACCTTGGGTTCGCCGCTGATTGCTCTTGCCGCAACGAACCTCTGCTGATTCCCTCCGCTTAGCGAAGCCATCGGCTGGTCTAGTCCACCGTGTTTCGTGCGGAATCGCTCGGCAACAGCAGATGCAGTTCTCTCCAGCGCGCCTCGATCGAGCCGTCCGCGATCTGCGATTGGTGGCTGATTTTGCAGCCCAAGGCCGACGTTATCGGTAAGCGACCACTCTTCGATTACCCCCTCGTGATGACGGTCCTCGGGGATGAGGCGGAATCCACCTTCCAGTCGCTTTACGGGAGCCGCATCGGTGATCGGAATCCCCCCCAGAAAAACTTCGCCCGAGTAAACATCACGCAGGCCCATCAGTGCCTCAAACAATTCCTTTTGACCGTTCCCATCCACGCCAGCGATTCCAACGACTTCGCCTGCGTGGAGGTCGAACGAGACGGACTTGAGAGCATCATCACCTCGGTCTCCTTTGACCTGAATTTCTCGAACCGAAAGAAGTTCCTTGCCCGGATGAGACTCGGGGAGCGAGGGAATCTCGACGGGGCGGCCGACGATGAGTTCGGCGAGCGTTGCAGGCGTCAGTTCCGGTACGGGTTGGGTGGTGATCAGTTTTCCGCCCCGCAGAACGGTGACTTGGTCACAAAACTCGAAGACTTCCGGTAGTCGGTGAGTCACGACGATGATCGTTGCTCCTTCATTGGCAAGTCGCTTGAGCGAGCCGTACAAAGCATCGGCATCTAGCGGCGAAAGCATGGCGGTCGGCTCGTCAAGGATCATGATCCGCGCTTCCCGCCAAAGAAGTTTCAGAATTTCCAGTTTCTGCGCGCTCGCCGGGCTCAGTGCTTCGGCTTTATCGGTCCACCGAAAGGAGAATCCCATTTGCTTGGCAAGCGCTTCTGCCCTTTCCGTCGCAGCCTTCCGGTCAAGCGCGAAAGATGGCTCTGCCCCAAGCATCAGGTTGTCCAGCGTCGTTAGGGCAGGGATGATGCTGTAGTGCTGGCTCACCATTCCAATTCCTCTTGCAATGGCGGCGGCACTGTTCGGCATGGAAACCTCGTTGCCATCAAGCAATACAGTCCCTGATGTGACATCCAATGCCCCGTAGAGGACACGCATCAACGTGGTTTTTCCGGCTCCGTTTTCGCCGACCAAAGCATGAATTTGGCCCGGCAGTGCCGAAAAATCTACGGCGTCTAAGGCGCGCACGGCTCCAAAATCCTTGGTTATCTGCCGAAGTTCAACCGAATGGTTCAACGCTGCTTACCCCGAGACAAGAGTTCAAATAGAGCGGCCGTAGTCCATTCTCCATGGCCCTCCGCGTCTAGTTCACCAAGGAGATCATTGACGAGATCAGAACCCGGCACGCGGGCGCCGATTCTTTGTGCCGAGTCGTGGGCGTAGTGGAGATCCTTCCGTTGGTTCGTGATGGAGAATCCTGGCGACCAATCGCGGGCTAACAGTTTTGGCCCGTAGTTGTCAAAGGCCCAGCTGCCAGCTGCTCCGGTCGCGAGCATTTCGCGGGCTAAGGCAACGTCCAGCCCAGCGCGCTCCGCAAAGGCAAGCGATTCACAAAGGCCAAGGAGAGCCCCGGCAACCGCAATCTGGTTGGCCATTTTCATCATTTGCCCAGCACCTGCCCCGCCTACTCGCTCATGCCGTCGTGCATAAGAGTCCAGCACGGGTTTGACTGAGTCGTAAACCTGTTCCGCTCCACCGACGAAGATGGTGAGCGTTCCGTTCTGTGCTCCCATTGAGCCACCAGTGATGGGTGCATCGAGAAAGTGACAACCCGTTTGCTCGGACAACTCGTGACATGTCACTGCACCTTCTGGTGCGATCGTTGAGTGATCTATGAATACCGTTCCTGCGTTGGCGGAAGGCAACATGGCATTCAGACATTCCAAAACGTCTTCCGTGCGCGATACGCACAAACCGACGACGGAGCAACTCGCCGCTAGATCTGGCAAGTTATCGGCGACCGTCGCTCCGGATCCGCGCAACGGCTCGCACTTTTCGGGCGTGCGGTTCCAGACCGTGACTTGGTGTCCGGCACGAAGCAGGTGCCCGGCCATGGGTGCCCCCATCACCCCTAGACCCACGAAGCCGACCGAAGCCATCCCCCGTATTATTCCCCGTTCTCCGAATTGTCCGGCCCGAATCCACGCACGGTGAATCCTGAGGCGTGGGCAGGAAATCCCTCCATCTCGCCAAACCGATGGACGGTTCCTGCCAGTTGCTCAAGGTCATGTTTCTCCATGCGAATCACACTTTGGAATCTCAAGAAATGCATGACATTCAGCGGCGAAGCAAAACGCGCGGCTCCGGCGGTCGGAAGGGTATGGCTTGGTCCTGCGACGAAGTCGCCCGCAGATTGCGGAGATTGAAGGCCGAGCACAAGGCAACCTGCATTTCGAATCTGCTTCAAAAACCTTCCCGGCTCCTCGGTGAGAACTGACAGGTGTTCCGGTGCCATACGGTTCACGAGGTCAAACAGATGATTCTCGTTCGGGCAGACAATCACGCAACCGAAGTCTCGTAACGCTGCCCGCATTCGATTTTCGTTCGGCGCGCGAAACAGTTGTTCTTCAACCGCCGCCAGGACCCGCTCAGCCATCTCGTGGCTGGACGTGAAAAGAACGCCTACGTTGTCCTCACTGTGCTCCACTTGAGTCAACCAGTCAGCGGCCGCGTATTCAGGAGGACAGTCATCAAATGCGATGACCGCAACTTCACTGCTGGCTGCGTATGAGTCTGCACCGACCGTCCCCCAGAGAAGTCGTTTTGCTTCATTGACATATGCGTTTCCGGGTCCGACGACTACGTCAACGCGCGGAAGACCTTCAATTCCGAATGCGAATGCCGCGACCGCTACCGCACCCCCCGCTTTCAGAATGGTTTCAATGCCGCAGCGACGAGCGGTTGCTAACAATGACGAAGGGATAGCACCGTCTTTCGCCGGAGGCGTCGCGAGTACCACGCGATCGACACCGGCGGATCGCGCAGGCAACGCGTTCATGAGGACACTGCTTGGATACGAAGCTTTGCCGCCTGGTGCATAAACGCCTGCCGAGTCCACGGGAATCAGACGTTGACCGACAGCGCCGCTCCGCGAGGGGCCGATCCCTTTTGCCACTTGCGATGCCAACTCGAGGATTCCCGTTGGCAACGGTTCTTCCTCAGAGAGGTTCATCCGCCAAGCCCAACCGTCTCGTGCACCTTCGCCTAAAGACGTCCACCCTTCGGTGATCACGGCAAGTTGCTCATCGTGGAACGTTTCGATATTGCTGGCCGCTTTTTCGATCGCCGCCTGATCGGCGTCGCTTAGATGTGCGGATTGAATTTCATTTGCGTCGACTAATAGGTCCTGAAGAGAGGGGGCATCTAGTTCGCGCACGAGAGCAAGCACTGCGTCCGTTCCACCTCTTTCCACCTGCCGAAGAATCTCGGCCACCCGTTCCGTCACCTGCGGATCCACAGTGGGTCTACGGTCCAGCCAACGCAGCACGGATGGATCTTCGGCAAGAAACACCGGACAGAGGGGCATGGGCACGATTATGGTGCTCAAAGTACGGGCCCCCCGGCCCTTTTTGAGAATGGTCTCGGGTCAGATGGAACGAACTATTGCACTCGCAACGTTATCATAAGACAAGGACACCGTCTGGTGTCTTGGAGGAACTGAATGAGCAAAGCAATGATTACCGCCGTCGCCGCGGCCGCCGTTCTCGCGGTACCCGCCTTCGCTGCTGGTCCGAACTCGGGACTCAACACCGGTGAGCGCGTATCTGCGTTCCACCCTATGCACGTTGCTGGCCCACTTGCCAACAGCACGAACTGCTTCCCCTGCACCTTCCAGAACCGACCTCAGGTTCAGGCTTGGATCAACGGTGATAGCCCCGAGAACGTTGCCGCCATTGCGAAAACGCTTGATTCGGCTATGACCACCCACGCCGGTGCGGAGTTCAAGGCTCTCGTGGTTTGGATGACCAATCCGGGTAGTGAAGAAGCAGCTAAGGCTAACGCAAAGACGTTTGTCGAAGCCAATGGCTTGAAGAACGTCGGTGTCGCGATCATCGCGAAGAACCACGAAGCAGTTGGGCTCTATAAGGTCAACACAGCTTCTGAAGTAAAGAACACGGTCTTTGTTTACAAGAACTGGACTGTCACCAATAAGATGGTGAACGTCGCTGGTACCGAAGGTATCGCAAGCCTGCGAAACGCTATCGGCCAAGCCGTTCGCTAAGCCGGGCACGGTTAAGAACGCCCTCACCCCATTGCGGGTGCGGGCGTTTTTTCGTCGCAGTTCTTACCGTGAAGGGGGTTGGGCAAGAAACGTGTCCTTCGTGGAATGGAAAGGCAACACCTGAATATCAATCATTCCGGCTTTGACCCGGGGGTCTTGGGCAAACTCTGCTTGCACCTTGTCCGTTTCGGCACTGTCCACGATCCAAATCTCGCGCAGGTCCCCCGGTTCGGTCGTCATCGCACGGTAGGGCACGCTGAACATCTTTTCAAACTCAACTTGGAAGAGCACCGTATCTGCTTGGACTTTCGCTAAGGTTTCCGGTCGCTGAGGCGGAATTTCTGCTTTATCTCGGAAGAGTACGACTTGTCGAATCGTCAAGTCGAAAAACTGGTCCGCTTGTTTGAAGACAGACGTGTTTCCCGATACCGGGATCACATTCACGACAAGCTGGCCCGCCTTTACCAGAGGATCTTCTGCGAGATTGGCCCGGGCTTCGTTAGCTCCCATGTCCACGAGGAGCATTCCCCGATGGTTACCGCCGTTCTCAAACGGGCCAATGGTGAATGCTTGACGCTTTTCGTACATCACCTGCAATCTCGTGAGATGCTCACCTTGGAGTGTTGTGCGCTCGTCTGCCGTCAGAGCAGGTGCATTCGGAGCGGTGTCTAAGAAAACAAAGGTATGTGCCCGAGGTGCCGGCTTGGCTACTTCTTGAGCGGAATCTTGAGGCACGAGTGGCATGGCTAACAAGAACGCGAGTGTTGCAATCATCATCATATACTAACGTCCGGGGCGCGACAAACCAAGTTCGGTAGTCTGCCCTCATGCCTAATCGGCTCGCCGATTCCCCCTCTCCTTATCTGCGTCAGCACGCCGCAAACCCGGTGGACTGGTATCCGTGGGGGGACGAAGCACTCGATCGTGCTCGAGCCGAAAACAAGCCAATCTTTCTCAGCATCGGCTACTCGTCTTGCCATTGGTGCCACGTCATGGCCCACGAATCTTTTGAAGACGGTGAAGTGGGAGAGACGCTCAACCGCGATTTCATATCCATCAAGTTGGATCGAGAAGAGCGCCCTGATATTGATGAGATTTACATGACGGCAACGCAACTCGCGACGGGGCATGGCGGGTGGCCACTCACGATTTTCCTTACACCTGACCAGAAGCCGTTTTTTGTCGGGACATACTTTCCCCGCCAGGCAAGGGGAGACTTCCCTGGGTTCTTGACGATCGTATCGAGTCTTGCCCGGGCGTGGAAGGAGCAGGAAAGCGAGATTCGGGAAAAGGCCGAAGAATTCGCCCAAGCCATAGATCAAGTGAGGGAGCGGACTCTCTCGCCACAAAGAGCGAACCTTGATTGGGAGATTTGCGATCGAGCCATTCAGTCGCTACACGATCAGTTCGATCGTGAGCATGGTGGCTATGGTGACCGGCCGAAGTTTCCTCCGCATGCCACGCTCGAGTTCTTGCTGAAGTACGCATCCGCGCGACCGCAAGCCCCTGGCGATCCCGCTTTGATCGAAGATCTCAGCCGCGAAGCTTCTTTCCAAGCTCTCCTTACTTTGGAAAGGATGGCCCTCGGCGGGATACATGATCACGTCGGCGGTGGGTTTCACCGATACAGCACGGATGGGGAGTGGTTCCTCCCGCACTTCGAAAAGATGCTGACCGACAATGCTCAACTGTTAGTGGCGTACGCTACGGCCGCATCTATGGCGGGCGATGAACGTCTCCGCGAACTCTACGATCGCGCTTCGAAGGGGATTGTAGGTTGGGTTTGGCGCGAGATGACCGCCGCCGACGGGACTTTCTATACGGCGCTCGATGCCGACAGTGAAGGGGAGGAGGGCGCGTTTTATGTCTGGAAGTCCGAGAGCCTCGCCGATGCCTTAACGAGTGACTTTGGGGCGTTTGCGATGGATTTTGGGGTGCGCGACGAAGGCAACTTCGCCGACGAGGCAAGCGGAGCAGTCACGGGATCAAATGTGCTGTCACTCTCTAATGATGTGGGGGCTCGCTGGGAGGGTGCCCTCCAAGTACTCCAGCGAAAGCGTGAAGGACGCCCTCGCCCCGGCCTTGATGACAAACGAATCTCGGGCGCGAATGGGCTCATGATTGGTGCGCTCGCATTCGCGGGAGAAACGGAACTGAGCGAAGCGGCCGCAACTGTTTGGCACTCGATATGGAAGGAGAAAGGTTTCTTACCTCGCTATCTCCACATCCGAGGAGCCTCGAACGAAGGCTTCCTTGATGACTACGTTTACATGGCTCAGGGGCTCACAAGGCTCGCGAAAGTCTCCGGAAACGAACACTGGCAAGAATTCGCTGCCGAACTGATGGAATACATCGAAGAAGAATTCTTGGACGAAGTCATTGGCGATTACACCATGACTTCCAAGAACGCCCCGACGGTATTTGCCCCGACGAAGCCCATCCTTGACCAAGCCGTTCCTAGTCCGAATGGAGTCGCGGCAATCGTGTGGCAGTCGCTGGGACATCCGGAACGTGCCAGCGCGATCTTACGTGCCAACCTCGGCTGGGTCGAGCAGATGCCCCAATCGACCGAAACGTTGCTCTCGGGGATTCTAGGGCACATAGCCGTGCTGGGCTCAGACGAGGGAACCGCTGCCCGGCGATCGGCGGAGGTCGCGGTGAGCCTAGACCGGGATGACATCGGCATTCATGACGACGGCTACGCCCATACCGCCATTCGATTTGACATCCCCGATGGGCATCACATCAATAGCGCAAACCCACCTGCGCAATGGCTGGTGCCGACGACGGTGCATATTGACAATTTGCTGGGCGAAGTTGGGTTTCCTGGCTCCGAAGACAGTCAGTACACCGGGGAACTCGTAGTGCCCGTGCGCTTTATGAAGCCGCCAAAAACAACCGAGTTTGAACTTAGGGTGCGATTCCAAGTGTGCTCAGAAACTGAGTGCTACGCACCACAAGAAGCCCGGTTGAGTGGCATCGTCCGCGTCTAATCTCGGTTGAGATAACGGCGGGGAACACGCGTCATGATGCGGCACAGGACTTCATGCGGGTTCGTGCCAATCAGATCGGCGAGTTGCTCGGCCCGCACGCCTTCGCCAATCAGAGTTGCGACATCTCCTAACTCAACGGGGGGTAAATCCGTTATGTCCACCATCGTCTGATCCATGCAAACCAGGCCAATCACCGGGGCCCGGTGACCTTGGATCATGACCCAAGCTTTGTTACTAAACTGTCGACCGTATCCGTCACCGTATCCGACGCCTAGAGTCGCGACCTTGGTCGGGCGCGACGTCGTGAATGTCCCCCCATAACCGATGGGTTCACCCTTCGCGACTGTGCGCATTGCCGTGACCCGGGCGAACCACGAAAGCGAAGGTCGCGCGTTTCCTCGAAGGTAGTTCTTCGGATCTACTCCATAAGCGCCGATGCCCGTTCGGATCATCGTGCCCCGTGATTCGGGATAGTTCATTGAGCCACCGCTTGCCGCGAGATGAATCTCCGGTGGCAACACTCCACCTCCCCGCAACTCTTCGACGACGGGCCAAAAGCGGGACATCTGCGTTTTTGGGGACTCCGATTCACCTGTGGCATCTGCGAAGTGCTGGGCCAACCCGATAAAGTCAAGGTGT
>JAHBTC010000049.1 GCA_019638835.1 Fimbriimonadaceae bacterium
CCGATCTTTCCACCCTTGTTGAACGGAATAAGAAGGTCAATGACTTTCAGACCCGTCTGGAGCAGTTCGACCTTAACGTTTTGGTCAACGAACGCCGGTGGCTCTCGGTGGATTGGCAACTTCGGAGCGGCGGCGGTGATGGCATCGCCGTTATCAATGGGCTCACCCAGAAGGTTGAACACGCGGCCGAGCGTTTCTTCACCGACGGGCACGGAAATCGGTGCGCCAAGGTCGGTGGCATTCATGCCACGTCGAAGTCCATCGGTGCCACTGAGAGCGATGCACCGGACCATGTCGTCACCGAGGTGCTGCGCAACTTCGGCCGTCAGGTGGATGCCTTGACTCTCGTCAATGACTTCGATGGCATTAAAAATGTTCGGGAGGAATTCGTTCGGGAATCGGCAGTCCACGACCGGTCCCAAGATTTGTACAACGGTACCAACGTTCGGCATAGCAACTCGTCCAGGCGACACTTGTACTCAGCCCGCGCGAGCGCGTGGACTCAAGTGCGTGGGGGAGTATACCGATGGGGTTTTAGGGGTCGGGCCTTAGTCGGTCGCGAAGAGGGGAGAAGTCCCGCTCCTTTTGGGGCCGCGAATATGGGTCCAATGCATCCTTCGAAAGGTATCCTCGTTGCTTCAACTGGGGTTCTTAGATTCATGAAGCGCTTTTTCGCCTGGCTCCGCGCCATTTTCCATCGCGGAATGGACAGTTTGGAAGATCCGGAGATCATGCTGGATCAGGCACGCCGTGATATGCAGGGTGCCCTGGTGGCGAACCGCGAAAAGGCGGTCCAAGCCATCGCCCAGCGTAATCGGTTGCAGAAGTTGATGGACGAGCAAACTCAGCGCTCGACCCAACTCGAAAATCAGGCGGCGGCGGCGTTGAAATCCGGCAACCGCGACCTTGCCCGTCAATTTCTGCGCGAGAAGGCAGGTTGTGACCAGAGCATCGAATCGTTGAAGCCAACGTTAGCAACGGCTACCGAGACGGTGGAGCAGGTCAAGATTGCGATTAAGCGACAAGAAGAAGAGGTTCGACGTAAATACGCCGAGGCTCTGGCCCTGAAGGCGCAGTGGAAACAAGCCCAGATTCAGTCGTCCATCACACAGGCTCTGGAAGGATTGACCTTTGAGAACCAATATGAGGGTTCCTTCGCTGCGGCTCGCGACAAAATCGCGGACAAGCAAGCCGAAGCGGCCGCTCGCACAGAAATGCTTTCGGGCAGCATCCAAGGCAAGATGATGCAAATGGAGGACCAAGCGATGGATTACGCCGCCGACGAGGAACTTCGAGCACTCGAAGAGAAACTGGGCCTCGGCCCCAAGGTCAGCGAGGATCAAGTGGCATCTTCGACACCCGCCGACGAGTCATTGGTTGACGAAGAGTTGGAAGCGCTCGAAAAGCGTCTTCAGCAAGGTCAGTAATCGTTCTATCCTCGCGGCCCTTGCCGGCTGCGAGGATCTTCAGATCCGTCCCCGCCGCCGCTCTCTTCTCGTGTCGGCGGATTGAGTCGAGCCTTCTCCAAGATTTCTCGATACTCGGAAGGCATGTCCTCAATGGATCTGCCATTGCGACCGTAAGGAAACTCAACGGAAGTAAGAAATTCAGATACTTCCAATCCGTCCGGCATGACGATCCGGTAGGTCGAATAGACCAACGTATTCGGCGCGATCCCCACGACCCTTGACCCGTTCGAAGGGTAGTAGAAGTAGTGGGCTCCTTCTTCGGCTCCGAGAGTCATCCATTGCCGACTTCCATTCGAGGACTCAAACTGGACATAGAAAGCGAGATTCTTTTCCACATTTAGGTTGAGTTGGGTTCCTGCGGGTAAAGATCGGGGATATAAGACGCTCGGATCAAAATAGAGGCGTTCACGGTAGCTAGTGCCGTATGAAGTGAGCAAGTCGTGGCTCTGCACCCAATCCCACGCCTTCTTCTGTGTGACCTGGGGCAGCCTTTCGATGAGTACGTTTCCCTGCTCGGTGAGGGTACGGAAAGACTCCGAAGACAGGCTACCAATGAACTGTAATGAGTCCGTTGACTCGAAGTCGGATGCGTCTTCCAGTGCATTGCCAAATGGTTGGAGGATCTGGAGGACGCTCATGCCCGTGAATTCTGCACTGGGTAACTTTGATTTAGCGAGAAACCGAATCAAGGGCCAAAGACTTTCTCCGTTGCTCGCGAGCGAATCGCGCATGAAATCTTGCAGGTCACTTCGGTCGGGTTCGGACATTCGTGAAGCGATGCTGAGTTTTGGCTTGATGACTTTCCAGTGAGATCCTGCTCCACGATCCTTGTTCACCAAACCAAGCAAGTCGGCAATCATGCCCGTGTTGGGATGTGCTTGGGTGAGACATGTCCAGGTGAGGACGTTCCACAGTTGATTCTCAGGCACGATGACCAGATCAAGATCCATTGCCCCGGCAATCGCCGCGATACTCGCATCCCACACGAATGTGTACGGTTCGCGGCGCACAACGTCTGGGAAGACCTCACTTGATACCGACCGTAAGTAATCCGAGTCGTCCAGACCAAGTACCGTTTGGTGAAACAATTTGTCGAGCCCCGCGAACTCAATTCTCTCGCCCCGGTCGTGGGTCAGGCTCTCGGCAAACTCGCGTTCGTCGCCAGCATGAAACGAATAGTCATCCAAATACTGAATCTGAGCGTAGTTTGCGAAAGGTGAGCGAGGTGTCGTTTCTGGGACGGGCGTATACTTGTTCCATTCGAAGTAGAAGACTTGGTCGCTTGTTCGATACGCAATGACGGCGAACGGGCGGTTAGCTTCGAGTCCCCCAAAAAACTCCTCAGAATTGTCTTTCAAGTACGCCTCTTCCGCCGCGCCTCGGGCCATGATCTGCATCGCGGAGCGAGGTATTGCCCGTTGTGCCGCCGTTGGGTGCGTGGAGAAGACAGTGCGCTTTCCAATCGGAATGTCAATTAGTTGCCGTAAGCCAATGGCTCGGAACACCTCGCACATTGCCACCGTGGAGGGTTCGTATTTGAACTCGGGAGGAGGCGTGAAGTCCTCATCATCCTCGTAATACTCATCCCACTCCTTCGCCGATGCCAGATAGCCTTGCATCAATTCAAGGTCGAGTCGGGGGCGCTGACGGGGGACACGATCAAGGTCTTCTTCCAGCGATTCCACCATACGGTCAAGATCATCGCTTCGTAGGCGAGTGAGGTCGGCCGCACTTCGAGTGAGCCGGAATCCGTTGCCCGATGGAGTCCACGATGAGTCAAGGGCGAAAGCAATTTTCTCCCTCAACTCAGCCGGATCCACATCGGTGACGTGGAGAGTGAGGAATTCGCGCTCGAAGCCGGGGCCCGTATGCAGGACGCCTGTCTCTTTGGTAACAGATGAAAGAACGGTCGGCACATCCGCCGTCGGCGTAATGACGGTAACGAGTGATGGCTGGACTGCTGAAAGTAGAAGAGCGGCAATCAAGGTCGGCGATTTCCTGTGGGTGGCGGAGGGTTCCCGACATTGTTCCGCTGGTATTGCACCATGATCTCTTCCACTTGTTTGCGAAACTCTTCTGGCATGGCACTTAGCGCACGAGGCTCTCGACCATGCGGGAACTGCTGCCCTATCAGCGTAACGCCGCGTTCACAGAAACCTGCGTTGAGCGAGAACTTCTCGTTCTGCAAGGTCACCGGCACCATGGAGAGAACGATGTTGCGATTTGGTTGCTGATTCACGATGGACCACGCGAGAGTGGAAGCGGACATGACTTGTTGCGTAATTGTGCCAGACGGTGCGCGCAACGTGACAAGCGCCTGAATTGTATCCCACGCCGATCGCGAGAGAGTCGCGTCGTTCGGCAATCCATTTGGGAAAAGGAAAGTCGGTTCACCTGGATTTGTCATATCGTACATGGACATGTCCTGGGGGCGAGAATTCGACGATCTGAGTTGCGAGACTGAATCGCAATAGAACCAGTCATCCATCAGGGTGCGCAGACGCGAAGAGAGTTGGCTTACGAATATGGGACGTCCATCACGAAGAACCGCTAGTTGCGCATCGCTCAGTGATCCCACAATCCGATATCCCTTCCAGGATGATGGTCTATTGAAGACCATCATGACGGGCGAATTGATTTGGGAGAACGTGATCGGGAGCACTCCCACGTTCATGTAGTCTTCCGCTTTACTGTCGGCGACAAACCGAGCGATGTCCATTCCGGTCGGTTCTTCGTCGGACGCTAGGATTGTGAAAAGGCGTCGAACGGCCTCTCGTTCAGGTTCGGGCGAAGCCAGTGCCGCCGACCGAATTGGCTGGATCATCAACCACCCGTCAGCGAATTGGCTCCGGGAGTAAGGAGAGTTGATCGTAGCGGCGGCGACCGAAGCAATCGTCGCGGTCGGAGTCTGCGAGATCAGAAAAATAAGCAAGTACCAAGCCATTACGTCGGGAACGGCCACGACATTAAGTTCGCGGTGCTTGGCGAGATCACGAAGCGCGGAGTCCCACACGAACGAATACGGTTCCTCGGCAGCCAACCAGTGGAAGATGTTCTCTCGCTCGGTCGTCGGGTCGTTGCCGGGAACAACCCGTCTGCGAACGATATCAAGGAACTTTCGTTCGTTCTCCGTCAGACTGAGTTCAATGTCCGCTCCGGGGTCATCGGCACTTGGGGCCACGGGCGGCGCGTTCGGCAACGGATTGAACATCCAAGACGCTTTGTTCTGAACGTAATACATCTCGTCCGACATCTTCGCGAACGTGTTGAAAGAACATTCCAAACCTCCGAACCCCGAGTTTTCGACTCGGATAAACCACGGTTCATCCCCGACGGGAAGTTGGTTGAAAAACCCAAAATCGATGCTCTCATTCGTGGCGAGCGGCGAGCGATTCCGCTTCAACCACGCTTCGTCTCTCTGTCCTCGCTGAAGAATCGAAGCGCAAACTGGCGGCAGGCGACGTTGTCTCGGACCGCCTTGGAGGGTGTAAATGTAGCGGCCCGACGGTGGCATCGAAACAAGATCCGCCGCGTTTATCTGAGCAAGCATATTGGCGATGACCCGTTGGCCCGGAGTCTGATCGCGAAGAGATTGAATCGCTCGCCAATCATATTGGTTCGTATCGGTTCGATTCATTTGGAGAGCGAGATCGCCGGCCACCAATGCTTGAAGATCTTCGGTATCGAGTTGTTCGGTCAGCGGTTTGAGTTTGTTCAGTTGTTCCTGTAGCGTAGGAGCGAGGCGGGCAATATCTTGATCTCGCAGTTCACGGAGCTTTGCGCTACTCCGAAACAGGACCCACTTTTCGCCTTCCATTCGCCACTCTGCGCCAAGGACTTCGGCGATCTTCGTTCGGAGGGCGGCGGGCTCAACATCCGTAACGATGACGGTAAGGAACTCCCGATTGAAGCCTGGGGCGACCCACTCTTCCCCACTGGCTTCGTTAATGGACATGAAGACCGTCGGGACGTCTCCGGTCGGGACGGTCACCGAGATCGGGGTTGCAACAATCGTTGAGCCCAGCAAAAAAACCGCGGCAAGAAAGCTCAATTTCATTGCGGTACCAACCACCTTATTTTACAGACTCGTACCTCAAAAAACAGTTATCGGTCACGAAATCGCGCGAAAAAGGTGGACTCACGCTTGTCATACTCTTCCAACTGCGCCCACTCCTTCTCGGTGAACATTACTTTTATAGGCGTCTCGGGGGTGATCACCTCGGTTCCGTTCAAATATGAGAACGAATAATCTCCGCCGAACTTCACTTCACCGAAAGAAAGATACATCCGACAAGTGACTTGCGTAATCTTTCTAATGCCTGAATCATTTAGTGTGCTAGCTCTATCCTCTGAATTACGGTAGAGGAGCAAGTCATTGATCAGGTAAGGCTCTTCCGGAATACCATCGTTGTCAAGTTGTAAGTTTCTCGCGGTTCCCCTCCAAAAGTGAACTTTAACAAGGGGCAACGTTTCCTCAGTAATCCTCGATTGCCATCCGACTCCATCAACATAAACCTGATCTTTTCGATCCAGCAAAATGATTGAACGGATCGTGTCCTGGAGCCACTGTGGAATCCGCCCGTAATCAACTGACACTTCGGAATAGTCGCCACGCGGTGCTATCGAATTTAGCCAACCGATCAATCCAGGATAACTCGTTGCTACTGGCCGGCGACCAACCAGCCCGGTACTATACGCATGTCCGTATCCGCTTCGAACAAACTGGTTGCGGAGGCAAAACTCCTCTTCTTCCATCGGCTGGAGCCCCTGTTCGTCATCAATGGCGCCCCATAGTTCTCGGAGGGAAGACGACGTTGGCGAAAGCGCGGTGTGATCACCAACTCCAATCGGGCCGCACCTGACCCAGGATCGATCTTTATCCCAGACGCCATCCGTTAGGTATCCCTGCCAGATGTTTGACCATAAGGTGAAATATGTGGGTCTGGTTGCCTCTGGCGATAGTGTGCTCAACGCATCAGAGGCTACACCCAAGTGGACAAGGTAGTTATCCACGCCAGCGACATCGGCAAGACCTTTTAGATGACCGAACATTAGTTGCCGAGGATCAAAGTTTGGGTCGAGAAACAATTTTCGGACAACGGCTGTTCGCCGCTCAGAGTTGATAGGAACCGCAAAAAGATCTTGCTCCACTTGACTCAAGATCGGATGCGCATTGTCCGTTTTAATCGCATCTTGAAGGTTCGTGAAGAGAGAATCTCTGTCCAAGGAAATTGACGTCCCCGCGTGTATTCCACTCACTCGTGCGTATACGATGTCACCCAATAAAGACACCTGAACCCGCCAAGTATTGTCTTTCACTGCCTCGGCACGGAAAGGGTTGCGGTGAGAGGGCAGTCCGATTTGCTCGCAAATCCGCTGACTCAGTTCGGATTGTCGTTGCACCTTCTTGACTAACTGCAGCAATTGCGCAGGTGCAGGAGTAGTCAGCCCAATACCCGATTCCGAAAAGATAAGGATCGGCCATTGAGAGCGGAAGAAGGAGTTGTAAGGTACAAGTTCTAATGCAACGCGCTCAATTTCACTTTCGGGCAACCAATCTCCGAATCGTTCTGGGTGAATACCGTCAACACGTTCTTGGAGGACTTGCCGAATTTGGCTTTCCGAGTAGTCAAGGAAATCAGGATAACCTTTCTCCGTTTGGGTTGCTAAAAGATTCTCCCGCACAATCTCCGCCGCGCGATCTGCGGCGCGCCGACGAGACTCGCTGGTTCGCCGCAAAACAAGCCGACGACCTTCTTCAACCCATGAAGCGTTGGAGACGATTGCCAATTCAGTAAGCAAGAAATCTCGATCCAAACTCTTCGACCGCATCACCATCCATTCGTTGTCGAACTCGGGATCGGCCGAGATCGCAAGGTTTTCCTGCGCCGCGATCTCGCGTACAACCTGTCCCACGGGGTGAGGCTCGCACTCGTACAAAAGCACCCGTGACTGGCCCGCGAGGACCAGACCGGCTACGAAACCTGTGACCACGTTCCCTCTGACGCTCCGCCGACCGGCGGGGCTGCATCAATACGCTCAACCAAACTTCTCACGGTCCGGCGCACCTGGAAACTCAAGGTGAGGCATTTCCGCTGAACAAGCCGCCGCAAGGAGTCGCGCCATATCCGGGAGAGACTCAGCCGAGAAACTCTCCCAACGCTCCCGCTCCGTTGCGCCATCGAATAGGATCAAAGTAGGCGAGCGCAAAACGTCATAACCGGCAATTAACTCGCGGTCAGGGTCCAAGATGCATGGGAAGGGCATTTGGTGCATGGCCTGATATGCGGAGTACGCGGTGGCATCACCGTCGATCACGCCGACGTATCGGATCGGGATTGCTAACGCCATCCGCTTGAAGTACGTCATCGCCCCGGCATTCACGGGACACGTCTTCTTGATGAAGTGGAGAGCAACCGGCCCATTCCCGTGCAGAGCCGCTGAGGACCACGTCTGCCCATCACTTCCCGGCAAAACAAACTCAATCATTGCGTCAAACCTACCCAATTGGGACGCCAAAACGACACATTTGCAATGCCCGTGCAACTCAGGTGGTATGAAGAAACATCGCCACCCGCACTCTCCCCGAGGGGCTCACCGCCAAACTCAAGCGACTGCCAAAGGAACCCGGCTGCTACATCTATCGTGACGCCGAAGGTTCGGTGCTATACGTTGGGAAGGCCGTTAACCTCGCGAACCGTGTGCGGAGTTACTTCCACAAAAGCACCAACCACAGCACTCGAATTGCAAGAATGGTGTTCCGAGTGGCCGATGTCGAGTGGATGGTCGTCGGAAGCGAACTTGAAGCGTTGGTGCTCGAATGCAATTTAATCAAGCAACACCGCCCCCCCTACAACGTTCGACTACGGGATGACAAAAGCTACCCCTATATCGCGATCACAAAAGAGAACTTTCCGCGAGTGATTTTCACCAGGAACCCCCGAAAGGGGCTGGGGCGCACTTTTGGGCCGTATACAAACGCTTGGGCCGTCCGCGAGACTCTACAACTCCTCCACAAGGTGTTTCCGCTGATCCCCTGCGGCAAAAGCTGGAGCGGGCGCGAGGAGCAACGCCCCTGCCTCTACTATCACATGCAGCAGTGCCTTGGCCCTTGCGCGGGGCTCGCCAATCGCTCGGAGTATCGCGATGTCATCCAAAAGGTGGAGCGATTCCTGCAGGGCAAGGAGGCTTCAGTGATCGAAGACCTTAAGTCAGAAATGAATCAGGCTGCGGAGGAAGAGGAATTCGAGCGAGCAGCGGTGCTTCGAGACAAGATCGGTTCGCTTGAGCGGGTGATGGAGCGGCAACGGGTCTTGAGCGAAGATCGGCAAGACCGTGACGTACTTGCCGTCGTCAAGGATGACCGAGGCGCGGCCGTGCAGATGCTCTACATCCGGGGCGGACGGCTCATTGGTCAGCGTCAGTTCATGTTGGATGGCACCAAGGAAAGCAGCCCGTCGGAAGCCGTACAGGAATTCGTGAAGCAGTACTATTCCGACTCGCCCGAGGTGCCCCGCGAAGTGCTCCTTCCCGTTGAGATTGAAGAGCGCAACATCGTTCAGCAGTGGTTACGACAACGGCGAGGCGCGGCGGTGAACATCGAAGTGCCAAGTGGTGGCGAAGGGATGCGACTTGTTGATCTCGCAATGCAGAACGCCGAGCAAGCCCTCAACACGTACTCGCTTGAGGTTGAAGAGGCAGAGGCATTTGCGGAGCAAGCACTCGGTCAACTCGCGGAAGCCCTAGAACTACCGGGGCCGCCAATGCGCATTGAAGGCTACGACATCAGCAACATCCAAGGGAAGGCGCCGGTCGGGAGTATGGTCGTCGCGGAAAACGCTCAACCAGCCAAGTCGCAGTATCGGCGGTTCGCAATCAAATGGCACGCCGAGACTCCTGACGATTTCGCAATGATGAATGAAGTGCTGATGAGGCGGCTCCGCCGATACTTGGACGGCGACCCGAAGTTCTCTCCGCTCCCGGATCTCATCATGATTGACGGGGGCAAGGGTCAACTAGGGGCCGCGTTGAAGGCAAGGGATTCGCTCGAACTAAGTGTCCCTATGGTCGGGCTCGCGAAGCGCATGGAGTTGATCTATGTCCCGGTTCATCAACCGAATGGTGACTATTTGTTCCGTGAAGTTGAGTTGCCACTGATGGCACCAGGACTGCTGGTCTTGCGGCGTTTGCGAGACGAAGCCCACCGTTTTGCATTGACGTTTCACCGCAAGATCCGAGACAAGCGCATGCAGGGGAGCGTTTTGGACGAGATTCCGGGCATCGGGCCAAAACGACGGCGGTTGCTTTTACGATCCTTTGGTTCGGTTGAAGCGATCCGCCGGGCGACGGTAGATGAGATTGCGGCCGTGCCGACCCTGACCAAGGCGCAGGCCGAAAGCATCAAATCGTTTTTGAGTGAAGAGTGAGGCTTAGGCAGTGGCGGTCGCGCGACTACTGTAGACGAGTGCGCAAACAACGCCTGGCACCCAACCAAAGAAAGTTAAAACGGCGGTGAGCGCGATCGCCTTCGGCCCTTGGTCAATCACCGCGAGAGGGGGGAGGAGGACGCAAAGGATAGCGCGAAAAATGCTCACGGCTTAGATTCTACCGATTGGTGCGCGAGCTTGCGTCGGCGATAAACCACCACCATCCCTGCGATGAAAGCCCCTATTCCCCCACCGACGAGCGCGGACTGCACTTCCCTTTCCTCAAATGGTTCCTTACCGTCCAGCGCCTCCGGTCGAGGCAACGGCGCTTCCTGAAATCCCTCCCAAAACTTGGGATCCGTATCGGGATGGCGACCAGCAACAATTCCTTTCTCTAACCATTCGGTGTAGCGTCTTCGATACTCTGCGCCAGATGCGGACAGTTCCTCGTAAGCGCGCGAAGCCAAGACCCGCTGCGCTTCATCCATCTCCGCGCCGTTGTCAAGCACCGCATCAGTGACTGGGAAACCAAAGATGGGGGTCTCCCCTTTGTCCATGACGAGTTCAGCGATTCTCCTGCGAAGCGCATAGCTGACCGACGTCGGCCCAAGATTCGAGTTGGTTCGCTCACGAACGATGGCCATCCGCAAAATCTCAAGATAGTCCGGGTTGTCCCACCCTTCGCCCGTCACCATCATTCCCGTCATTCCATTGCGGAACTTCACCAGGTCAGCCGCCGACAGCCCGTCCAAGAACGCTGCGAGATTCGACGAATCCTCCAACATCCAGTCGGCGAGTTGCGCTTCGACTTCTTCCTTCCCCAACGGCTCGGGGGGGCCAATCTCAAAGGCCCGCCGGAAACTCTCCTGGGCTTGCTCCAACGTATTCTGATTGCCATCGCTCACGCCCAAATGCGTCAAGTAACGCCCCTGTTGCATCAGTAGCCGACGTCGAGCACTTGCTACGAGCTCACGCTCGGACTGATCTGGATAAGAAGAAACCGCCTCGACCGCTTTTGCGATCACCGTCGCCGCCGCCGCCGGATCGGAATTCGCGTCATGGGACGCCGCAAGTTTTTCGGATAACTCTACGAAACGGGAGAACGTCGCCGAATCTTCCGGAGGGCCCATTGCCGACAGTTCGGCCGTGAGGCGTTCAATCCGCTGAGTGAGACACCGGGCCGTTTCCACCTCAAATCGCCCGGCAATGATGCTCGGCATTCCGGGAAGACCGTTCAGTTCGACTCGCATCGTATCCCGGTCAACCTCGGCCAGGATCGTGCCTGCCGCCGCCACGAGAATTAGCGCAGTCGCGCCCCTCATGGGTCGTAGTTTAGCCCCGCAGACTGCTGTAACCGGCGAGCGCGACTCGGCTCGCGGCAAGGCCGTCGGTTCCAGAGGTCATCGCTGGTCGGCCCTCGGTCACGGCAGCGATGAACTCATCCATCATCAATCGATCAAGGTTTGACCCGGTTGAGCGTCGGCGCAAACCATCCGCGCCAAAGGCATCCACTCCCGGATTGAACAGGTCCACCTCGATCACCCCCTCTTCGCCCGTGATACGAAGGGTCACATCCCCCCAAATCATATATCCCTTTGGACGCGACCAAGATGAGTCCAGAGTCGCGAAAACTCCGTCCGCGTAGTCGAGGGTCAGCATCGCAGTGTCGTCCCAGGATTCACCATACATGGGTGAGCCCGCTTGGGCCCGCACGTTGGTTGGCTCCGCTCCAAGAACACGATGGAAGAGGTCGGCAACATGAACCGTATGGTCAATCATCGCGCCACCTCCTGACTTCTCCGATTCAATGAACCATCCACCGGGACATGATCCGTGGTTCGTACCCGCGATTCCAACGACTCGCCCGATCTGTCCACCTTTGATTGCGCCAAGAGCCTGCTGGAACGCGGGGGCGTAAGGGCAAGGGAACGCCGTCATGATCCACGCGCCATCATCAATCAATCGTTGTACGCGTAGGGCATCCGCTTCGCTCGCGACGAGTGGTTTCTCGCAGAGTGCGGGTATTCCTGCCCGTGCCGCCCATTCGAGGTGTTCGGCGTGGCGCATGTTTTCGCTACAGATCGAAACGGCGTCGCAGTTAGCGAGAAGGTCATCTACAGATGCGAACCACGGTACTTCGTACTTGGCGGCGAATGCTTTCCCTCTGTCAGATTCGTCGTCCCATACTCCAACGAGGTTAGCGTCGGTGCGATCCGCGAGACAGACGGCGTAAGAAGTCGCGTGCATGTGGGCGACACTCAGAATCCCGACGCGAAGGGCCATAGCGAGAGTCTAGCCCGAGAGGCGCGCAATCGTGATTCGACGCCCAGTCCCTTCGGGAGCAATCTCTACTCGCCATCCGGGTCGGCTCTTGAGTACATCTTCCCCTGCTTCGGGCCATTCTACGAGCACGATGTGATCTTCGAGTACGTCTTCCAATCCAATCCCTTCTGCCGACGAAACGCGGTACAGGTCAGCGTGGGCGATCGGGGGATCGGTCGCATAGAGGTGCAAGAGAGAAAACGTCGGTGAGCGGACCGCGCCATTCCAGCCAAGGCCTTCTAAGACTCCCCGGACAAGTGTGGTCTTCCCTGCGCCCAATTCGCCAAAGAGCAGAACGACTTCGCCTGCATTTAAGTTTGGCGCTAAGTCGGCTCCGACCGCCCTCGTGGCGGTTTCATCCGGCGCAAACGAATCCACGACTCATGATAGTCAAGGCGGGGTCAAAATTGGTTGAACGCAAACGCGAAAAGACCCCGGCCGAAGCCGGGGGGTGTCTTTTCGCGGGTTGTGAAGTCAATCTTATCCTCGCAGCAGGGAGAGGACGGCCTGCGGTGCCTGATTTGCCTGGGCGAGCATGGCCAGACCACTCTGCTGGAGGATCTGAAGTTTCGTGAAGTTCGTCATTTCGGCCGCAACGTCCACGTCTCGGATGCTGGACTCGGTGGCAGCCAAAGATTCCTTGGCGACGCCGAGGCTTCGCACATTCGATTCCAACGTGTTTCGCATAAACGAACCGATGTTGGCGCGGGTGTTTCCGATGGTGCCGATTGCTTGGTCAATGGCATCAAGGGCGGCCGAGACGCTGTTTCCGGTGATGTCCACCGTGCCAAGTCCGATGCTGGAAGCACTCGTGTTCGAGAGGTTCAGCATGACAGTCTGTCCGGCATTCGCACCGACCTGGAACTGAGCAGCCTGGCTGTAGATTTGGACTGCGCTTGCGTTGTTGGCGACGGCGTTGCCAGCCGCGGTCAGCGTCAAGACGTTTCCACTCGTATCTCGGAGGGTCAACCCTTTACCACTCGAGAACGCGGCAGTCGTAGTGGCCGCACCGACGGTGTATGTGACCGTTGCGACGGCATCGATTCCGGTCGAACTGGCTGAGCCAGCGAGCGTGTTGATCAATCCTGCACTGGTCGTCAACTGAACGGACTTGTTGGATCCGTATTCGAGTTGCGTGAAGACTACGTTGTTTCCACCACTGACGGCAGCCGTGACCCCGGTC
Organism: Fimbriimonadaceae bacterium; assembly: GCA_019638835.1. Taxonomy (GTDB): domain Bacteria; phylum Armatimonadota; class Fimbriimonadia; order Fimbriimonadales; family Fimbriimonadaceae; genus JAHBTC01. The sequence goes on from JAHBTC010000049.1 coordinate 13,401, forward strand.
GTCGAGGAAGCCTCGTTGATCATGTTGATCAGGTCATCGCGGGTGGTTGCCGAGGTCGTTGTGAAGACCTGACCATTAAGCGTGAACGAACCGGCACCGACCAGCGAGGTCGCAGCGGTGTAAGCGGCCGTACCCGTTACGGCGGCTCGGGTCGCAGCGGTCGTCACGTTTACGCCGAGCGTTCCGTTCGCATTGAGAGTTGCGCCACCGAAGGCACCGGAGACCGCCGCCGAAGCGAGAACCGTCGGGCTGTTGACATTCGCCTGAACGCCTGCCGAGCCGTCGAGCAGAGTCTTGCGACCAAACTGCGTCGTTCGGCTGATGCGGTTGACCGACTCAAGAATGTTGTTCAACTGCGTTTGGTTCGCCTGCTTCTGGTCGGCGTCAATGGTGCTGTTACCATTAGCGACGGCAAGGGCGCGAGCATCTCGCAGGAGGCGACTGATCTCGTCAAGAGCGCCATCGGCGGTCTTCGCGAAGTTCAGAGCGTCTTGGTTGTTGCGCAACGCTGCATCCATGCCACTGAGTTGCGCTCGGAAGTTCTCACTGGCGATGAGGCCAGCCGGGTCATCGGCCGCGCTGTTGATGCGCAATCCCGTCGAAAGTTTGTTGATTGACTTGCTCAACTCCATGGCGCTGCCGCCGATGTTGCGCAAGGCATTCATTGCCGAAACGTTTGTGTTGATGCGAAAAGACATTTGTCCGTTTCCTGTCGGGGTGGCCGGCTTTTCTATCCGTAGTTCTGCCGGTCTGAGACCCTGACACATCACTCATTCCCGGTTTGATTACCGGGTTCACCTAGTAAAATTACTGGGATTTCAGTGTTTTTACTAGGATTGCGAAATTCAGGTACGGATGCGGGGTGTTGAGCCTCCCGTGGGTAGAGTGAATCCCGCAGATGTCCCTCGTCAGCAAGGTCGGCCGGAAGCGCCCGCGAGCCCGTTTCGCGATGGCTGTGCTGTATCTCGTGCTGACAATGGGGGCCATCACCACCCTCTATCCATTCGCGGTGATGATGACCACGGGATTCAAGGGACCGACCGACCAGAACGACACCCGGTTGATTCCTGCGTTCTGGACGAGCAACGACGATCTTCTCAAAAAATATCGCGACGATAAGTACGCCGGGGACATGAGTGTGATCTCGTCGTCAGCCGTCGGCGCGAACGCAACCGGGCAGGAGGTTGAGAAGTATGACGCCTTCCTTCGTGGGCTTGAGCCGGAGTATTGGAAGGCGGGATTCACGACCGCTCCGAACCAAGTCACCAGCAAACTCACGCAGCAGTATCAAATCTATTTGCGGACGAAGTACGCCACGATTGACGATGTCAATAAAGCGTATCTTGAACTCAATACAACATTCAGCGCGGTTGCCCCACCCAACGAAAACTTAGACCGCCGAGGGTGGAATCCCACCTCGGGTGCGAAGTGGGAGGACTATGTAGAGTTCAAACGCACGCTCCCGACCGAATTCCGCGTGCCCGTCCGTGTAACGCGCATCTATCAGGAGTGGATGCGGAGTAATTTCGCGAACCAGTTCGATTCCGTACCCGCCGATCTTCTCGGTAGCGCCACGACTTTCGAACAACTCACTCTGCCTGCCGACGGCGAAATGCGAGCGCAATTTCTGAGGGAAGGCGTTCCGATTCGCTACTCGGAGCAGAGTGCGGAAACGCTCTGGGCCGCGCAACATTCGACCGAGATGCCGATCGCGGCCCACGAGTCGGCGTTTGTTGCGGCTCATTCCAGCGCGTTGCGAACAGAAATGAGCCTGCGCAATTACCGCTATGTGCTCACCTACATGCTCATCAATGGTCGGGCGTTGGTCAACACGGCAATCTTCTGCCTCCTCGTTATCCTCATCCAGTTGACCGTGAATCCGCTGGCGGCTTATGCGCTCTCCCGCTATCCGATGCCGGCGACGGCGAAGATCTTGCTTTTCTTACTTGCAACCATGGCATTCCCCGCCGAAGTGGCGATGATCCCGTCGTTCTTGCTCCTGAAGGACATGCACCTCCTGAATACGTTCTGGGCACTGGTGTTACCGGGGGCCGCAAACGGATACATGATCTTTTTGCTGAAAGGGTTCTTCGATTCGCTCCCAAATGAAATCTTCGAAAGCGGACAACTAGACGGCGCGCGGGAGGGGACGATGCTCTGGAAGTTAGCGTTACCTCTCTCAAAACCCGTCCTCGGCTACCTCGCTTTGCTGGCGTTCATGGGGGCATACGGGTCGTTCATGTACGCGTTCCTCGTTGCGCAGGATCAGCGAATGTGGACCTTGATGGTGTTCATCTACCAGTTACAGCAGTCCGCGCCGAAGGCGGTGATGATGGCGGCAGTGACGCTGGCGGCGGTGCCGACGCTTCTTGTTTTCTTGTTCGCTCAGCGAACAATCATGAAGGGCATTGTGTTGCCGGGTGAGAAGTGATTACGCGGCGAGAAGGCCGGTTATGGGCGATCGTCCTGCTCATTCTGCTTGGTTTAGTGTCAGCCATCGCAGGGCTGTTGATGATTCCTGCGTATGTTCAAAAGTAGAATGCTTCGCGGCTCACGACCAAGTTCTTGTTGAGTGAAAAGATGAGTGGAAAGGCCGCGAGATTCTCCTTGACCAATCCGGCAATCGCTAATCGCTACCGCGATCATGTCTTGACAAATGGGAAAGTAAAGTCCTTCCGGATTATGAGTACATACGCGCAGCTCGGTGGAGTGCCATCTGGATGCAAAGTGTTCGTTGTACGCCCAGGAGGCAACTTCGAAGAAGTGTATCAGTATCATTGGGATAATCCGGCTAGTTTCGGGGCAGAGCCTATGGTCAGACAATAGTTTGTCGTGATCACTTCGTGCAAAACAAAGGTGCCACGGAGATTGCCGAGCCTGAAACAATTGAGAAGGCTCTCGGTCTAAGCTTCGATCGGCTCATCCCAACTACAAATGCTTAGCGTTCGCCGCCGCAGGGCTGCGCTTGAACTTCCAGCGACGATACACCGGCGTGAAGAACATGATGATCCCGCTGAAACTGAGAAAAATCAGGATGACCGCCACCGCAGGCAGAACCCAGGCATGAGCGAAGTCCGACACAATCGAAAGGTCGTGGATGTCTTCGGTCATTTGGTCGTTGCGAGGGGCCGTCTGCAGCACTTTCCCCGTTGTCCCATCCACTTGGACCTCCAGGTATCCATCTTTGCTCAACACCTTATGGATGTTGTCCTTCGGGCGGTAATCCACTCGGTCGACGTCCTTCGGTTCCTTCATCCGCGCGTCACCCAGTGCGAACGCCGACGCCATCGCTTGACCTGGCCCGACAACCTGGGTGTAGTCGATTGCCGGGGTCGCTTCGACTACCGCGGGTCGCATCCACCCAATGTCCCCTTTCTTGGCCAGGAGAAACCCGGTGATCGCCAACGACATCAGGAAAAGTGAGGTGATCAAGCCCACCCAGCGGTGGATCGCCCTCAAGGTGCGGTACATGCCTTCATCATACGCAAACCGCCTCGGCTAAACTCCCGATTCGATGAGCGCAGACCTTGGCCATGCCGCCCACAGCCTCCCCGACGGTCGGGTTGGGCTGCCTGGCAACCTCACGCGAAAGATCAACGTGACGATGATGGGTGCCGGCTCGTTCTTCACCTCGAGCATCCTACGCGATGTCATTTTGATTCCGAATCATTCGGGAGGCGAACTACGACTTGTCGATGTGGATGAATCTAGGCTCGCTCTGAGCCGGAGGCTCATTGAGAAAATCCTTCAGGAAACCGAACAATCTCAACTATGGCAAGTCCGAGCGAGCACAAGTCGTCGAGAACTGCTTCCCGATACCGATTATCTGATCAACTCAATCGAAGTCTCCGGGTTAGCGTGTGTTCGCCCCGATAACGACATCCCTCTGGAGTACGGGGTATCCCAATGCATCGGGGACACCATCGGACCCGGTGGTTTGTTCAAGGCGATGCGAACGGTGCCGGAGTGGCTACGCATTCTCCATGACATCGAGGAACTCGCGCCTCAATGCCGCGTACTCAACTACACGAACCCGATGAGCATCATGTGCCTCGCCGCCGACCGCGCGTCAGCCCTTCCCCACATCGGACTCTGCCACAGCGTACAGGGCACCGGGCGCATGCTTGCTCGGTATGCGGGCCTCCCATACGAACAGATGAAGTGGCAGTGCGCCGGTGTGAACCACCTCGCATGGTTCACGGAGTTGCGCGGCCCGGATGGAAGAGACTTATATGACGTGTTGATGCCGATGGCCCGTGACCGCGCCAGTGATTTTGCGATTGCCGAACCGGTCCGGAGCGACATGATGATCCACTTTGGCGCGTTCATCACCGAGAGTAGCGGTCACTTAAGCGAGTATCTGCCCTATTACCGCACTTCGCAGGCTCTCAGAGACAAGTACACAGCCAGCGGTTATCGAGGAGAGGAGTCGTTCTACGCGAACAATTGGCCGACGTGGCGAGCCAACCAAGACGAACGCCGGCGTAAGATTGACGCCGGAGAAGAAGCACCTGACCTCACGCGTAGCTACGAGTACGGAGCATGGATCATCGAAGCGATAGAGAAGAACGTGCCATTCGTGGTTCACGGCAATGTTCCGAACACGGGTTGCATACCGAACCTTATGGATGATGGAGTCGTCGAGGTTGCCTGTCTGGTCGACAGGAATGGGTGGCAACCGATCCACGCTGGCCGGCTTCCGAAAGCGATGGCGGCAATCTGCGATTCGCAAATGCGCATGTACGACCTCGCCGCCGATGCGTGTTTGACGGGCGACCGAGAGACTGCGAAACGAGCGCTTTATCTCGATCCTCTGACCGCCGCAGTCTGTTGCCCGGCTGAGATCAGCGAGATGTTTGACCGTATGTTTGAGGCAGAACAGGACTACCTCCCTGACTTCCGTTGATGCTGACCGATGGACCCCGCATCATCGTAGTGGGTACGACTGGCAGTGGGAAGACAACTCTCGCCCGGGCGCTGGGTAAGGCATACGGGATTCCGCACCACCCACTTGACTCCTATTCTTGGCAACCTGGCTGGGTCCAGACGGAAGAGGATGAGTTCCGGGCCAAGGTTCTCGAAGTGATTCAGGCGGATATGTGGACGATGGACGGGAACTACGGAGTCGTTCGAGACGACATCTGGGAAAGGGCTACTCACATCGTTTGGGTGGATTTGCCCTTTTGGTTAAACTTTCGCCAACTCGTCAAGAGGTTGTACATTGACTGGCGTACACGGCGGCCCATATGCAACGGCAACACCCAAACGCTCCGGGCAGTTTTTGTCGGGCACGAAGGACTGTTTTGGTGGTTCCTGACCACCTACCATCGAAGAAAGCGAATGTACGAAGCGCGGTTTGCCGAAGATCGATGGCAAACGAAAACCCTCGTACGACTGACCTCAAGGCAGGCTATTCGAAGGTTTGCCACAGAACATGGCGCAAATCTGATCACCGACTAGCAAAGACTGCGCTTTGCCAGTTTCGAACAATCTGAATCCCGTTCTGCGTAAGTACGCTCTCGGGATGGAACTGCACACCTTCAATCGGTAACGTGCGGTGTCGCATCCCCATGAGTTCGCCGTCGTCATCCGCGTGGGCGGTGGTGATCCAGTCGTCTCCAAGTTCCGATTCCTCGATGACAAGTGAGTGGTAGCGGATCGCGTCCATCGGGTTGGGCAATCCATGGAATACACCCAAACCATCGTGGCGCACGGCTGAAGTCTTCCCATGCCGGATCGTGCGGGCGCGGCGAATTGTCGCCCCGGCAACGTAGCCCATCGCCTGCATCCCAAGGCACACGCCGAACAAGGGCACTTTTCTCAACGCACCGTTCTCTGCTAGTGCCGACCGAACCAAATCCATGCAAACGCCGGAGGCCATTGGATCGCACGGGCCGGGCGACAACATGATTCCCTGCGCCCCCATCGCCACCACTTGGTCAAGGCTGACTTCATCGTTCCGCACCACCACAGTTTCTCCTCCGGCCTCGCCCATGTACTGAACGAGGTTGTACGTAAATGAATCGTAGTTGTCAATGACGAGAATCATCTGGCGTTTCCATTTTGACCCCGCTTTCGATTGCGATGAGAGACATTGACCGACGGGTACGGGCCCGGGACTTCCCGACCAACTTTCCCGTTGTTATCCAGTTCTTAACATTTGTCACCAAGAATGTTCTCAAAGCGACCGGCACGGAGACGTCAGAGATCGCGATCACGACAAGCAGTTATGGGGTGCGGGAAACCGCACCCATTTTTTTGCCTTAGAGTTGTGCCTTACGGTCGTAGACCTTGCGCTCACTGTGATCCAGAATCTTCTTTCGGAATCGAAGCATCTTCGGCGTGACTTCCAACAACTCATCGTCACGCAACCAAGCGAGTGCTTGCTCCAAACTGAACTCACGGTGGGCGTCAATCACGGTGGTTGTATCGCTGGTCGCCGACCGAATATTTGTCGCCGCCTTCTGCCGCGTAATATTCACGATCATGTCCTCGTCCCGGGCGTTCTGGCCAACGATCATGCCAGCGTAAACTTCCGTTCCGGGCGGGAAGAACAAAACTCCTCTTTCCTGCACGTCTTCGTACGAGTACCGGG